>JAUVII010000353.1 GCA_030592845.1 Candidatus Krumholzibacteriia bacterium | reverse complement strand
CGGTTGCGGGAGACCTTCCCGATTTCGGATTACGGGGCCTGGTCGCCGAAGACAACAAGTTCAACCAGGTGGTCGTCAAGAGCATGCTCGAGCGGATCGGAATCAGCGTGGATATCGCGGAAAACGGGGCGGAAGCCCTCGATCTGTTCAACAGGAACAAATACGATCTGGTGTTCATGGACGTGCGGATGCCGATCATGAACGGTTACGACTGCACCGAAGCCATTCGAAGCCGCACCGATGACCGGAAGGATGTGCCGATTCTGGCACTGACGGCGGAGGCCGCAAAATCCGACGCCGATAAATGTCTTGCCGTGGGCATGAACGTGCACCTCAGCAAACCACTGCGGCTATCCGAGGTGGTCAAGGCCATCAATTCGGTGATCCATCAGCCGGTTGCCACCGGCTGACAAGATTTCCCCAGCAGCCTGTCAACCAAGCCCTTCGAGGGCCTTCGGTTCGGTTTTCCGGATTCCGGACCGGCGATTTTGCGCCTGGACCAGGCGTTCGATCATACGCAGATCGCGGCTGGTGAGCTTCAGGGCGGCGTCGACCCAGATCTTCGTGATCTCGATCAGCTCCTCATAGGTTACCGGATTGATGCATTTCCTGATCCTGCTCATGGCCGCGTGGGCGTTACCGCGTTTCCTGTGGCGCTGGATGAAACGGGCCACGGCCTCTTCACCCTGGCCGTCTTCGACCACTTCATCGACAAGGCCGAGATTGTGCATCTTCTGGGCGGTCAACAACTCGCCGCTCATGATAATTTTTTCCGCGATTTCGGGGCCGGTTCGGCGCATCAGGAAACTGTAGGCGCCCATGCCCGGGATCAGGTTGAACAGCACCTCGGGCAGTCCGAACTTCGCGCTCTTTTCAGCGATGACCACGTTGCTCGAAATGGCCGCTTCGAAACCGCCACCCAGGGCATCGCCCTGAACCAGTGAGATGGTGGTCAGGGGCATATGGAAGTTTACGGAGTTGGGGAACAGGACATCGATACAGGATTTGGCGTAATGGAATAATCCGTCCTTGTCGCCATCCCGGATCAACTTGGAAAAGAGTTGCAGGTCACCGCCAAGGTTGAAAACCCCGGGTACGCTGCTGGCGATGATGGTGTACCGGATCGGCACCGAATCGACGCCCGCGTCGTGGGCGTGATTGACCATTTTTATCTTTTTCTGGAATTCCCGTAATTCGCTCAACAGGTCCAGATTGAAACAGGGACGCGACTTCGGAGCCAAGTGATACCACAAGGCTTTCAGGTCCTCGTCATAGCGAACGAACAACTGTTCGTACGGGCCCCATTCCCTGGGGAGACCGCTGCCTGGATTCATGATTCCTCCTGTGACCGCCGGCCCGGTTGCCAGTATGGGGCTGCCACAGTGTCGGGCGATAGAAAGGAAATGAAATTCCCTCCATATTTCCTTTCAGACAATAAGGATATCACATGAACCCTTTGCGGGAAACTACTTAGATGGTTTCCCATTGTCGAACTCCATCCCGGAAACGGAAATAGTTGCCGGGATGGCCCCTGGGACCAGAAAACTCTTAAATACTCATAACTTCGGTCGATAAAATTTATCCAGGGTCTCCGCGTCGGGGTATGGTCCCCGCCGGGGCATGGATGGTTTTCGCGATACGGGAGATGTCATGTCCGGTTCCAAGAATACCCTGATGACACCAGGTCAAAAGATTCACCAAGGTATGACCTATTCCACCTCGAGGGAAGTGGATATGGAATTTGCTGCCGAGATGGTGCGCAGGGCCAAACGCCTGATCGAGGAGGACCGCCACATGGATGCGGAGATGTATCTGAGGCAGGCCCTGGAACGGGTTCCGGACCACAAGGAATGCCAAGCATATATCGCTGTCTGTCTGGCGGGGAAAAGAAAATTTGTGTCGGCCGAAAAGCTGGCCAAAAATGTTATCCGCAACAATCCTTTCGACGCGATTGCCTATTACGCCCTGGGCCGGGTCAATCTCCTCGGCAGCCGCCGCGGTTCCGCCTTCCGGAACCTGGAAAAGGCCCATAACCTGGCCAGCGGTGATACGGAAATGGAAGGCGAGGTCCGCCGCCT
>JAUVII010000296.1 GCA_030592845.1 Candidatus Krumholzibacteriia bacterium | reverse complement strand
TAGCCCATGTGGAGGATCTTCTGGTCAAGAGGACCACCGCCCGCGGCGACAAGGACTGGGAAGCCGCCGACCGCATCCGCGAGGAACTCACGGACCTGGGTGTGGGTGTGCAGGATGGTCCCGACGGCTCGGTCTGGTCGTTTCTCTGATTTTTCCGGTGGTGTTTTGAAGCCCTGACCAAATATTCCGTTCCCTATGGAATCATGTTTTGCGTGCGGCCAAACCTGTTGTTGAGAGACCCCCGATATTCGTGCAGACATAACTCCCAGAATAAGTTACAATTAATAACGAGATTTCAACAAAGTCTTTTTGGGAGGTAGGGAAGCATGAGGAATACAGCAAGAAATTCGTCCGCCATCAGGCTTCTGCTGATTTTTTCCACTTTTCTTTTTGTACCACTCTTCATCGGCTGCGGCGGCTCCGACGATCCGGTCGCGCCGCAGGAACCCAAGTGGTCCACCGTGATGGAAGAAACCATCGGCATGGGCGGGGGCACTTTAACCGGTGACGACTTCAACCTCATTATTCCCGCGGGCGCTTTCACCACCGAAGCGACCGTGGTTGTGAGCGCCGCGTCAGCGGCCGATCATCCCCTGCTGGATTCGCGGCTGGGTTCCACTACCGACGTCTACCGTTTTTCCGGGCTTCCGGAATTCTCCGCGCCCCTGACCATCGAACTGCCCTTCGATCCGGCCGCTTTCAAGGGTGACGAATCCTTCATCGTCTATTTCGAGGAAGATGTCTTCCTGGATGACGAACCGGATCCCGTCCCTGCCGGTTGGCCCCTGCTGGATACCGTTGTGGACGGAGCCGCCGGTGTCATAAGGGCGACGATCCCACCGCACATCTATGCCGATCAGATCGATCCGCAGCAGAAGTTTTCCACCGACGTTGATTTCATCGTCACACGGGCCCAGCACAATCTGCTTCACGCCTCCAACGATGATTTCACCGTAAGATGGATGGCAGGCGAGGTGGACCAGGCGTGGATCGACGGATTGCTGGAGAATCTGGCCACGGCCAAGGCGAAACTGGAAGGAATGGGATACGAGCTGCACCGTTTGTCGAGTATAAGGGTCGAGGCGGTCCCGATTCCCGGATCCGACGGCAACTTCATCCAAAGCAAGTTCGGGCTGGAGTTTTCCCAGCTCCAGATCGATCCGTCCCTGCAGGGAGATGAACGGCTGGTCAGCGCGGGACATGAACTTTTCCACCTGTTCCAGCAGGGTTACGGAAACTGCGGTCACTATTTCGGCTACAGCCACAGATGGTTGTCCGAGGCCTGCTCCATCTGGTTCGAGCCGGTGCTGCTGGTCAATGCCGACTACGTGGCGGACATTCAGAACGTCAACGCCAACTTCATGTCCAAGGGACTGGAAGCAAATACCGCGGATGTCGGGTACGGGGCCGGGGCCTTTCTGACCTGGCTGACGGACAAATACGACCAGGACCTGGTGCTGGAGATAAACCGGAAGGTCGCCGAGAATCCCGACATTCCCGGGGCCGGAGTCCACGCCGTTAACGAGGCCCTGCTGGACCGGGACAGTTATCTGAATTTCGAATTCCGTCAGTTTGCCCGGGATTTCGCCACCGGCAGAACCGGCCATTCCGGCTGGAATACCCCACCGACGGAAACCGGAATTCTTACGAAGACCCGGACAAAAAAAGACTTCCGTTTCCAGGCGATGGACCTTTCCGCCCACCCGATCCTTGCCGCCATCGACTTGAATACCTGGCCGACAAACCCGTCACCGCCCCATTTCCTGGTCATCGATGTGGGCGGCGCCACTCCATCCTACGTTGAGGCCTTCGTCTACAAATCTTCCACCATGACAGGGCCCTGGGGTGCGGCCGGAGTGGCCGAAGCAGGGGAATCGGTGATGATTCCCGGTTTCGGGACGGGTTCGCAGAATAAGGTCAAGGTCGTGCTCATCAATTCCAAGGGTGATGTTCCCTGTACCGACAAAGAGGGAGCCACGGTCACCATGCGTCTGGCCACCTGCGAGGAAACGGTGATCACCGGCCACAGCGACGTCTATCTCATGGCACACGTCATGGTCAGGCACGGGTTAGCCCCCGCCGATTCGATTCCGGTCACGGTGAACTACAGCAAGGTCCACTGCGACGGACATCTTGGCTCGGTGGGGCCGGTGTCCGGTTTCACCCGGAGCGATGGTGTCTACAATGCCCAGACCATGGCTGGCTTCAGCGTGTACAACGGGCAGGAACTTTTCCGGGCATCCGCAACGGTCCACGGAGTTACTCTGGAAAGGGTTTACACTCTGGCTGAAATGGAACGCACTTTCTTCTTCGAACCGAGGATCGCGGATATCATCTTCGAGTTCTGTTGGGTGGTGGACCACTGGGAGATATGCAAATAGGGCGCCTGACGGCGCCCTGATGCAGGTCGATTCTATTTGCCGGCACGCGCCCGTTTGAAGGGTGGGTGCCGGCTTAACTCTCTTCGCCGGCAGCCTCCCGCTGAAACAAAAACACGCTTTTGACCATTTGCGCCTGGCCGTCGATTTCCAGCAGCGGATAAGCCAGGAAGTTGATGGGTCCGGAAACGGGACCGGGATCGACGATCAGATCGCGGCCGTGGCTGAACTCGAAGCGGTTGGCCGGATGGTGGCCGAAAAAATACATGCTCAACGCGCTGAACTTGTCCGCCTCGCTGATATCGACCGGCCACCACTTGCCGTCGGCGTAGAATTCCGCCCAGCAATGATAACCGTCGGTTCCGCCGTCATTCCTCGCGGAGGGGATCGAGGCGCCGATGGCGAACCGCGCCGGGATGCCGACCGAACGCGCCAGCCCGATGAAATAGGCGTGGTAGTCGGTGCAGTTGCCGTAGAGCGTGCTGCAGGCGAACACGGCATCGCCCTGGCCCCAGCCCTCGCCGAACTTCTTGTATTGCATCTGGTCCATCACGTGATCGTACAGGGCCCGCGCACGCATCAGGTCGCTTTGCCGACCCTCGACGGCCTTTTCGGCGGCCGCCTGGATGGTGGCGTCCGATGGAACCATCCGTTCCGGTTGCAGGTGCTTATGGGCTTCCTGCGGGTCGCCCGCGTAGGCGCTTTTTTCCCGTCGCTCGACATGGTAGACGACCTCGAGAGACTTGCCGCTGTCCTCGG
>JAUVII010000320.1 GCA_030592845.1 Candidatus Krumholzibacteriia bacterium | reverse complement strand
TCGAACCCCAGACCTCCGGTGGCAATTATGGTGGCGTCGAACAGTGCCGTCCCATCTATGCGCCCGAGGACAATGACACCTGGGCGACGATCGAGATGGACTTCGGTTATTGTGCCGAAGAGACCAAATGCCTGACCATGCACCATCTCGATGGGCTGGCGAGCGACTCCTTCGATGTATACATCTACCCACCGGGAGGAACCCGTCCCGCCACGCCGGATTATTCATACACCGGCAATTCTCTGACTGCGGAGATCTGGTACCAGACCAGTTTCGCCGTCACGGCGAATGGTCTGCAGGTGGTGGAATTGGTTTCCACGGAAGCTCCCTGGGATATGTGGGATACCTATGGCCAGGTCTGCTTCGGGGAACTCAGGGTGGAGAGTTGCGAACCACATGATCCCAGAGCATATGTTTTCTACCCTTCCGGGGTGGATATGCAGGATGTTCCGGGACCGGGTCGCATCACTTCCATAGCGCCGAATCCGTTCAATCCGAAAACCGAAATCAGCTTCGCGCTGAATATCGATGCTCGGGTGGAACTCGTCATATACGATCTGCAGGGACGCGCGGTGATCACGCTCGTGAACGAGCAATTGGTCGCCGGGCCGTACCAGTTCGCCTGGAACGGCTCTGACACCGCGGGTAGGCATGTGTCCAGCGGCGTCTATTTCGCACGGCTGAAAATCGGGAACCATATCACACAGGTGGAAAAGGTCTCGATGATCAAGTAACGAAATATGCTGTACAGGTAGATAGAGGGTCCCGGGGGTTGGCGCACCCGGGACTTTCTATTGGAGGACGGCCACTTGCCTTAACCCGGCAGGTAATCCACGATCCCCACGACGATCGATCTCACGGGCATATCCGCCCCGCCCAGAATCTGCCGGGCCCCGTTGCCTTCATCCAAAACAATCACCATCTCCCCCGCGCCGGCCCCCACCGAATCCACCGCGATCAGGTAGCCCCCGGTCGGTTTCCCCTCGGGATCGATCTTATCCAGTACCAGCAGGCACTGCCCCTCCATATCGGGATGATGGATGGTCGAGGTGATCCGTCCTGTGACCCGAGCGAGGATCATTGGCCCTCCTCCGGTGGGTCGATCTGAATGTCGTTTACGATCCCGACC
The DNA here is from genome assembly GCA_030592845.1 of Candidatus Krumholzibacteriia bacterium. GTDB lineage: Bacteria > Krumholzibacteriota > Krumholzibacteriia > LZORAL124-64-63 > LZORAL124-64-63 > JAGLCY01. The sequence goes on along the minus strand of JAUVII010000320.1, from coordinate 1,603 downwards.
ACGGCGTGATCCACAGGAACAAAAGAAGGCGTCAGGGTCAGAGCTGCTTCGCGGCTGGCTTCCCAGTAGATGATCTCGCCCGGCCCTGCCATACGCGTACCGTCCGCGCAAACCATGGGAGTTCCCTGAGGCTTGCTGTTCTTGTCCAGCGGCTGCACCCACAGCAGGGGCACGCCTTGCATTCCCTCGTAGATCACAGCCGGTACGAGCCGTCCGATCACCTGTCCAAGGAACACTATTCAACCCCCAGGATTTCGGCGCCCACGGGCGTCAGGGATTTGCAGGACGCGAACTTCGTGCCCACGGTCAGCACGTCACGCAGGGTTTCGTCGATGCGCGGCAGCAGCGAAGATCCGCACACAACCGCGCCTTCACCCAGGTGTGAGCCCGCCATTTCCAGGGCCTCCTGCACATCGGGAAACAAGCCGTCGAACACTGCCAGAGCGCGGCCGCCCAGGTCGTCAGCCAGCCGGATCTCCACCAGGGATACCGACACCGACTTGAGCGCGATATCCACCCCGCGCAAAAGGCTCGGCGACGATGAAATCTCAACAACGCCAACGGCTTCGCCGCCTGGCGGGGTTCTTCCTCCGGCGACCGCTCCCGCCAATAACTGATGGGGATCCGGCAATAGAATCCTGTCAACCAGAGCGCCCTGGTCACATCCCGACCGAACGCCCGCCTCGTAGGCTTCCTGAGTACTGGCCACCGAACCGCCGACCAAAATCAGGTAACGACCGGGGTGCACCGATCCACAGCGCAGCATCGCGATGGGCGCCTGCTTCAGCATGCGGTCGACGGCAAGGACACCGGCGGCCACGCTGTCGAATTCCAGTAGTGCGAGGGCTTGGTTCATCGTCACCTACACGATCCTGAAGTGGTCGACCATCACGCAGCGGCGGCGGCGTGAAAAGCTGACGGGATAGGTCAATCCTTCGCCGGTCGGACTGGCGATTGTGAAGCTGGTGTGTCCTTCTCCACCTGTGCCCAGTCCGGCCACGATCGGTCCGTTTTTTACGAAGATGCTCGTATTGATGACACGCGCCATCCGGCTCAACGCCTCGATGTTGCGCGAGTGCATGGACGCCGAATGTCCAAAGCCGTGTTCCGCTTCTTTCGCCAGGGCTATGGCCCGGTCCACATCCGGTACCCGCACGATCGGCATGACCGGCATCAGTTGTTCGGTCCAGACCAGGGGATGATCCTCGGGCACCTCGGCGATGATCAAACGGATCTCCGGTCCCGCGGTCACGCCGATCCGGCCCAGGATTTCGCCCGCGTTTTTGCCCACCAGGTCCTTGTTGATCACGCCGTGCGTGCGCGGTCCCCGGTTTTCGGAAAAGATCTCTTTTTCCAGGCGCGCCATCTCCGCCTGCCCGATCAGGTAGGCGCCGTTGGCCTTCATGGCGGCAATAAGTTCGTCGGCCACACTGGCCACCACGAACACCTCTTTTTCATCCACGCAGATGATGTTGTTATCGAAGCCGGCGCCGAAAACGATGTCCCGTCCGGCCTTGGCGATATCCGCAGTTTCATCCACCACCACCGGTGGATTCCCCGGACCCGCGCTCACCGACCGCTTGCCGGACTTCATGGCCGCCTT
>JAUVII010000212.1 GCA_030592845.1 Candidatus Krumholzibacteriia bacterium | reverse complement strand
GTTGAGCGACCCCGTACGGGACACCGTAACGGCCCTGGTATCCAGGTCCGCCCTGGGCGACCCTACGACCGAGGACATCCTCGGGTGGGACATCGTCATCTGCATGGCCAGCCACAATTTCGGTGGCGAAGAGGTTCTTGGCGGCATCCGTTGGGTGGAGGAGGCGCAAAGCGAGTGGTGGTTTGGCGGAGGCCAGAGCGGTGATCGTGACAGCAACTACATGGATCTCCTGCTGATCCCCGGCAGCAGTCACCAACCGGGCTTGCCCCAGGAGGAAATCCTCGATTACGAGAGCCCTGCAGCATGGGACCGGATTGCTCGAGGCCTGACAGCGGTAGCCATTGAAATCACCCAGGCAGGAGTATCAGGGGGGATTGCTGTTCCCAAAGGGAAGGTTGTTCTCGCCCAAAATTCCCCCAACCCGTTCAACCCCCGGACGACGATTGTTTTCGAGGTCCCAAACCGAACCTTGGTGAATCTTCAGGTGTTTGACGTGGCGGGTCGTTTGGTGAGAGTATTGCTGGACTCTGAAATAGTGGAACCGGGACGCAACGTGGCCGTCTGGAATGGACAGGATGACAAAGGCCGGAACGTAGCGGCCGGCGTGTATTTTTATCGGTTGGAGGCTGGGGTATTTTCCGAGACCAAGCGGATGACACTGATCAAGTGAGTCCCTACCGGTATAGCGCCTTGATATGCCCCCAGGAAATCGCTTCGACACTGACCATGTTCATCAATCGAATAGTGCAGGTCGCAGTCTGTTCGTTCACAACGAACTCGTAATCGGCGGTTTCGGGAAATTCGATTTCACCCAATGCGTTTCCCGTACCGCTGCCAAGGCAAACATCCAGAACCAGAGGGGCATCGGTGGGCACCGGAGACTGGCAGGGGCCTTCCACTCCCGAGCAGCGTCCGTAGTCGGATCCCCATTCGTTGTTGGTGCGGAACTTGATGAAACTACATCCGGCCTCCATGGACAGGGTATCCACCCATACGAAAGAACTCGGTTGAGACATGAACGGTGCCCCGATGTCCCACTGGTTGAAGTCCCCGAGGACCTGCATCATGGTGGTCGTGAAGGCGCGAATAAAAGTGATCGTGCCCAGGTTGGTGTCATCCGGAGCGGTGACCGCCACACCTTCCATGATGATGTCTTCGTATCCACTGCAGGCAAACCAGAGGTCGTAGAGGCCGGTCGGGAGATCCCCCAGGACGAAGGAATTGTCGGCCTGGTCGGTCTCCGTCAATCCAGCGAAGTATTCTGTTCCGCTAACCATTGCCATAACGTATGCGAGCGGATTGACCGGAGGGTTGTCGGCAAAGGCCACCGTGCCGGAAATCGACCCCTGCGGCAGAGGCTCGCCAAGGTAACGGATACTGAAGGAACCGGCGCCCTCGTCGAGAATGAACTCATAGGTGCCGTTGACCAGAAATTCGATTTCTCCCAGAGCATTCGGTCCAGTGATGAGACAGGTTTCGTCCACGAGGGGGTTCTGGGAGTCCGCGGGAACCTGGACCTGGCAAGGGCCTTCGGTACCGGAACAGCGGCCGTAATCCGGGGTGGTGTCCCAGAGGAAGTCGGTTCGGAACTTGAGCAGCGTGCAGCCGGCATTGATGTTCAGTGTGTCCGCCCACTGGGTGGATGAGATCTGTTTCATGGCCGGGCTGTACGGATCCCAGTCGTTGAAATCTCCCATAACCTGCATCATGAAGAACGATGATGCAGATGCGCCGGCGATGGGCCATGAGAGGACGATCAGGGGTAGAAGCAGAAGAACGATTCGCAATCCCCTGGAAACCATATTCTCCCTCCCTTTTTCTAATCCTGGCAGGTACTGACAAGGTAGTTTCAAATCATTGGGCGGACAATAAATGTTGATGACGACACCTCGGGGTGATCCCTGGCCATATTTGCCGATTGATCCCCGGGCTCTCCAAAATCCTCGGTAAAGGGCAGGGCCAATACCGCCGAATAGAGCTGAAAGGGTATTACTCGCAAGCCCGGAGACGTCTGTCATGAATTCCGCTATGACCTTCAAACAACTCGTGTTGCTTTCCCTCCTGATTTTTTTCGGAATTCAGTTCATTCCGGTGGAGCGAACGAACCCGCCCGTGGAAACCCGCTTGGTCGGGCCCCAACCCGTGATGGATCTTTTTCGGCGGTCTTGTTTCGATTGCCATTCCAACGAAACGGTCTGGCCCTGGTACGGGAAAGTGGTGCCGTTTTCCTGGTTCGTGGCCCGTGACGTCAACCGCGGGCGCGACAAGCTGAACTTCTCGACCTGGAATAGGGGCTCCGGGCAGGACCAGGACAAATTGAGGGCCGAGATATGGGAGAAGATCAAGGTGGGAGACATGCCCCCGCCGATGTATGTGTTCGGGCATCAGGAAGCCCGGGTGACCACCGACCACCACCGGATGATGCGCGAATGGTGTGGCGTGCCGCCGAACTGATCTGTCAGACTTATCATTTTACAAGGGTGATCTTGGTCGTCCTCGATGCGGATTCCCCAACCAGAGCTGCAAAATAAACTCCAGCCCCAACCTGGAGCCCTGAATCATCCCGCCCGTCCCAGGAAATACTTCCCGGTCCGGCCAGCGCGGCGCCATCCCGAAGATTCCGAATCATCCGTCCCCGTGTGTCGAAAATGTTCACCCTAAGAGATCCGGGCAGGGGCAATTCCCAGGCGATGGTGGTTCGCGGATTGAACGGATTGGGGTAGGCAGTGGCCTGAAGGATGCCCGCTTTCGGCACTCCTGTGACGTACTGTTTTGTGAAGGTCAAGGTGCCCAGTCGAACACCCGTGGCAAAGGGATACCCGTTGATCGGCATGATGGGATCCGGCGGCGTTGTGACCTGGTCGCCCGAGGTGTAGGCCACTCCGCTGTCGGTACCGGCATCGTAGGCGAACAGATCGGTCACGATTTCCTCGAGCCAGACTCCGCCCGGATTGAGATCGAGATTCCTGACGCCGAGGAACCAGTCGGGGCTCGGCGCGATCATGGCCACCAGCGTAACCAAGGGGAATTCGGGAGTCAGTTGAATCTCCACGCCCGTGGTGCCGGGCACCGTCCACAGAGGATCGTCCGCGATGGTGGTTTCGGCCTGGCCGGAGTCGATGGCGTTCTGCACCTCGGCCAGCAGTTCGGTCTGGCTGCCCCATTCGGCCATGCGTTTGATGCCCAGGCTGGCCAGCTCTCCCGTGTCCCAGAAAGAAACCGTGGCGTCGTGAGTGCCGCCGACCAGGCCGGAGAGGTGGGCGCCGGCTGGGAAGTCGATGGGGTGGGTTGTGTCGCTCCAGGTGACGTCGAGGGTGACGGAGTAGTGGGCGGTCTGGGCGACCGCCCACGGGGCGAGAACCAAATAAACCAGGCAGGTCATCCCCATGGAAATACGAAGCCTGAAATTGCGGACGATGCCTGATCTCATGGTGTTCCTTTCCTAGCTGATCACTACTTCAAAACCTTCGAACTCGGGATGGCCGAGATAGGTGCCTTCCGGAGCGCGGGACTTGCCGTGGGCGGCCTTGAAAGCGTCCGATTCGGTCCACTTGCGGAACGCGTCCTGCGACTCCCACACGGAGTGCGAAATGAACAGCGTCCCGCCGCCTTCGAGCCCCGGTCCGCGCAGCATCCGGAATTCCTGGAAACCCGGCACCTGGTCGAGTTTCGAATCCCGCGTGCGCCACATTTCCTCGAAGCCGTCTTCAAACCCCGCGCCGATGCGGAAGCGGTTCATGGCGATGTACAACATGGTCCTCCTCGTTGAATGAATCAGGTGTGCCCCTGGGGCCTAATGAGGACCATAATACTCATATTATGTCGAAGCGGCACACAGTGTGACATGAAAATGAATGCGCAAAAATCGCATCAAGTGTGGTACCATGGGAGCAAGGCAGGGGCACCGGGGAATGCTTCTTCCATTTGACGGACATCTACAGGGATTCCCCATCTGACTGCTCCTCCGATCAACAGGTTGCCGGTTGTACCGCTCCGCGTGCGCCACCATCGCAATTATTTGCACGGTAACGATCGGCCTCCATTTCCTGTGGGGGAATCCATGAAAACGAAACTGCTTATGCTGGTGCTTCTGAGTGTCGTCCTGATGGCCTCGGGCGCATTCGCCAAGGAAGTCGCAACAGCCACCCTGGTTGATCCTGGCGATCTTCCGGTGCGGACATCAACTCCGACACCTCAGGTTGTGGGCAACCTGAATTCACCCTATTGGCTTCTCGGTGGTTGGTTCGTCGGGCAAGAGTCCTACGCATACATCTTCAATCCCTCGGAGCAGGTGGACTGCGTCTCGGGATTCCAGGTGACCATGGTGCACATGTATATGGATTTCGAAGTCGCCGATGTACCGGTGACGTTCGATGTCTACGCGGACCTGGGATCAGCGGTCACGGACGCCGCCGGTTGTTGGACTCCCGGTCCTGAGGAATGCACCGGCACGCTCTACACCGTGACCATCGATGTGGCGGGTACTTACGACATTGCCATTCCCCTGGATTGCGAATGTGCCTACATATTCGACGATACCGGGGCCCCGTACATGTACTACCTGTCGATGCATTTCCCGACCGCGTTTACGGCGCGGGTCGTGACCGACAATGTCCAGGCCGCCTGCATGAACTACAATGACTGGGGTGAGGGCTGGGCGGATCTTGATGCATATTTCACGACCTACGGGACCATCAATATGTGGGCCGACGCGATCTGCTGCACCGATCCGGTGGCGATCGAAGAGAGAAGCTGGGGCGACATCAAGAGTCTGTTCCGGTAATCCAAATTCGCATGGTGGCTTCAGGGGCGGGACTTGGTTCCCGTCCCTGGTTTTTGGGGAGTGGGTGCCGGTACCTGTCGCCGGTGGGCGCCCATGGGCTGCCGGATGAAAACCGGCGTTTCCCGGACCCGTTCTCCGGGGTGGTGGACTTTATCGACGGCAATTTCGCCAAACCGGGTTGTCGGCACCAGTTAATGCCCTGAAGGGTCGATTTTGTAGTGTTGGGGCGGGATTTGCTTGGTGGACCGGTGAAATGGGGGCCCCAGAAGCGATTTTGAGGCCCCGGCCACACGACAGGGTCTTGACACAGACGCGTCCGGTGGCCATTATTCGCGTCCGCCCGCGGGAGACCGATTTTCCGTGGATCTCCGGACGAGGTGCGGGTTCCGGGCCTAATCCGGTGCGCCCGTAGCTCAGGTGGATAGAGCAGCGGATTTCTAATCCGCAGGCCGCAGGTTCAAGTCCTGCCGGGCGTACCAAAATCGAATAATGGCGGTGGATGTAGCTCAGTCGGCAGAGCCC
>JAUVII010000294.1 GCA_030592845.1 Candidatus Krumholzibacteriia bacterium | reverse complement strand
GTGACCATCTTCACCTTCCGTGCGCAGATGGGCGCGGCCGACCCCACGGACATCTTTCTGCCTATTCTGATCGCCACCTACTGCAGCACCCTGGCCGGGCTGCTGATCACCAGCTTCTTCCAGAAGATCCGTCTCTACGACCCGGTGGTGCTCGGCTACCTCGGCGGCATGACGGCGCTGATCGCCGGCCTGGTCGCGTACTTCAGTGGCCTGAACCAGGAGGCGATGGCGGCCCAATCGTCGGTCCTGGCGAACTTCCTGATTTTCGGCATCATCATCGCCTTCATGGCCGGGGGCATCCGGCGGCGCGTGAATCTCTACGAGACCTTCGTCGAAGGCGCGAAGGACGGCTTCAAAGTGGCTGTCGGCATCATTCCCTACCTGGTGGCGATGCTGGTGGCCATCGGCGTGTTCCGCGCGAGCGGCGCGCTGGATCTGATTCTGGACGGTCTGCGTTCGGCAGCCGGCGGCATGGGCCTGGATGCCCGTTTCATCGACGGGCTGCCGACCGCGATGATGAAACCACTGAGCGGAAGCGGCGCCCGCGGCATGATGGTCGAGGCGATGCAGACCCACGGCGCCGACTCGTTTGCCGGCCGCCTGTCCAGCGTGATCCAGGGCAGCACCGAAACGACCTTCTACGTGTTGGCGGTGTACTTCGGGGCGGTGGGCATCAAGCGCAGCCGCCACGCGGTGATCTGCGGTCTGGCGGCCGATCTGGCCGGGATCACCGCCGCGATCCTGGTTTCTTATTTCTTCTGGGGTTAGACATGACCACTCGCCTGCTTCGTTTGGCCATCCTGTTCCCGCTCCTTTTCTTGTTGGCCGCCTGTAGCGGTTCAAAAGAAACTCCCCGGGCCGCCGCCGTCCAAAAGGTCTCCGGCCAGGTCGCCGGCGGCCTGCGCATGCTTGTCATCGACCCCACGGCCGAATCGCATCACTACCGCATCTTCCGCGGTGACTACATCCAGGTCCGATTGGTTTCAGACGAGCCGTTCACCATCAAGATCCCGGGTCTCGACGTCAGCAAGAACTACCCCGTGCCCGAAGATGAGAAATCCTACATCAAGATCCCCGACGCGGGGACATATCCCTTCACCATCGGCGAAGTCACAGGTGTGATCGAGGCCCTCGAATTCCAGGCCGCGGCTTATCGCGAGGTCAATTCACGGGAAGCGTCGGAATTGATCGCCAATCTGAAGCCCTTCATACTGGACGTGCGGACGTCAGGGGAATTCGCCGGTGGGCACATCGAAGGCGCCACCTTGATTCCCATCTCACAGCTGCAGAGAAGATTGGAAGAGTTGAAGGACCACCGAAAGGATCCGTTGTTCGTCTATTGCCGGTCCGGCAACCGCAGCACCGTGGCGGGCAAGTTCCTGGTCGACGCCGGGTTCGAGCAGGTCATCAATCTGCGGCGGGGAATCGTGGACTGGGCCCGCGCTGAGCTGCCGGTGGTCAAGTAGCCTGGACATCCACCGTTGATGGAATTGCCACCGCGCTCGGAGAACCGTTGCGATCGCGGGTATAAACCGACTCTCCTGGTCGATCAAATCCACGGCTCGACGAGAATCTATAACGTACTTTTGTCGCCCGATTCCGACTCGCCCATCGGTTCGCCGCCGTCGGTCATGGTGGGGCCCACCAGGGCATCGTTGAACAACGGTCCGAAGGCCACGGAACGGGTCGTGGTCCGGCGCTTGGAATACACAGCGAGAAGTTCCGTGATCACCTCGCGAAGGAATGCCCCCAGGAAGACCAGAAACAACACCGCCCCGATGATATGGTAACGCCCGTTGAACAGGATTTCCTGGAATGTCATCGTGCTCGGATCCATCTCTATCTCCTTTCTCTTCTCCCCCGAACTTCCATCTCCACTGCTATCTATGCATAGGCCCTGCCACCTTTCTTGCCGACGACGTAAGATATTTGCTGTTATTGTGTTATGCAGCCGCCCTGCCTGGGCCGGCCAACCCATGGTCCATGTGGGAATGTGTTCGTGTGGAGATTCCCTACGCACTTTCGTGATTTCCTACACAACGGCGACACACCAGAACACGGAGTTCGCCGTACGCCGTTTCATTTGCCGGTGGAACGAGGCCTTTCGGGACAATATTGCTGCTCTGTTGTGAGTGGTACCCATCTTGCAATCCTGGCTTGAAAGAAGCGTAAACCTGAAGAGGTGATCCCATGCAGTGTCCCTTCCTTCGCAAGATGAACGTGAAGTACTGCGGACTTTGCCGATTGACCATGATTCCATTGAGCGAAACGAATCTGGCGGCCGAACAGTGCTCGGGCCCGGACTATCACAAGTGTGCCTTGGTTCACGAACGTCACGAGGGTCCGTTGCCCAAGGATCGCTGCCCTTTCCTTTCCGTCGGGGATGTCCACTATTGCGCGCTGGCTCCGATAACGAAGCTGATCCCCTGCAACCAGACCACGGTTTCCCGTTGCACGAATGAAGGGCACAAATACTGCCAGCTCTTTCTCGACATGACCAAGGCTAGTGAGGAGACCTCGCCTGCCGACGGTCGGAGTACGGATGCCGGCGACCAGATGATTGAAATCCCCATGCCGGATTCGTTGGCCTACGCCCCCAATCACCTGTGGCTCGACTGCGGCAACGGACGGACCTGCCACGTTGGTGTCGACGCGTTCTTCGGTCGTGCTCTTGGAAGGGTGGACGAAGTCATCTACCCCCATCACGGAAACAACCGGCGGCCGATGGTCCGTTTCAGGACGGATGGTTTCGATTTCGATCTCGTCTTCCCCGGTGTAATGCGGGAATTCGAGATCAACGCACACCTGGTCGCTGATCCTTCAGAGGTAATGCGCGATCCCTACGGTCGAGGATGGCTCTTCGAGGGAGTCACCCTGCCAACCCGGCGCAACAACGCCATTCGTGACCTGGAAAATGGCCTGCTTCGCGGAGCGGCTGCACGGCGTTGGATGAACGAGGAGTGCGCCCGCCTGACCGGATTCGTCCATGAACATCTTCACCGGAACAGCGAGGACACGGGGCTTCCATTGCCGTTCGGCTGCCGGGACCAGGATCATTTGGCCGGAATCCTCGACCGTCGAACGCTGGTAAGACTTCATTCGGAATTCTTCACTCTCTGCGCCGGGGGGATAAAAACGTGAACATGTGGACCGACGGCGAAACCGGAAAAGACAACGTTGGTGAGCCGAAGCAAGGATCGGCCGGTGGTCTTTGGGCCTTCTGCTCGCGCACAATCCGCAGGTTCGCCTTCGTGGCCGG
>JAUVII010000301.1 GCA_030592845.1 Candidatus Krumholzibacteriia bacterium | reverse complement strand
TCCTCCTTGAGATCCCACATCTCGGCCTCTTCGCCGTCTTCGGTCACGAAGAACTGATGATCGGACATCGGATCATCCTGCCGGAAGTAGTACCAGTGATTCCGACTATCTTCGGAGATGAGCAAAGTCGGGTCGAAGGGCGATGTGTAGTCCTCCTGCACGAATCTGATGCTCAGGTAATAGGTCCACCGGCTGTGGACGGGGATCTGAACCTGGTCGGCCAGGCGTACACCTTCCTGGATGAAGGAATACCATGTCTTGGTGACCCCGGAATCGTTGAGATCCTCCTCCGTGGCGTTCTCCTTTTCCACGGCGGCCACTGCGAAATTGATCACTTCGGCATTGTGGTTGGTGTTGGGCCCGTCAAGACGTTTGGTATGCCGGATGGTCAGATTTCGCGTCACATCGATTACCCGTCCGGTGAGCAAGGTGGCGCGGAAGCGAACCTGGCAGGCGAACCGATCGGCCAGAGCCCAGGTTGCTTCGCGTTCCAAGGGGTCCATTGCGGTCAGGTCTGCGGGAGTCAATGCTTTCAACCAGGCGTCGACAGCACTCTTGGTCGGCGGCGAACCCGCAGCCGGACCGATCAACTTCTCGGCCAGAAGAACCATCGCCGGATCATCCAGAACCTCGGGCAAAGCCGAGGAATACAGCAGGGCCGAATCCGGCACCACCCACTGGAACGTCTGTTTCAAGAAACCGTCGCTGTCCGCAACAGGGAGGGGCACGGCCAGGTCCCGGTAGTTCCGCTCGACCTCGTCGGCTTCGTACAGCCCGAGATCGTAGTCCAGCGCCACGCGCCAGGTGATATCCAATTCTTCGGGATCCGGCGCGCGGGCCAGCAGGGTCACGCTCACCGATTCACCGGGGGCGGCCTCCGGCGGTTCGATCACCACCGCGTAGGGCCGGACCTTGTCCTCGATCCCGAAGTGCATCTCCTCGTCGGGAAAGCCCTCACCGCACCCGGTCAGGCCGACCGCGGCCAGCATCAGCAATGTGGCAATAGACAGGTATCTCACGTCAGGCCTCCTAGAATTCCACGCGCACACCCAAAGCCGGCACAAAGATCCAGCCGAATGCGGTGCGTTTGGAGTAGTCGTAGTTGTAGGTGTAGCCCTCGGGGCTGTTGTAGACGAAGTAGTTGGCGTTCTGCAGGTCCAGATACACCGACCAGATGGAACTGCGCTTGATGAACTTCTTGTCCACGCGCAGATCCATGCGGAAATAGGGTTCGATGCGGTCGGAGTGGTACTCGCCTTCGACCGGTACGTAATCACCGGTGTCCCCGTCGAACTCGTACTGGTTGCCGGTGTATCCCATGATCGGGGTGACCGGCACGCCTGACACGTACTGCACACGCGAACCGAAAGACCAGTTCTTGCCCAGCTCCCACGACCCCACCGCCTCGAGGTGATGGGTCTGGTCCATGTCGTGCAGGTTCCAGACCGACGGGTTCCAGTCCGCGCCGCTGCCCGGGTCGCGGGCAAAGCGACGCTCGCTGCGTCCGATGCTGTAGGACAGCCAACCGAAGAAGCCGCCGTCCGATTCGTGCCGCAGCATGAACTCCAGGCCGTACATGCGCGCCTCGGCGTCGGGCAGGAAATTCAGGTCATTGGTGTCGGCGAAGGCCGGCACATTATCCTGGGTGTTGTGGTAACCCTCGACCTTCAGCGACAGCCTGTCGCCCAGCCGCCATTCGTGGCCCAGGGTCAGATGCCTGGCCGTGGTAAGCGGCAGGTCGGGATTGCCGTAGACCGGATCGGTGGATTGTCCGTCGGGCTGGGGCGATTGATTGTAGGTACCGGCCGAGGCGGTGAAGGTCCGGTTCTCTCGGTAGTCCCAGCGCGAAGACACACGCAGACTGGCCTTGCCCTCGTCCAAATGGTGGTAGTAGTCGTAGCGAATCCCCGGTGTAATCAGCAGGTCCGGATGGGGACGCCATTCCACGTTGGCATAGGTGCCCAGATCGGAGAACTCCTTGCCCTCCAGTTTCGACTCGGGATATCCATTGACCTCTACCTCGTAGTCGATGGGAGCGTAAACCAGATCCGTTCCCAGATGGATCACCAATTCCGGTCGCCAGGCCACCGCCAGATCGTCACGCAGGCTGTAGATCGGACCCTTGCTCTCGAAGCGGAAGTCGCCTCCCACGTGACCCGAATTGCTGTTACGCCCCATGGCCAAGCGCAGTTCGTTGCGCACCCTGTCGCTCAACCGGGCGTCGTAGCCCAGGATGAAGCGGTGAAAAGACAGATCCATGGCAATTTCATCGATCGCCTTGTTCACTGCCGGACTGCCCGTCGCCTGGTCCGGCATGACCATTTCCATTCGGTCACTGGAGGCAAAAAACGTCAGGAAGATCTGGTGGTCGCGACCTCGACCCCAGTCCAAACGGGCGACGGAATCCCAGTAGTAGGGCGCGACGGCCATCTGGACATCATCATTGTTCTTCAAGGCCAAGCCGGCCAGCTCACCGATAAAGCTGCGTCGGGCGCCCAACGTAAGGCCGAAACCCTTGCCCAACGGACCCTCGGTATGGAAACTGACGTCCAGCAGACTGGCGTCGAGCACCGTGTGCCAACGATCTTCGCGGGACGGACGACCCTTCAACTCCACCACACCGCCAACGCAGCCCCCGTACCGCGTACCGAAGCCGCCGGGATACAGATCGACACTTCCCAGACTCAGGGAATTGTAGGTGGATTTGACCCCGCCGAAGTGGAACAGGAGGGGGATGTCGACGCCATCGAGGAAGAAGCGTGTATCGTAATTTCCGCTACCTCGCACGACGATGGCCCCAGGATCGGTCATGGTGGGTCGCGCCACGCCGGGCAAGGCCTGCAGGCTCTTGATCACGTCGCCACCGAAGCCGGGCAGACGCTCGACTTCGAACACGGACAGGGACTGGCGCGTCACTTCCTTCTCGGGCCTGCGGCCATAGACCACGATCTCGAACTCGCTGTACTGGGTTCGTTGCAAACGAAACACCGCGTCGATCAATTCGTTGGCCCGCACCACTTCGGTGGTGGTCAGGGGGAGGTAACCCATGTTGGGAAACGAGAGGATGATTTCGCC
>JAUVII010000183.1 GCA_030592845.1 Candidatus Krumholzibacteriia bacterium | reverse complement strand
GACCGACGGAATTCCGGCGTTGGCGAAGTGTGCGGCGATGGCGCTTCCCATGACGCCTGACCCCAGTACGGCCACTTTCCTGATCTGCCTGCGCATGTTCCCAGCCTTTCATTGGCCTGTCGGCTATTCATCTGGACCATTAATAAAATGAATGACTATTCAGTATACTAGACGTGATCGGCACAGGTGTCAACGGCTTTAAGACGTAATTGCCATTTAGGCTTGTTAACGTTTTATTGTGTGATATAATCAGGTTAGAGGGTTAATTTGGTTGTGGAGGCCTTGGTCGGCTTTCCTTGGCGAACACATCATTTCAATGAATAATGGTTCATAAATCATGGCCCGGAACAGCGACGGAACCAAGAGGACAGCAATTCTGGACGCGGCGGTGGTCGAAATTGCCCGCCACGGGTATCACCAGACCACTGTGGCGATGATTGCCCGGCGCGCAGGCGTGGCCGACGGAACCATCTATCTCTATTTCCGGAACAAGGAAGAAATCCTGTTTTCACTTTTCGAACGGGCCATGGGACGGTTCATATCCGAGGGGCGCTCTCAGGTGGATCAGGAGACCACGGCCATTGAAAAACTGCGCCGGATCGTGGAACTGCACCTGACACTGGTGGGCAAGGACCGGGATCTGGCCATTATTTCCCAGGTTGAACTGCGTCACAGTCTTCACTTCATGGATCAGTTGTCGCGCAGTCAGGTTGGGGAATATCTCGCCATCATCTCGCAGGTGGTGGCTCAGGGCATGGAGGAGGGGAGTTTTCGCAAGGACCTGGATCCGATCTTTGCTTCCAAGGCCATATTTGGTGTGCTGGACGAGATGGCCACCGACTGGGTGCTGTCCCACAGGAACAAGAGGCTGGAAAGCCAGGCGAAAGCGGTTACCGATTTTCTTCTCGGGGGGCTGTCCGTTTAGCCTCCGGAATAGGACCAAGGGCCTTTATCCTATCCCAATATTCATGCTATACAGTACCCACTGAACGGATTGTTCCTCAAATTGCTTGAATTCAAGGAGGGTGGTATGTCCACCCCCGCGCGATAGGGGTCACCATTCTGCTGGTGATAATGTTCGCAGTAATGGTGATCACACCTGCCCTGGCGGAAGCAGAAGGTGATGGAGCCTCCGGTGGTCAGGACGCCGAATCGAAGGCTCTGGACAGTACGGCCACCCAATGGTCCTTCCAATTGGCCTATCAGGGGATATCCGACTATCACGATGACATCCTTGACAATGGAGAGCAGCGGCCGGCCGGAAACAACGATTACATTCAGCTGCGGATCGTGGCTCCCGTACCTCTGAAGTCATTCACGCTGCTTCCCCGGTTGACCTTTCGTCACTACGAAAACGCCGCTGGTGAAGCCGGGATTGGCAACACCGAGTTGTTTGCCCTGGTCATCCCGAAGAAGTGGGATTGGGGCACCGGGCGGACCGGCATCGGCCCCCTGGTCACGATGCCCGGGTCGGCCAAGGTGTCACGCGACGAGTGGGGTTACGGCCTGGCCGCGGCGGTCGTCAATACGAGCGGCCAGTGGTTCTATGGCTTGTTGTTCACCCAGTCGTGGCGGGGAGTGGATCCGTTGGTCGTGCCGGCAGACGAAAGCAACACCAACCCACTGGGGATCGCCCCCTTCCTGAACTTTCGCATCGCAAGGGCTGGTATGTCGGCAACGGGGACATGGTGGCTCGGTACAACTGGGACAACAGCGAGTTCTACCTCCCCATCGGTATCCGGGTAGGCAAGGTCGTGGTCAAGCCGACGTCGAGTTGGAACTTCTACTTCGAGTACCAGACCAGCCTGGTCTATGGCGATTGGAACGGCGCCGCGGTGGAGAATTCCTACCGCTTCAATGTTACCTGCACCATGCCGGTGGGGAAGTAGCCACCGCGCGACGCACTTATCCTCCCAGCCAGCGGGTGACAAAGCCCGCCAAACCCAGCCCCCAGGCCAGCAGCGCGCCCACGTTGTGGAAGCGCTCGCTGGAACTGGTGGCAAGCGTTAAAGCCAGCACCAGGAAAGCAGCGTTGACGAGGTCCGTAACGATAAAGGAACCCGTCAAGGTGAATCCCACCACCATGACCCAGACTTGCAATATGGCGAAAAATAGGAAAAACCGGCGACCCAGCCCCACAAAGAAGGAAGCCAGGTTTTCCGCGGTACCCTCCGGGGGGTCGGTAAGCAGGATGCTTGTCGCCAAAAACAACAGTACCGGGCCGGCCATGGTCAAAAGGAACCCCCCGAACTCCCAGCCCTCCACATCCAGGATCGCTTTGGACTGCCAGAACAGGTTGAAGTGAACGATCAACAGCAGGACAATCCAGGATATGTGGACGCGGTTCCGTCTCGAGGAGGTGGCATGGTTGAAAACATCCGCCAGCGAGATCAGGATATTTCCGATGCCCATGGACAGGATCGTTATGAACATCAAAGCAACCAGCAAGGTGTTGAGTTGGATATCCATGGTTTGAATTTCCCCCGGTCGTTTGGTCTTTCCCTGGTTTGTCATCAGGTTTGATGACCATTTGTTCAGTTTATTACATACGTGACATTGAGGAAAGGTCCTGGAAATATGACCTCCTTTTCCCACCGACCTTGACATACCTCGCCGCCGCAAGCCACATTTCCGTACCCGGACCGGCAGAAGGATTCCCCGCGCCTGCCGAAAAGTCCGGATTTATCCAGGCGGGATTTCCTGCACCCATCAAGCCCCGACCGGGCTGTTTCGAGGTTGCCATTATGAGCGACAAGGGCCAATTGCTGAATGATTTTGCTGTTCCCACCCACGACCAGTGGCGTGCCGAAGTCGAACGCCTTTTAAAGGGTGCTCCCTTCGCGAAAAAGATGTTCACCAGGACCCTCGAAGGTGTTCAGGTGGGGTCCATGGGCACCGCCTTTGAGCTGCCCGACAATGACTGGGCCGACACCCTGCCCGGCCAGGCGCCGTTTTTACGCGGATCCCAACCTGCGGGCCGCGGCGACCGAACCTGGCTCGTGGCCCAGGAACTTCCTTTATCCAACGTAACCGAATTCAATGCGGCCCTACGCCATGATCTGGAGCGGGGCCAGACGGCCGTCAACCTGATCCTTGCCGGAGCGGGTCCACGAGGCACTGATGTGTCGGGGCTTGAAGAACTGCGGTCCGCTCTTCAGAGCGTTGACCTGGCCGCCACACCCATCCTGATCCAATCCGGCGCCACCCACTTGGCGATGGCCGAGAGTCTGTTTGCCCTAGCAACGGAAAACGGCGTGGACCCGGGTACCCTGCGCGGCAGGGTCGGCTGTGATCCGGTGGCGGGTTTGGCTCTTGAAGGGGCTTTGCCTGTTACCGCCGAACAGCTTTACGACGAACTGGCAGACGTTTCCCGACGTGCGGTCGCCCAGGCTCCTGGCCTGCGCACCCTGCCGGTGTTCGAGGATCCCTGGCACGAGGGAGGGGCGGACGGCGCCCTGGGGTTGGGACTGACCCTCGCGACGGCCGTCACGGCCTTGAGGGAAATGGAAGCCCGGGGGTTGACCGTTGAGGAAGCGGCCACTCGCATTCATTTCAACCTCTGCGTGGGATCGGACTTCTTCCTGGAAATCGCTCGTCTGCGTGCTCTGCGTCTTTTGTGGACCCGGGTTTTGACCGCCTGCGGTGTGGATCCCGCCCTGGCTCCGGTCATGGTTCATGCCCGGACCAGCCGCCGCACCGGTACGGTGCTCGATCCCCATGTGAATATGCTGCGCGCCACGACCCAGGCCATGTCGGCGGTGTTTGGAGGGGTGGACAGTTTGCATGTGACTCCCTTTGATGATGCGGCAGGCAGTTCCGACGAGTTCAGCCGCCGCATCGCCCGCAACGTTCAATTGATCCTGGCCGATGAGTGTCATCTGGACCAGGTGGCCGATCCCGCCGGGGGCTCCTGGTTCGTGGAGAAGCTGACCGCCGATATCGCCGCCCGGGCCTGGGAGCATTTCCAGGCGGTCGAAGCCGCCGGCGGCATGATGGCTGGTCTAGGCGCCGGCTTGATCCAGGAATGGGTCGCCACCGCGGCGGATGAACGGGCAGCTCGTTTGGCCACCCGTCGCGAAGTGATGGTGGGCACCAATCAGTATCCCGATCCCAATCCGCTGAAGAACGGGCCGGCTGAAACGGTGGTTTCCGCCGATGGAGCCATCCCAGTGCGCCGCGACGGAGTTCCTTTCGAGAAACTGCGGGCCAGGATCGAAACCCTGGGCAAAAGTAATGAGGCGGCGGGCCGCGTATTCTGCGCCTGTCTGGGGGACATGGCCAGGTACATGCCGCGCCTCGAGTTCACGCGGCGGTTTTTCCGCGTGGGCGGATTCTCGGTCAGTGATGATGGATTTGGCACGACCGTCGCCGAAGTGGTGGACGCCGCCCGTGCCGACGGCGCCCGGACCGTGGTCCTGGTGGGCTTGGACGACACTTATTCCGAACTGGCCGGACCCGTGGCTGCGGCCCTGAAAAAGGAACCCGACCCGCCGGTGGTGATGTTGGCCGGATCCCCGGTCGACGTTCCGGAAATCGATGAAACCATCAGCGTGAAGAGCAACGTTCTGGACGTGCTTGGCCGATTGGCCGACACGGTGGGAGGTGTGTCATGAGCTGCATCCCGGATTTCACCAAGGTGGACTTGAATGATCTTCAGGCGGGTCCTGCGCCTTCGAAAAAGTCAGCGGGCACGCCCTGGATGACCAACGAGCAGATCCCGGTGAAGGATCTCTACACTGCCGCCGACACCGCGGACCTGGAGCACGTGGACTTCGTGGCCGGGCTGCCGCCGTTTTTGCGCGGTCCCTACGCCACCATGTATGTGACGCGGCCATGGACCGTCCGGCAGTACGCGGGCTTCTCCACCGCCGAGGAGAGCAACGCTTTTTACCGGCGCAATCTTGCAGCCGGGCAGAAGGGCCTGTCGGTAGCCTTCGATCTGGCCACCCACCGCGGTTACGACAGCGATCATCCTCGCGTGGTGGGCGACGTGGGCAAGGCCGGGGTGGCCATCGATTCCGTCGAGGATATGAAGGTGCTGTTCGACAGCATCCCGCTGGATGAGATGTCGGTTTCGATGACGATGAACGGCGCCGTGCTTCCGGTAATGGCGTTCTACATCGTCGCCGCAATGGAGCAGGGGGCATCCCTGGACCGGCTGGCCGGAACCATCCAGAACGACATCCTCAAGGAATACATGGTCCGCAACACGTACATCTACGGGCCTGAATTCAGTATGAAGATCATCGCGGACATTTTCGCCTACGCGGCCGAGAACATGCCCAAATTCAACAGTATTTCCATCAGCGGGTACCATATGCAGGAAGCCGGCGCGACGGCCGACCTGGAATTGGCCTACACGCTGGCCGACGGACTGGAGTATGTGCGCACCGGGCTGAAGGCGGGATTGGACATCGACGCCTTCGCGCCGCGGCTGTCCTTCTTCTGGGCCGAAGGTACCAATTACTTCATGGAGATGGCTAAGCTGCGGGCGGGGCGCCTCTTGTGGGCCAAGATCATCAAGGGGTTCGGTCCGAAGAATCCCAAGTCCATGGCCCTGCGGACCCATTCGCAGACCTCGGGCTGGTCCCTGGCGGAGCAGGATCCCTTCAACAACGTGGCGCGCACCTGCATCGAAGGCATGGCCGCGGCGTTGGGCGGAACGCAGTCGCTCCATACCAACGCGTTGGATGAGGCCATCGCCCTGCCGACGGATTTCTCGGCGCGCATCGCGCGGAACACCCAGTTGTACCTGCAGGAGGAAACGGGGGTCTGCCGGACGGTCGACCCCTGGGGTGGTTCCTGGTATCTTGAAAGCCTGACCGACGCGCTGATGCGCAAAGCCTGGGATCACATCCAGGAAGTGGAGTCCCACGGGGGCATGGCCGCGGCGATCAATGCCGGACTTCCCAAGATGCGCATCGAAGAAGCAGCCGCGCGGCGGCAGGCCCACATCGATTCGGGACGGGAGGTCATCGTCGGGGTCAACAAGTACCGGCTGGCCAAGGAGGATCCCCTCGAGATCCTCGAAGTGGACAACACGGAAGTGCGGAGGCAGCAGGTGGCCCGGCTGGAAGAGTTGAAGACCGGTCGCGACAGCGCGGCTGTCACCGCGGCACTGGATGATCTGACCCGTTGTGCCGAAACAGGGGAGGGGAACCTTCTCGGTCTTTCAGTGGAGGCGGCCCGCGTTCGGGCGACCCTGGGTGAAATTTCCGACGCTCTGGAAAAGGTGGTCGGCCGTCACCAGGCGACGATCCGAACCATCAGCGGGGTATACTCCGCCGAATATGGAAAGGATGATACGATCGACACCGTAGAAAAAATCGCCGCAATGATTAAGGACTTCGAAAAGCACGAGGGCCGGCGGCCGCGCATCCTGGTGGCCAAGATGGGACAGGACGGCCATGACCGAGGCGCCAAGGTCGTGGCCACCGCGTTTGCCGATCTCGGCTTCGATGTGGATGTGGGCCCGCTGTTCCAGACGCCCGAGGAAACCGCGAAACAGGCGGTGGAAAACGATGTCCATATCGTGGGCATGAGCAGCCTCGCCGCGGGGCACAAGACCCTGCTTCCCCAGTTGATGGCGGAGCTGAAAAAGTTGGGTCGCGAGGATATCCTGGTGGCTTGCGGTGGCGTGATTCCCGCCCAGGATTACGAGTTCCTTCGCAAGGAAGGCGCGGCGGCTATCTTTGGTCCTGGCACTGTG
>JAUVII010000107.1 GCA_030592845.1 Candidatus Krumholzibacteriia bacterium | reverse complement strand
TTTTCCAGGTGCGGGGCGGCAGCACGGTCGGTTCCGGTGAAGGGTCCGTCACCCTGGTTCAGTTCGATTCCGGGGACGGCAACGGATTTACCAATGCCCAGGGTACCAACGCCTGGTCCTTCATGTGGGATGTGCCCCGCTTCACGACCGACACCCCGGTGGTCCTGCGGGCCAAAGCCTGGTACGGCCCCCTCGACAGCCTGGAAGCCGTGATCACCTCGATCACGGTAACGGTGACCCAACTCGCGGTCACGATCACGACCCCCGCCGATGGCGCGGACCTGAGAGGGAACAGGTTGTTCACCTTCACCGGTACTGCGGCCGGGGTTCTGGGCGGCGCAGCCCTGGATACGGTTTTCATCGATATCGGCGACGATCACTTTCCCGCCTCGGGCACCACCAACTGGACGGCCAAATGGACCGCCCCCCTGTCGGACACCGACACCCCCCTGACCCTGACCGCCATTGCCCGGACGACCGAAGGCGAAACGGTCACGACCTCCATCATCGTGAACGTGATCGCCCCGGCCATCGCCATCACCGATCCCGTTCAG
This sequence comes from Candidatus Krumholzibacteriia bacterium, assembly GCA_030592845.1. Classification (GTDB taxonomy): domain Bacteria; phylum Krumholzibacteriota; class Krumholzibacteriia; order LZORAL124-64-63; family LZORAL124-64-63; genus JAGLCY01. Next base: position 10,253 of record JAUVII010000107.1, on the reverse strand, counting down.
GACGACCTGGTGGACGGGGACATCGATCTGACAATTACCGGGATTACTGTTGCCGACCTTTTCCCTGTTCCGGTGGAATCGGTGGAATTGAATGTGGCCTGGGATGATACGACTGTCATCCTGCCGGCCACGGGCACGGACAACTGGACGGCTGACTGGCGCACGCCCGCGGTCACGGAAAACATCAGGGCGACCATTATCGCCATTGCAACCGCCGGAGCTGATACAAAGTCCGATACGATGTCCGTGATCGTGAAACCCTAAATGCCCGGCGTGAACCGCGTGACCATGACCGCGTGGTATCTCTCCACCCGTTCCAGATAAACAGTCAGGGGCACCGAAACGACGGTGCCTCCTTCGTACCATCCCTCCAGGTCGCTGCTGGCGGCGTGTACCAGGTGCGGCCTACCCCCTTCAATGATCACGATGCCGATGTGACCGATGACCAGACCATACTCGCAGCGCAATCTGCCGCCCGCTTCGTGGGCCGGGTCCAGGACCAGCCAGGCGATGTCGCCTTCCTTGAGTTCGTCCTCCACCAGGGCGGTTTCGGGCACGGTGGTGAAGCTGCCGGCCCGATAGCGGGAACTGCCCGCGCTGTCGGGTCGGGCGCCGGTCAAGCCGGGTGTAATGTTCCGCCCCCAGTGGCCCGAGCGGATCATGTCCAGGCTGAAGTCCAGGTGCTCGGGGCGGTCGTAGTCGACTCTTCCGGCGGCATCGACAACCGAGTCGGCCGGAGCGCCGGCAAACCTGGTGGCCAAGGCCCGGACCACCGCGTCCCGGGAGGATTCGGCCCGGGCCAGCTCGGTCACCCGGTACATCAGGCTGACGCAGTCCTGCCGATCGTCCCGGACCAGGTCGCCCTCTTTCACGTAACCGCCCTCGGCCAGCCCGAAGCGGTATTCAATGCCCTCGCCGGCCAGGTAACGCCGGGCCCACCGGCCGATCCTTTCCGCGTTGGGGAGGTCTTTTTCCTCCTTGAGCAGCTGGTCTTCCCGGTCCAAAGACATGATCCGGGGAGACGATTCCGCCCGAAGCGCGGCCCGGTCGACCGCCTTGCGGTCCGCCTCTTCGGAAACCCCGCACGCCGTGATCATCAACAGGCCGCCCAGGCAGCCCAGGGCCATATTTTTCATTCGTTGACACCATTTCCTTGAATTTCATCCGCTTGTTCGGTAAAAACCTACAATCAGACGGGCTTGCGGTCCATCACCCTCTTGCGGATCAGGTCCTGGTTGAGGATAATTGAGATGAGACAAACTTTTTCAAAATAAATCCCGCGGCCATATCCGCGGGTGTCATACTGGAGAGGCTGAAATGAACTGGATGCGCGTGCGGATGGTGGCCGGGCCCGTTTTGGGCGGAGCCGCCGGGTTCGGAATCAACAAATGGATTACCTGCCAGGGTGGTGGCTGAAGCATCACCTCCAACCCCCTGTTGATGGTCCTGTTCGGGGCTGTTTTCGGGTGGGGGATTCTCTCCGGCGGAGAGAAGAAAACGAGTACCGATCCTGACCAGAACCAAGAGGTTTGAAGATGAAGACCAATTTCACGTGTCCCCACTGCCAGGCAGTCCTTAATCCCAGCGTGAAAATCCTGCTGGTCGTCAGCTACCGGAACACCAAGGGCATGATCCTGCTCAGCCCCCAGCCCGGGAACTACAAGTACATCTGCGACAGTTCGGTCGAGCGGCAGCTTTCGGCGGGAAGCAAAATAAGATTCTCCTGCCCGGTCTGCTCCGAAGACCTCACTTCGCCCACCAACAGCCAGCTGGTCGAACTGCGGATGACCGTGCCCGGTCGCGAACCCCGGCGAGTGGAATTCAGCCGGATCTACGGCAAACAGGCCACCTTTGTTCTCGACGGTGAAGACATCCTGTCTTTCGGGGAAGATGCCGACGACCTGGGCCTTGGCAACTTCTTCGGGGCCTGAAAAAACCCGAAAACCTAATTGATTTTCGCTGTCAATTTTTTGTCATTATTTTCCTTTGAAACATGGAACTGCTTTACTAGAATTTCACTAGCCCGTGACTGGGGGTTGGGTAAGACACCCAATTCCTATCTTTTCAGTGGGTTTTGGGTTTGTTGGACTCTTTTTGGAGGCAATGCGTATGCGTTCCGAATCCAGGTTTTCCTGGCTCTTTCTGGTCATTCTCCTGTTGTCGGCCCTTCCCGTGGCGGCCATGGTGGTGATCGAGGATCATCAGGATATCGAAGGTCCCTTCACTGACGGTCCCAGCGTGACCGCGGTCTGCCTGGAATGCCACGAGGATGAAGCCCACGACTTCATGAAAACCTCCCACTGGACCTGGATGCCCATGCAGGACGTCATCGGCGAGGGCGAAATCGCTCTGGGCAAGAAAAATACCATGAACAACTTCTGTGTCGGCCTCAGTTCGAACTGGGCCCGTTGCACCAGTTGCCACGCCGGTTACGGTTGGACGGACGACAACTTCGACTTTTCCAATCCCGAAAATATCGATTGCCTGGTTTGCCACGATCAGACCGGCCTGTATAAAAAATTCCCCACCGACGCGGGCCATCCGGTCTACCAGAACAAAGAGTGGGAAGGGAAGATCTGGGAGCCCCTGGATCTGGCGGGTATCGCGCGCACCGTCGGCCCCGCCACACGCCAAACCTGTGGAACCTGCCACTTCTACGGCGGCGAGGGCAACAACGTCAAACACGGCGACATGGATCTGTCCCTGGTGAAACCGGCCCGCGATCTGGATGTTCACATGAGCAAGGAAGGCCAGGACTTCGAGTGCATCGAATGCCACGATACGACGGACCACGCCATCTCGGGCAACTCCATGTTCGATTCACCCGGCGGCCGCAACCACCTGGAATGTGCCAGCTGTCACGACGATGACCCGCACGAAAAAAGGATCCTGAACTGGCACGGCAAATCCATCGCCTGCCAGACCTGTCACATTCCCACCATCGCCCGCGTTTATCCCACCATGACCTGGTGGGACTGGACCACCGCCGGCACGGGCGCCGAGAACGTGAAGGACAAGTACGGGAAGAACACCTTTGATAACAACAAGGGTTCCTTCAAGTGGGAAAAGAACCTGATGCCCACCTTCCGCTGGTACAACGGCACCTCCATCCAGTACATGGTCGGCTCGGCCATGAATCCCGACGCGGTCACCCACCTGAACAAGCCCCAGGGAACGCGTTTGGATCCCAAGTCCAAGATCCATCCCTTCAAGGTCATGCGGGGCAAGCAGGCCTACGACAAGCAGAACCGGATTCTGGTCATCACCAAGCTGCATGGCCCGACCGGCCTGTGGGAAAACGATTTCAACTGGAACGAAGCCATTACCGAAGGCATGGCCGCGGCGGGCCTCGAATTCAGTGGCGAATACGGATTCGCCGAGACCGAGTCATGGTGGAAGATCAACCACATGGTCGCCCCCAGCGAGAAGGCCCTCAAGTGCGTGGCCTGCCATGATGAAGACAAGGGGCGGTTGAATTGGAAAGCCCTTGGGTATAAAGGCGACCCCTCCAAGAAACGAGGCGTGTCACGGTTTGAGCTTGAAGATGCCTACCATGATGTAAATCGGGATTAGGGATCGGGTCTTTCGAGGTTTTCCCGGCTCAGCGCAAAACACCCCGGTTGCCCGGGGTGTTTTGCTCATGCTGGAAGCATGATTCGCCGGGAAAACCTCGAAAGGCCCAGTCCCTAATCCCGGTTTACACCTTGGTAAGTAATCCAAGGTTCAAATGTGGTAGAATTACCCGGTTCATTGGAGGTGAAACCTCTCATCCGGAAAGATTATGAAGAACGTTTTCTGCATCCTGTTTTTTTTCCAGATTATCGGGGGAGCCGTTGCCGGGGTGGTCCAGGTGGATCTGACCGGGGATCCTGGATATCTGCCCTATGAGGTGCAATCGTTTACCCACTTCAGGGGACACCGGTTGGGAAACCTGGGCTTCGGGCCGGTTGGGGCCCTGTTTGATGTCGACGGCGACGGTTTCCAGGACTGGGTCCACTCCAATAACGAATACATATCCTCCATGGGCCATTCCCAGGGCAGCTACGTCTCCTATTACCAGACCAATCTTTCTCCTGAGTTCTGCCGGGAAACAGGTCCCTCTTTCAGCCTGTCCCAACCCATGGATCTGGATGGCGACGGCGTTATGGAAATGGTGGTAACCGGGCATACCAAAGACCATTGGAAGTGGCGGTTCTGGATCATGGACCCCGGCACCGGCGCCATCAAAGGCTCCTTCGACCTTGAAGGCGGCGAGGAAGTGCGGGCCGACAAGCGCTGGGACGGAAACTATATCGTCAAGGGTATGCTGGAAATCCCCGTGGACGGAGTCGACCGGACGGCCCTCGTAATTTGTGTCAATATTGGCTTCGACCTGGAAGGTCGGGGCGTTCTGGCGGTCGACCCCTGGACGGGGGAAATCCTCTGGCGGTATGTAATGGGACCCAACCCCCTCGGGTATGCCACCGAAGTGGTCGACCTCGACCGGGACGGCAACCGGGAGGTGGTCGTATACGGCCGGGCGCCGGACAATCTTGGCGGAAGAAAAATCAACGGTTACAGCGACAACGAGTCACGGCTGTTTGTCCTGAACCACAAAGGTGATTTGCTTTGGACCCGGCACCTGGGAGACTGGTTCGGTGGTGGTTATCTGATCACTTCCGACTTTACGGGCGACGGGAACCTGGAGATCATCACTTCGACCTTCACCACACCCGATGTCTGGGGAGAACTTGCGGTCTGGGCCCACGATGGAACCAGCCTGGCCAGCCATTCGGCCACGGAACAGTATCAAAATATTGCTCTTTTTCCCGATATGGATTCAGGAACGCCCCGCCTGGCGGTATCAACCCAGAGTGGGTTTATCAAGGTTTTCGCCTTTGCTCCTACGGAATTGAAACTCGTCGGGGAGATTAATACCGGGGCCATCCCCCACATCAATTGTGTTGCGGACATCCTGCCTGCCGAAGGTGTCGAACTGGTGTTCACCACCCTGCCGGGAGTCACCTGGGTCCTGGATCAGAATTTCAATCCGTTGGCCCGTTCCGAAGATGAAAAATCCGCCTGGCATTCGACAATGACACCCTGGCAGGTGGATGCCGACGTGAACATTTTGATGCGCGACTCCGGGTCCAATTTGCCTCTAATTTTCGCCAAGGCTCCGGCTCCCCCGGTAAATGTGGCTTTGGTCGTATCACTGGGAGCCCTTTCCCTGCTCATCGTCGCCGGCTTTTTTCTGCGGAAGAAGATGACCACTGCCCACCTCGGCGACCCGACGGTTTTGCGGGAAGTCCGGCTCAATCTTCTCGAAGATCTGGAACTGTCCAACCATGGAGCCATCGCCCCGCTCAAGTGTCTGCGCCGGCTGGTCTGGCACATGAACGCCATACTATCGGGCCTGGGCGACAACGAGAGCATCGAAGTTCGGTTGCGGGAAACCTGGTCCGAATGCATGGATAACGCCATGCCCCATTTGGCGGGTATCCTGGACCGGGCGCGTCTGGCGGGTCTCGCCGGCTCCGACGTCGACTATTCCGCGCGGGCCCTGGACAGGATCGGCCTGCAGTTGGAAAAGCTGGCTCGGGAGGATTTCCAGGTAGCGTGTTTCGGGGCCGTGGCCGAAGAAATGACCACCGAAACAGCCAAGGCCGATGAAGCCCTCCAGGATCTTCGCCGGGAAGTGGCCGGCTTTTTCCATACCGATCTGGCCACGACCGTCACCCGGGTCCTGCGCGCCAACTCCCAGGCCATCGATGATTGCGCCGTGACCATACAGACCGGTTACCTGGCCCGGATGGCCGCCGGCGGCGATGATGGTTTCTCCCAGGGCGCGAATCCCAAGGTCACCTGCCTCATCGACACCAAGGAACTGGATTTCGTGTTGGACAACCTGGTGGCCAACGCCGTGCGCGCCATGAAGGACACCTCCAATCGGAACCTGGCCGTTACCTGGTCCCTTGCCGACGGCATGGTGACGGTTGATGTCCGCGACACCGGCTGCGGCATTCCGGACGAACACCGCGACCGCATCATGGACACTCAGTTCAGCACCCGAAGCGGCGGTGGCGACGGCCTGCCCCGTTCGCGCAAGATCCTGCGGAAATACGGCGGAGGATTGATGATTCTCGACACCGCCAGAGGACATGGAACCACCTTCAGGGTCACTCTGCCGGCGGCCTGATTCCCCTTTAGATTTCGAAGCTGTCCTTGAGATTGGGGATGGTGACCTGGGCGCCGAATTCCTTTTTGATCCTGGCGCCAAGGGCCATGGCCGAATCTTCCTCGCCGTGCACCACGAACACCTTGCCTGGCTTTCGTTCGGCGGTACCTATCCAGCGAATGAGTTCATCGGCGTCCGCATGGCTGCTCAATCCCTGGATGGTGGCCACCTGCGCTCCGACTTCGACATTCTGGCCGTGAATTCGCAGGGTGTCCGCGCCGTCCTGCAGCGCCCTCCCCCGCGTGCCGACGCTCTGGTAACCCGTAAGCAGAAGTAGATTGTTATGGTCGGGCAGCCTGCGCACGAGGTGGTGGAGAATGCGACCGCCGGTCATCATTCCGCTCGCGGCGACGATTACCCGCGGCCCGTCCATGTTGTTGAGTTCTTTTGATTCGTGCACGGTGCGGTGCAGGTTGACCTGGAAAGGGAACAGCCGGTTGCGTCCGTCGAGGGTGATTTCCTGGTCGAGATTGCAGTCGTACAGATGGCGCGAATAGATCGCCGTGGCATCGATGGCCATCGGGCTGTCGATGTGGATGGGCACTTCTTCCAGGTCTCCGCCGATCATCAGGTCGCGCAGGATCAGGGTGACCAACTGGGTGCGGCCGACCGCGAAACTCGGCATCAGCACGATGCCCCTGCGGTGGATGGTGCGCTTGAAATCCTCACGGATCTGGTCGAGCACCGATTCTGTTTCATGGCGCCGTTTGCCGTAGGTCGATTCCACGATCAACACGTCGCAGTCGGGCAACGGCTCCGGGTCGCTGTGCAGCGGGACATCGTAGCGGCCCACATCGCCGCTGAAGACAACGGTTATTTCGCCGGGATGGACGCTGTCCTTCATTTTCTCGGCGATGCGGAATTCCACAAAGGCCGCGCCCAGAATGTGCCCCGAATTGATATACCGGAACTTCAGGCGTGACGACAGTTTGACCCAGCGGTTGAACTTTGACGGCTCAACCAGCTTTAGCGCCTGCATGGCATGGATGGAGGTGTAAAGCGGTTCGGCGGGATGATGCTTGGAAAAGCCCTTCTTGTTGGCCCACGCCGCGTCTTCCTCCTGGATGTGGGCGGAGTCCATGAGCATCAACTCGAGAAGTTCGGCCGTGGCAGGGGTGCAGTGGATGCCACCCTGGAAACCGTACTGCATCAAGCGGGGCACGTAGCCGGTGTGGTCGATGTGGGCGTGGGTCAGCACCACGTGATCCAGGAAGCCGGGTTCGAAACCGGGGTCTTCCCAGTTCAGTCGGCGCAATTTTTTCAGGCCCTGGAACATGCCGCAATCGATGAGCACGCGCTGGCCGCCGGCTTCGAGGAGGTGGCGGCTGCCGGTGACCGTGCGGGCGGCTCCGTGGAAGGTGAGTTTCATGGATGGACCTCGCTGTTTGAGATCATTCGTAAAGCATCATTGAGTCCATTATGACAACCCGCGGCCCGAGTAGCAATCCCCTAACACCGAAGATCGGTTTTCAGTTATGATGCCAACGATTATTGGAGCCCATATCATGCCCCATCAACCGCCGAGGTAGCCATGGTGTTCGGGAAGAAACCCAAGTCGATCGATCTCAACGTCGGTGATCATTTTGAAACGGTATTCTGGCGCAACGAGGGGGCGCAAAAGGAAACTTTTCCCTTTCGGGCAACGCATGTGGGGGACGCCAAGAGCAACAAGGTTATCCTCTGCGGGGACCGCAGCATGCCCCTGGGCAAACCCGTTCGCGTTAAGGTGAATCGGGTCAAACGGCCCCAGTCCGATGGCCGAGGATTCATCGAGGTGGCATATCAGGGCCCCGTCGATTTCCAGATCGATCCCCAGATATGGGTGGAAAAGAACATTGCATCCAAGCTTCAGGTTCTTTTGGAGGGCGGATATTCCATCCTGTTGGACGGGCCCCAGGGATCAGGAAAAACAGTCCTGAGCCGGGCCATCGCCGACGCCCTGGAGATGGAATATATCTACTTCAACTGCGCCAGCGTTTACGAGGCCACCGACTTTGTCGCCACCCTCCAGGTCAGGGCCAACGCCGATGGGGTGGCTGAAACCATCTTCATCTCCACCAATTTCCGCGTGGCACTCATGGACGCCCTGGAAAAACCACAGAACCGTTACCTGGTCTTCCTGGACGAATTCAACCGCTGCCGCCCCACCGCCCGCAACGGACTGATGCCCGCGCTCGACACCACCCGGAAAATCTATGACCCCGAAACGGGTGACCTGCTGGACATCCCCGGCAACGTCCAGTTCATCGCGGCCATCAACAACGGCGACCAGTTTGTCGGCGCCAGCAGCGTGGATCCCGCCCAGATGGACCGCTTTGCCACCTTGAAACTGGATTACCCGCCGCACGAGGCCGAAGTGAACATTTTGGCCGGGCGGTTTCCCGCGGTGGACAAGAAAACCATCGGCATCGTGGTAACGGTGGCCAACAAGGTCCGTGATGACGACACCGTGGGCGCCGACTTGTCGCTGCGCGCCACCCAGGAGGCCTGCGCCATGCTGGGCCATCCCCTGTTCAGCGACGAGATGAAATCCCAGGAAGCCATCCGCGAGGCCCTGGCTACCGCTTATTGCGGACGTTTTCCCGGCAGGATCGAAGACGAGGGCAGCGAGGCCGGACAGATCTGGAGTCTGGTGGTCAAATCCCTGAACGAACTCAAGGCATGATGACGGGGCCAGTCACATGAACGGCCGCGAGAGTCTGGAATACCGGAGACGGCTAACGGAGCTGCTGGTCTGGGGCGTCAAGAGGGGCTGGGAGATCCTGGGCCGGCCGGTCAACATCCGGATCGCGAAACTCCACCTCGGGTACACCCACCCTCCTGATCAGGGGATCCCCCTGGAAATCAACATCAACCCCAATGTCCTGAAGGAGGAACGTGGGACCCTGGTTTTGCAGGGATTGATCCTTCACGAACTGGGTCACCATTTCGCCCACTTCAGCGATCCAAACTACCAGATGGTTTTCACCAAATGCAAAGCCGACTATCTTGCCAAAATGTTGAACATCATCGAGGACGAACACCTGGAAAGGCGCCTGCGCGGAATGAACCCCGAATGGGGCGAAGCCTTCGACGCCCTGGCCTCGTACGCCTTCAAGGGCAAACCCATGACCCTGATGATCGATCAATACCAGGCCCTGCTCAACCTGAACACCGTAACGGAAGTGGCCGATGCACTGACTCGGGGCGAGGCTCCCGGTGAAATCACCGGGTGGGAATTCGGTTACGACCTGGGTGGTGAAATTGACCGCTGGGTGACCACGGTCGAGCTGGTGGACCTCGTCATCGACGAACTTGTCGCCAACTGCCCCGGAGGACATCTCCCCGTATTGATCAGCGAAAGCCTGCACCGGATTCGCCTCAAGGCCGCCATGGGGTGGGCCCGCAGTGGTCCTCCGGGAATCCTGCCCACCATCCAGGATGACGAAATTTTCGACCAGAGTGACGTTGGTCTTGAAGTCCAGGCGCGGATCCATATTTCCACCCTCCTGGCAGCAAGGCCCGGTGAAGAATCGGACCCCCGCAAGTACATGGTGCGGGCTGAGTTGGCAATCAACAGCCTGAAAGGGGATTTCCCGACTCTCGAGCGATTCCTCGTCGAGTTGAAATCCTCCTTCGGCTCAAGGTGGTTCTGGAACAAACAGAGGTCGATGCTCCACGCGATGCGGCACAAACGTGACTTCAAGGGAGCATTCCTGCCGGCGAGAGACATGTCCCTCGATAAACTTCGCGCCCTTCTGGGTGGAGGTTTCTTCAATCCCGGAGTTGTCCTGGGCCTTGCGCTGGAACGGTGGCAGCCGGTGCACAGGGAAAACCGGGAGCGTCCCCTTTGGGTCTCCGTGCCGTGGATGGATATCCTGGCCAGCGATTTCGCCTCCGACGATTACCGTTTTCTGTTTTCCTTGCGCCTGGGTCTCGTCCCTCGGGGAGCGGGCGGCCGCGAGCCCGTTTTGGCTGCACTGGCCGAGGTGCCAAAAAATTTACGCAAGCTGGACATGCTGGGCATCGACAAAGTGACCCACAAGGTCGCGGCCTG
>JAUVII010000178.1 GCA_030592845.1 Candidatus Krumholzibacteriia bacterium | reverse complement strand
GTGGCGAACATCCGCTGGTTCTCGTTGAAGTCTTCCGGAGTGAAGACGCTCTGGGGGGAAGCCTCGGTGAGAAGGAATTCGCCGCCGGTCGGGTAACTCTTGTCGGCCATTATGACTCTCCTTTGCGGATCCGCGGCCGGGCCGCGCCCGATTAAATCGCTTCGAAAATTCCAGCGGCGCCCATGCCTGTGCCGATGCACATGGTCACCAGGGCGTACTTGCCGCCCCTGCGTCTGAGTTCGTGCAGGGCCGTGGCTGTGAGCTTGGCCCCGGTGCAGCCCAGCGGATGGCCCAGGGCGATCGCGCCGCCGTTGGCATTCACCCGTGGATCGGCCGGATCCAGACCCAGTCCTTTGCAGGCGGCCAGGCTCTGGGCGGCGAAGGCTTCGTTGAGCTCGATGACATCCATCTGGTCCAGGCTCAAACCGGTCTGCTTCATGACCTTCGGGACGGCTTCGACCGGGCCGATGCCCATGATTTCGGGTGGGACGCCGGCCACGGCATAACCCACGAAGCGGGCCAGTGGTTCGGCGCCGATCTCCTTGGCGATTTCAGGGGTTGTCAGCAGCGAAGCCGCCGCCCCGTCACTCATCTGGCTGCTGTTGCCCGCGGTCACGGTGCCGCCCAGTTTGAAGGCGGGTTTCAGGCGGGCCAGGGCCTCGACCGTCGTGTCTGCGCGGGGGCCTTCGTCCACCTTGAACTCGACTTCCTGCAACCCCGGCCGGCCGTTTTTACCTTTGCTCGGCAGCGCCGCCATCACGGAAACGATTTCGTCCGCGAACCGTCCTTCCTTGATGGCCGCCACCGCTTTCATGTTGCTGTGGTAGGCGAATTCGTCCTGGGCTTCGCGCGAAAGTTCGTCACGCACGGCCAGGTTCTCGGCGGTCAGTCCCATGTTGGTCAGATATTCCGGATGCTCGCGCGCCATGGCGGGGCTGGGCATGTAGCGCAGGCCGCCGATGGGCACCAGGGTCATGGTCTCGGTGCCGCCGGCGATGACGATATCGTCCATGCCCGCGGCGATCTTCATGGCCCCGTAGTTGATGGTCTCCAGACCGGAACAGCAGAAGCGGTTCATGGTCATGCCAGGCACGGTCACCGGCAGGTCCGCCATCAGGGCGATGTTGCGGCCCACGTTCATGCCCTGTTCGGCTTCGGGCATGGCACATCCCATGATCACGTCGCCTATGCGGGCGGGATCCATGTTAGGATGTGAGGCGACCAGTTCTTTCACCACGGCGGCGGCCAGGTAATCCGGCCGGGTATGGCGCAGCGTGCCCCTGATGGCCTTTCCAACGGCGGTTCGGCGGGCGGCGGCAACGACGACTTCTCTCATGATTTACCCTTCCTAGTTCCGCAGTGGTTTACCGGTCTTGAGAATATGCTCCATGCGCTCGAGGGTTTTGCGCTCACCCAGCAGCCGCATGAAACTTTCGCGTTCCAGGTTCAACATGTCGGTCTCGGTGATCGTCGTGCCCGGCGGCACCACGCCGCCACTGAGGATGGTCCCCAGTTCCACGCCGATTTTCATGTCGTGTTCCGAGATGTAACCACCCTGCATCATGTTGTAGAGGACCGATTCGGCCAGGGCGATGCCCGATGTACCCATCACTGGAATAGCCTCATCCAGGGTGGGGGAGGCGTAGTTGCCCGCCGCCAAAGCCAGGGCCAGGTCCTTGGCGTCGGCCGCCAGATGGTCGCGGTTCATGGACCAGCTGTCGCCCGGCCGCAGGAAACTGAGGTCACGGGCCTCGGCCGCGCTGGTGGCGACCTTGGCCATGCCGATGGTCTCGAAGGTCTTGCGGAAGGCGGGCTGCAGGTCGCGCTTGTCCATCAGTTGCGCGACGTTGCGCTGGTAGAGCCTCAGGCAGCCGCCGCCGGCGGGGATGACACCCGCGCCGAATTCGACCAGCCCGATGTAGAGTTCGGCCGCGCCTCGCACCGCGTTGCCGCCCATGGTGACTTCGCAGCCTCCACCGAGGGCAAGTCCGGCGGGAGCGGTCACGACCGGTACGGCACAGTGCTCAAGACGGCTGGTGGCCGCCTGAAAGGCGCGGACGATCATGTCGATGTCTTCCCAGTTGCCCTCCATGGCTTCCATCAGGAGCATCATGAGGTTGGCCCCGACGGAGAAATTATCCGCCAGGTTGGTAACGACCAGGGCCTGCCAATTCTGTTCCGCTTCACTGCAGGCGGTCATGATCATGTTCAGCGTGTCCTGGCCGATGGCATTCATCTTGGAGTGGAATTCCAGGCCCAGGATGCCGTCACCGAGGTCCAGCAGGCTGGCTCCCGGGTTGCGTTTCACTTCCCTGTCCTGGCCGCGCAGGAATTCGAAATCGAAGACACGTGGATCGGCGGGCACGGCAGCGAACCCGTTTGCTTCGGCGGTCGGGCTCTGCAGCATGCCGTCTTCGGTCAGGTACAGTTTTTCGGCGCCGCTTTCGTAAAGGGCGTCCACCCAGGCCGGCAACGGCAGGCCGTCGTCGCGCATTCTTTCGGTGACCTTGCGGAACCCGAGCGTGTCCCATACTTCGAACGGTCCCAACTCCCAGTTGAAACCCCAGCGGACGGCCTGGTCGATTTCGGCGGCCTGGTCGCAGATCTCGCCCACGCGCATGGCGCTGTAGCTGAAGCTTGCCGCGAGCATCTTCCAGATGGCCTGACCGGCCTTGCCCTTGCCGAAGGCCAGCATCTTCAGGCGTTCAGGCAGGTCGTCGATGCCCTTGGCCATGGCGATCTCGGGAAATTTCACCTTTTGCTTTTCGTGGTATTCCAGTGTTTCAAGGTCGAGGGTGAAGAACTTCTTCTCGGGCTTCTTTTCCAACTTGTAGAAACCGCTGCCGCTCTTGAGGCCCAGCAGGCCTTTTTCGACCATCCGGTAAAGATAGTCGGGGACCTTGAAGTTTTCGCGGGCTTCGTCATCCGGGATGAGGGGATAGATGTTGTCCGCCACATGGACAAAGGTGTCCAGGCCCACGAGGTCGGCCAGCTTGAAGGTCGCGGTTCCGGGGCGTCCGATGGCCGGGCCGGTCAGGGCATCAACCTCTTCGATGGTCAGGCCCATTTCGTTCATGACCTGCACCGTGGCCATCATGGCGTGCACACCCACGCGGTTGGCGATGAAGTTGGGCGTGTCCTTGGCCATGACGATGCCCTTGCCCAGGCGGTCGCGCGCGAAATCGGCCACGAAGTCGATTACCTCGGGGTCGGTGTCCGCGGTCGGGATCAGCTCGAAGAGCTTCATGTAACGCGGGGGATTGAAGAAGTGGGTGCCCAGGAACCGGGGCTTCAGATCGTCCGGCAGGATGGCCGACATTCCAGCCAGGGACAACCCGGAGGTGTTGCTGGTGAAGATGGCCCCGTCCGCGATGTGAGGCGCGGCGTTTTCCAGGACGATCTTCTTGATCTTCATATCCTCCTTGACCACCTCGATGACCCAGTCGACCTCCTTCAGCCGCGGCAGGTCGTCTTCCAGGTTGCCTGTCTCGATGAGCGCCAGACCGTCGGTGATGAACAGGGGGGAGGGACGGGCTTTCTTCATGGCGGCCACGGCGCCTGCGGCGATGCTGCCTCGGGCTTTCGGGTCGTCGCCGGCGTCCTTGGGGACGATGTCCAACACGATCGAAGCAATTCCGGCGTTGGCGAAGTGGGCGGCGATGGCGCTGCCCATGACGCCCGACCCCAGCACGGCCACTTTCCTGATCTGCCTGCGCATGTTCCCAGCCTTTCATTGGCCTGATGGCGTCAACCATGGGTATTGGGATAAAATGAATGACTATTCAGTATACTACCCGTGATCGGCGCAAGTGTCAACGGCTTTACTGCAAGATTGCCATTTGAGCTTGTTAAGGTTTAATTGTGTGATATAATCAGATTGCCGGATGAATTTGATTGTGGAGGCCTTAACCGGCTTTCCTTGGCGAACACATCATTTTAATGAATAAGGCTTCATAAATCATGGCGCGGAACAGCGACGGCACGAAAAGGGCAGCGATCCTGGACGCGGCGGTCGTCGAAATCGCCCGCCACGGGTATCATCAGACCACCGTGGCGATGGTCGCCCGTAGAGCGGGCGTGGCGGACGGCACCATCTATCTCTATTTCCGTAACAAGGAAGAAATCCTCTTTTCCCTTTTCGAGAGGGCCATGGGGCGCTTCATTTCCGAGGGGCGTTCCCAAGTGGATCAGGGGACCACGGCCAGGGAAAAACTGCGCCGGATCGTGGAACTGCACCTGACCCTGGTGGGCAAGGATCGGGATCTGGCCATCATCTCCCAGGTGGAACTGCGCCACAGTCTCCATTTCATGGATCAGTTGTCTCGCAACCAGGTGGGGGAGTATCTCACCATCCTCGGGGAGGTGGTTGCCCAGGGTATGGAGGAGGGAAGTTTTCGCCACGACCTGGATCCCGTTTTCGCGGCCAAGGCCATTTTCGGGGTGCTGGATGAAATGGCCACCGATTGGGTGCTGTCCCGCAGGAACAAGCGGCTGGAAAGCCAGGCAAAAGCGGTGGTCGATTTTCTTCTTGGGGGTCTTTCCATCAATCCGGCGGTCTAGGACCAAGGGCCTATATCCACCCCCAATATTCATGCTATAAAGTATTCCCTGATTAATATTGTCTCGCGAACCACAGGATTCCAAGGAGGATGGTATGTTCAGTCTCAGCCGAGCTTCAAACATCAGTGCAGGTTGGCGGAATTCCCGCGCGACGTGGATCAATGCCCTCCTGGTCATGACCCTCGCGACGTTGGTCATCACCCCTGCGCTGGGGGAAACCGAGGGCGAAGAAGAAGCTTCGGGGGGACAGGACCGCGAATCGAAGGCCCTGGACAGTACCGCCACCCAATGGTCCTTCCAGCTTGCCTATCAGGGGATACCCGACTATCACGATGACATCCTGGACAACGGAGAGCCACGGCCGGCCGGGAACAACGATTTCCTACAGCTGCGAATAGTGGCCCCGGTTCCTCTGAAATCGGTCACCCTGCTTCCCCGCTTGACCCTTCGCCATTACGAAAACGACGCGGGTGAATCCGGGATGGGCAATACCGAGCTGTTCGCCCTGGTCATCCCGAAGAAGTGGGACTGGGGCGTCGGGCGGGTCGGCATCGGCCCGTTGGTCACGACGCCCGGGTCTGAAAATGTGGCCCGCGACGAGTGGGGTTACGGCTTGGCCGCAGCAGTCGTCAATACGAGCGGCCCCTGGTTCTATGGCTTGTTGTTCACCCAATCGTGGCGGGGAGTGGATCCGTTGGTCGTGCCGGCAGGCGAAAGCGACACCAACCCGCTGGGGATCGCCCCCTTCCTGAACTTCCGCATCGACAAGGGCTGGTATGTCGGCAACGGCGACATGGTGGCCAGGTATAACTGGGACAATGGGGATTTCTACCTTCCCATCGGTATCCGGGTGGGTAAGGGCCTGGTAAGGCCGACGTCGAGCTGGAACTTCTACTTCGAGTATCAGACCAGCCTGATTTATGGCGATTGGAACGGCGCCGCGGTGGAGAATTCCTATCGCTTCAACGTTACCTACACCATGCCGGTGGGGAAGTAGATCCTTCTCCTATTATGCCAGCCAACGGATGAACAAGGAGGCCACACCCAGGGCCCAGGCCAGGATGATGCCCACATTGTGGAAACGATCGTTGGCGCTGGAGGCAAGTGCTAGAGCCAGAACTAAAAAAGCAGCGTTGGTGATGTCCGTAACGAAGATTGAACCCGTCAAGGTGACCCCGATCACGATGATCCAGGCCTGCAAAATGGCGAAAAGCAGAAAAAAGCGGCGACCCAGCCCCACAAAAAAGGAAGTCAGATTCTCCTTTTCATCCTCAGGAGGAGAGGTCAGCAGGATACTCGTCGCCAAAAATAATAGTACCGGGCCGGCCATGGTCAGCAGGAAGCCTGCGAATTTCCAGTTTTCCACATCCAGGATCGCTTTGGTCTGCCAGAACAGGTTGAAGTGAACGAGCAACAGCAGGACAATCCAGCCGATATGGGAGCGGCTCCTTCGCGAGGTGGTGGCGTGATTGAATATGTCCGCCAGGGACATGAGGATATTGCCGATACCCATGGACAAGATCGTTATGAACATCATGGCGACCAGTAGAGTGTTGAGTTGGATATCCATGGTTTAGCCTTTCCTCACACCGTTAAAACGAATTAATACTCCCGGGCGGGCTCAGTTTATGGCCGAGCCCGCCAATATATCAAACAATTATCCGCCACCGGGTCTATTTCGGGCGTCCCTGTTCCACTAATTGTTTGAGGACCGTATCCACGCTGAGGGATGATCCCATGCGCGGTGGGAAATCCTGGAAAGTTTTCATGAACTCGCCCACTTCTTGCTGCGCGGGAACGAAGGTCCACATATTGTCGATCATCCACCGCAGATACATCTGGGAATCCCTCCACATGACCTCGTAGGGATCGGCGCGCAGGTTGACCACGATGGGCCAGGCCCGTTGGACCCTGATGGCCTCGTTGATGGGGCCTTCAACGATCGTGAAGTGGAGTTTCCAGTTTCCCACTCTGACGGCGTTCAGATTACCGCCCTGATCGAAGTAGAAAATGCTGTTTCGTGGTGACTTGGCGACTTCACCTTTGAAGTACGGCATCATGTTGAAGCCGTCCAGGTGGGTCTTGAACTCCTTGTCGCCGGCTTTATGGCCTTTCAGGAGCTTCTCTTTGACATCCGGATCCCCGGCGGCCGCCACCAGGGTCGGCAACATGTCTTCATGGGAGAAAATCTCGTTCGAGATGGTGCCCGGTTCGATCACACCAGGCCACCGGATGACACAGGGGGACCGGAATCCGCCCTCCCAGGTGGTGCC
>JAUVII010000165.1 GCA_030592845.1 Candidatus Krumholzibacteriia bacterium | reverse complement strand
GGCCCGGCGGGGTGGCAATCCTGGTGGAATGCCAGACCGACAACAAGAACCGGACGACCGCCGAAGTCCGGCACGCCTTCACCAAGTTCAACGGCAACCTGGGCGCCAACGGGTGCGTCTCCTACCTCTTTGAACGCAAGGGCATGGTGATCCTGGACGGTGAACGCTGTGACCTGGAAGCCGCCATGGACGCGGCCATCGAGGCCGGCGCCGAAGACGTGGAGGAAGACGGCGGAATTATTTCGGTGACCACGGCCATGGAAAACCTCCACGCGGTGAGTTCCGCCCTGGGCGATGCCGGCCTGCCGGTTACCTCCACCGAACTGGTGCAGATTCCCAACATGAGTGTCAATGTCGGCAAATCCGATGCTTTGACTCTCATGAAACTCATCACCCTCATGGATGACCTCGACGATGTCGCCCAGGTTTCGGCCAACTTCGACATCGATGATGATTTGATGGCGGAGATCGAGGACAAACTTTGATCGCTGGAGGCATCCGGTGATCGTCCTGGGTGTCGACCCGGGTTCTCACGCGACCGGCTACGGTGTGATTTCCACCGGGCCGGTTGTTCGTATGTTGGGCGGAGGCGTGATCAGGGCCGGCAAGGGAGCGCCCCTCACCGAACGCCTGCTGGACATTCACACCGGGTTGACCGCCGTCATCGACCGCTTCAATCCCACGGAAATGGCCGTCGAGGATCTGTTTAACGCGAAAAACGCACGCAGCTCCCTGATTCTGGGTCATGCCCGGGGCGTGATTCTTCTGGCGGGGGCGTCGGCGGGTCTGGCGGTGGCGGAATATGCTCCCCGTGAAATTAAAAAGGCCCTGACCGGCAACGGGGCCTCCACCAAGGAGCAGGTCCGCTTCATGGTGATGCGGCTGCTGTGCCTCAAGGATTCTCCTCCGCTGGATCAGAGCGACGCCCTGGCGGCGGCCCTGGCCCACGCGGGACGGTCGCGATTCTCCGGGCTGGCCTGATTTCGGCTTCTATCGGATAATGGGTTGGATTGGCCCGACCTTCTTCAGCGAATGAGTAGTCTATGATCGCGTTTTTGGAAGGCATACTGGTTACCGGAGGGACCGAAGCGGTTGTTTCGGTGGGAGGCGGCATCGGTCTGGATGTCCGGGTCTCCGTCCTGTCGGCGGGACAGCTTCCGGTTCCCGGGGAAAGCGTACGCCTGTATACCCACCTTGCGGTCCGCGAGGATAACTGGTCCCTGTACGGCTTCGTGGAAGCCGAGGAACGGGCCATGTTTCGTCTGCTGATTTCCGTTTCCGGAGTGGGACCCAAGGTGGCCATGGGGATGTTGTCCCATGCCTCGGGCCGTGACATCGCGGCCTACCTGCGCACCGGTGATGAGAAATCCCTGACAAGATTGCCGGGTATCGGAAAAAAAAGCGCGGCCCGGTTGGTGGTCGAATTGGGACAGAAGGTGCCCGAGGCCGTTGTCGGCGATGGCCCCGTGGGGACCGCTTCGGGTGGACTGCCCGACGGCCTGGGCGAGGCGCTGGCGGTCATGGGGGCCATGGGCCTTGCTCCGGCGCGTGCCGAACAGGCCCTGTTGCGGGCCCGGCAACTGGACGATCAGTTAGACAAGGACCTTGAGCGATGGGTCAAGGCGGCCCTGCAGAATCTGTAGCGGCCAATGGAAAGGGATGGCGTGAACGATCAACGGTGGACCGATCCCTCCGAACAGGCAGCCGACGGGGACCTGGATCTCAACCTGAGGCCGAGGACCCTCGCCAATTTCGTGGGACAGGAGAAGATCAAGGAGAACCTGCGGGTCTTCATCCAGGCCGCCCGGCAAAGGGGCGAAGTCCTGGACCATGTTCTGCTCCATGGCCCTCCGGGCCTGGGCAAAACCACCCTGGCCCAGATCCTGGCCGTGGAAATGGAACTGGAAATCAGGCTGACCAGCGGACCGGCCTTCACCAACAGCGCCGAACTGATCGCCCTCTTGAGTGAACAGACCGACCGCCGGGCCATTTTCATCGACGAGATCCATCGTCTGGGTCGTGTCATCGAGGAACATCTCTACCCGGCCATGGAGGATTGGCGGGTGGAACTGATCATCGACAAGGGGCCCAACGCCCGACACTTCAATCTCCAACTGGAACCCTTCACGCTGATCGGCGCCACCACCCGCGCGGGGTTGATCACACCGGCCATGCGCAGCCGTTTCGGAATCGTCTGCCACCTGGATTTCTATCCCCCCGAGGAACTGGCCATCATCGTGACCCGCAGCGCGGGCATCCTGGGCATCGGCATCCAGCCCGATGGCGCCCTGGAAATCGCCCGCCGCAGCCGGGGAACTCCCCGGGCGGCCAACCGTCTGCTGCGCCGGGTGCGCGACTACGCCCAGGTCGACGGCAAGGATATGATCGACAAGGCCTCCGCCGATTCGGGACTGACCCGCCTCGGGGTGGATGTCCTGGGACTCGAAACATTGGACCGCCGTTACCTGCAGCTGATCATCGACCATTTCGACGGGGGGCCCGTGGGTATCCAGAACATGTCCGTCAGCCTGGGTGAGTAGGCTGATACCCTCGAGGATATGGTGGAGCCCTTCCTGATCCAATCCGGGCTGTTGAAACGTACGGCCCGGGGACGCGAGGTCACCGCCGGTGCCTGGAAGCACCTGGGCCTCGAACCGCCGGCCCCGCGCAACGGTGAACCATCTTCCGATACGGCGCCCGGCCAGGGCGACCTCCTGTAACGGGGTCTGTTGCCATGCTGGATAAATTTTCACTCCCTGAATCCTATGATTTTGAACTTCCCGCGGATTTGATTGCCCAGGACCCGCCGGAGCGAAGGGGCGATTCCCGCCTCCTGCTGGTGGAACCGGGCCAGGGGGTGGTGGCCGAGAAGGTGTTCCGGGAAATCCCCGGGATTTTGCGGTCCGGCGATCTTCTGGTCCTCAATGAAAGCCGGGTTTTGCCGGCCCGTCTGATGACCGTGCGCGAGGATACCGGCGGACAGGTGGAGATCCTGCTGATCAGGCCGGTGGAGGCGGAACGGACCTGGCTGGCCCTGGCCAAACCGCAGCGGCGCCTGCGCGAGGGGGTGCGGCTGGTTGTCCGGCAAAGCGGGGGGGAAGCCACGGACCCAATGTCGGTATTGGAGGTAACCACGCGTCTGGAACAGGGACAGGTCCTGGTCTCCGCGGTGGAAGATCCGGGTTCCCTGGCTGAAAAGTGGGGGGTCATGCCGCTGCCCCCCTACATCAGGCGCGATTCCGAGGACTATGCGAGCGAACGGGGCCGGCGCGACGCCAGACGCTATCAGACCGTTTACGCCTGCCGGGACCAAGGTGGGGCCGGCTCCGTGGCCGCGCCCACCGCGGGGCTTCATTTTTCCGAATCGACCCTGGATGCTCTTGCCGCCATGGGGGTGGAAACGGCCCGTGTCTCCCTGCATGTCGGTCCGGGCACTTTCCGCGCCCCGAGTGACGAACAGATCGCCGCCCGGCGGCTTCACCGGGAGTTTTTCCACCTCCCGGCCGATGTATCGGCCAGAATCGCCTCGGCACGACGGAACGGTGGTCGCGTCATCGCGGTGGGAACGACGTCCCTTCGCGTTCTCGAGACGGTGGCCCGTCTGGAACTGCCGGCCTCCGGCCCGGACCATCTGACTTTCGGTTCCGGAAGCAAGGATGGCCAACCTGAATTCGCGGGCGAGGCGACACGTTGCGACGGTCACTGGGAGGTGGCCGGCCAGACGCGCCTTTTCCTGCGACCTCCCGGCCGCGTGACCGCGGTGGACGGACTGCTGACGAATTTTCACCTGCCGGGATCGTCCCTGTTGATGCTCGTGGCCGCCATCGCCGGAGAAAATACCTGGCCGGCGGTTTACGCCCACGCGGTGGCGCAACGGATGCGGTTCTACAGTTACGGGGATTGCATGCTCATCCTGCCCGGTCTGGCCTGGCTGAAGGGATCCTGATATCGTGGCCGAAAAACAGCAGCCCCATTCCCTTTCCACTCCCTTCGGATTTACGGTCACCGATCGCGCGCCGGACTGCGCCGCGCGCTCGGGGCTGTTGACCACGGGACACGGGACCATCGAGACGCCCGTGTTCATGCCGGTCGGTACGGTGGGGTCGGTCAAGGCCGTCACTTTCGAACAGGTGTGGGACACCGGCGCCCGCCTGATCCTGGGCAATACCTACCATCTTTACCTGCGCCCCGGTCACGAACTGATCGGACGTCAGGGAGGGCTCCACAAATTCCAGGGATGGGACGGCGCCCTGCTGACGGACAGCGCCGGCTTTCAGGTTTTTTCACTCAATGAACTGAACCGCATCACCGAAGATGGAGTCGAATTCCGTTCCCACCTGGACGGCAGCAAACATTTTTTCGATCCGGAACTGAGCATGGAGGTGCAGCTGGCTCTGGGGTCGGACATCGTCATGGCTTTCGACCAGTGCGCCGCCTACGGGGCGGAGCCTCGCGAGGTAGCCGCGGCCGTGGATCGGACGACCCGCTGGCTGAAACGATGCCGCGATGTCTTCGGCGGCCGGGACTATCGCGACGGCTGGGAGCGGGTGCTCTTCGGAATCATGCAGGGCGGTGTCGACGAAGCGCTGAGGCGTCGTTCGGCTTCCGAAATCCTGGAACTGGACCTGCCCGGTTACGCCATCGGAGGCCTGTCCGTCGGGGAACCGACGGCGGCCATGCGTGAAATGACGGACCTGGCCGCGGGGCTTCTTCCGGACGACCGGCCCCGCTACCTGATGGGTGTCGGTTTTCCCGATGATATCCTGGCAAGTGTCCAGGCCGGCGTCGACATGTTCGATTGCGTCCTTCCCACGAGGATGGCCCGCACCGGAACCGTGCTGACTCGCGACGGTCGCCTGGTCATCAAGAACAATGAATTCGCCGAGGATTCCCGGCCCATCGACGATGAGTGCGGATGTCCGGTCTGCGCCCGGCACAGCCGGGCCTATATCCGCCACCTCTTCCAGGCCCGGGAGATCCTGGCCGGCACCCTGGCGACCATTCACAACCTCCACTTCTACCAGGAACTGATGGCGGGTATCAGATCGGCCATCGGCGAGGGGGGCTTTTCCGCCTACGCCTCCCGGATGTCCGGCCGTTGGCTGGAGGGGGAGAAGGCCCGCCTGGACCGGATTCGCGATCGTCGCTGAGTTCCAAAGTTGACCACACCGGACCGGGGAACCATTTTGTAGAGCGAGCTTTGACAATTCCCGGCCGCTCCTGCGGTTTAGGGCCATTCCATACCCGTAAAGCAAGGAGACGTTCATGCCGTTGATGAACCTGCTGGCCATGGCTTCCCCCAATTCAGGCGGCGAAGGCGGCGCCAGCTCCTTTTTGAGTTTCCTGCCCCTGGTCCTGATTTTCGTCGTGTTCTGGTTCATGATCATTCGTCCCCAGAAAAAGCAGCAGGATAAGCGCAAAACCATGATCGCCGCGGTCAAACGTGGTGACAGGATCGTCACCAGCGGCGGCCTGTTCGCCACCGTCAAGGACGTCAAGGAAGATCTGGTCGTGGCTACAATCGCCGACGGGGTCAAGGTTGAGATCTCCAAGTCTGCCATCAACGGCGTGGTTGAAGAAAGCACGTAGGCCATGGGTGTTCGGGCGACCCGGATTCGCCGGTACGGAAATGGTTGCCTGCGACGCACGGCCAGACCGGTGGATCCTGCCGGTCCGGAAACGGCCGAGCTGCTGGAACAATTGTGGGCGACTCTCCTGAAGGATGGCGGTGTCGGGCTGGCCGCACCGCAGATCGGCCGGGATGAACGCGTGGTGGTCGTCATGGACCCCGAGCAGAAACAGGGACAGCGGAAAATGGGGCTGGTGAATCCGGTCATCCGCGAGACCTTCGGTCCCAAAGTTTCCTTTGAGGAAGGATGCCTTTCCTTTCCGGGGTTATATAAAAACGTGTGGCGGCCCCGGGGCGTGGTCGTCGAATTCGACGGTCCCCAGGGGAAACAGACCCTGCGAAGCGAGGCCCTGGCCGCCCGGATCATTCAGCACGAGATCGACCACTTGGACGGGATCCTTTTTATCGATCACCTGTCTGCCTGGCAACGGTTCCTCCTGTGGCCGCGTTTCGTGTCGTACGTCATGTTCGAGGCCTGGCAAAAAATTTCTGGGAAGGAAAGGGCCGACTGATGAAAATCGTATTCATGGGATCACCGGATTTCGCGGTGCCGAGTCTGGAAGCCCTGATCGAAGCACGCTTCGACGTGCAGCTGGTCGTCACCCAGCCCGACCGGCCCGCCGGCCGGGGACGCAAGATGCTTCCCACCGCGGTCAAGGCCGCCGCCCAGGAGCACCATCTTCCGGTCATCGATTTCAGGAAGGGCCAGGGCAAGGCCGTCGGCGCCGAGGTCATGGCCCACGAACCGGATGCCGTGGTGGTGGCCGCCTTCGGTCACATTCTGCGGGAGCCCCTGTTGAGCGCTCCTCCTTTTGGTTGCATCAACGTCCACGCGAGCCTGCTGCCCCGCTGGCGGGGGGTGTCCCCGGTCCAGTACTCCATTCTTCATGGCGACAGCTGGTCCGGAGTGACCATCATGCGGATGGATGCGGGGGTTGATACCGGCCCCATCCTGGCCCAGCGGTCCGTGCCCATCGGTCCGGAGGATACCGGGGGGGAACTGCTGGAACGACTGGCTGGGCAGGGGGCCGATCTGTTGATCCACACCCTGCGGCGCCTCATGAACAACCAGGTCGAACCCGTTTCCCAGAGCGAAGACGAAGCCGTTTACGCTCCGAAATTGACCAAGGCCCTGTCGGCTGTGCGCTGGGACCGCCACGTGGTCACGGTCCACAACCAGATCCGTTCACTGATTCCCTGGCCCGGCACCGTCACCTATCTGGGCGAAAAAGCCCTGAAGATTACCGAAGCCCGGCCCATGTCCTTCAACAGACCGGGCAAGACTCCCGGAACAGTGTTGGACGTCGGTGACGAGGGCGTGGTCGTGTCCTGCGGTGAAGGTTCGCTGTTGCTGACCGGATTGCAGTGCCCCGGCCGAAAATCCCTGCGTGTGGACGAGTTCCTGCGCGGATTCAAAATCGTAGCCGGAGATGTCCTTCGCTCATGAAAGCCGACCCGGTTCGCCGGCTGGCCCACGATATCCTGATCGCCGTGGACGAAGGCCAGTCCCTGGATCAGGAACTGGAGCCCCGGCTGAATGGGTTGCCCGATCCCAGGGACCGGGCATTCCTGGCCGAGCTGGTGCGGGGCACTCTGCAGTGGCAGGGTCGTTACGATCATCTCATCAAGCGCTTCGCGCGCCGCAAGCCACCTGCCGATTCGCCGACCCTGTGTCTGTTGCGCATGTCCCTCCACCAGATGCTGGGCCTGGATTCCGTTCCCGCCTACGCGGCCATCCATCAGGCCGGTGAACTTTGCCGCCGGCGTCCGGGCGCGCGGAAAATGCCGTTCATCAACGGGCTGCTTCAGAATGTGAAACGGGAGTT
>JAUVII010000330.1 GCA_030592845.1 Candidatus Krumholzibacteriia bacterium | reverse complement strand
GGCACAGCGGCGCCAATTTCTTCGCCTTGGCACCCGGGCAGGTCATCGGCTACGGCCGCAACGAAAACACCATTGCCGAACTCCAGGGCGCCGGATTCGAGGTGGTTTCGGCGCGGGATGTCATCGCCGGCAAGGCGGATCTCGACCAGATGGGGCGTTGTGTTGTCACCATCGACGGTTCCGAACTGGCCCGTGGCGGCGGGGGTTGCCGCTGCATGACCATGCCCATCGGCAGGGAACCGGTCACCGTCTGATCATTCCTGGTTTTCGGCTGCCATCTGTTTCTGGCGGCGGCCCAGGGAAAAACCCACAACAGCCCAGGCCAGCGACAGGGGCACCGTGATCAAGGCGGTGCCCACCATCCCGATTCCCAGAACTCCCAGCAGCTTGAACCCCAGGGCGCCCAGGGCGTCGCCGCTCCGGTAGACGAAGGTGTCGATGAAGTTCTTGGCCTTGTAGCGCACGTTGCGGTCCACCAGGGTGAACAGGGTTTCGCGGGCGGGTTTGACCAGGGTGTAGTTGCCGGCCCTCCGGGTGACCTCGAAGACCACCAGGACGCCCAGGGTGGGGGCCGTGCCCAGGATGACCGCGCCGACAGCCATGGCCACCGGCAGGAAAATGAGGGCGGCCCCGGCGCCGAACCGTTTCAGGAACCGGCCGGTCACGAACAGCTGGCCGATGAGGGTCAGGAAATTGGTCCAGAAGTAGATGTCCGCGAACAGGGCCGTACGGGCGTCCCGGGTCGGAACGAGGTTGTGGACCACGTCCGAGCGCAGGAAATAGAGCAGGGTCCCGATGAAGGTGTAGAGGAACACGTAACCGCCTATGCCACCCAGGAACGAGGACTTGAACAGCAAGGAAACGCCCGCCAGAGGCCCTTCACCCGCGGATTTGGCGATGGACCGGTCGTGGATCCCTTCGTCGTGGAACCCTGCGGCGCGGAACCGGGGTGACAGGTACTTCACCAGCCAGACGGAGCCCTCCAGGAACAGGATCGAGATCAGGATGAGGTTGGCCTCGGTGAGCCATCCGATGAACAGGCGTGTGAGGCCGCTGCCGAGCATCGAACCCAGGGTGCCCCCGATGGCGATGATGCCGAAGAGGCGCTTGCTGCGGCGGTAACCGAAACCGTCGGCCATGAAGGCCCAGAACAGGGACAGCACGAACAGGTTGAAGACGCTGACCCAGACAAAAAAGACGCGCCCGATCATGATCAGCCCGTCATCGGTCTGGCGCAGGACCAGGTAAAACACCAGAAGGTTCAGGGCGAAAAAACGGTAGACCAGGGGAATGAACTTTTCCCGCCGGAAACGCCGCACCAGATATCCGAAAACAGGTGTCAAAAGGGCCATGACGCCGAGGGTGAAAAGGAAGAGGTTCTCCAGGTCCCGCACGCCCCCGGCCAGCCCCATGGTGTCCCGGATGGGTTTGAGGATGTTGTAGCTGGTCATCAGGGTGTAGAACAGGAGTCCCGACAAGAGAACGAGGGTTGTCTCGTTCTCGCGCAGGGTGAACGTGCGCTGCAGGTAGTAACGGATTCTGGTCATATGTCCGCATCATACGCCGCGGAAGGGTAATTGTTCAGCGGAGAATGGTGAATTTTGTCCTGAAGGGTGCCAAAACAGGACTAATCTGCTAGTGTGTCGGGGAAATATGAACCTCCGGGGCACATTCGTGTCCTGATTCCACGTTTTCCAAGGGAGATTTGCATGTCCAAGGGATTGAAGCGTATCCATCACGTCGAGTTCGTGGTGGGCAACGCCAAGCAGGCGGCCTTTTTCTACCGCAAGGCCTTCGGGTTCGATCAGGTTGCCTACCGCGGGCCCGAAACGGGCACTCCGGATTCCGTTTCCTATGTTCTCAGACAGGGCGATATCTGGATGATCCTGACCACTCCGCTGCGGCACGAAGATCCCATGAACACCTGGCTGACCATGCACGGCGACGGGGTTCGCGACATGGCCTTCGAGGTGGATGATATCGACGCGGTGTTTGCCAAGGCCACCGGCGCCGGAGCCACTGCGCACAGCGAACCGCACGCCTGGGGCGACGACCTTGGAACGATGCGGACTGCCGCCATCAAGACCTACGGCGAGGTCCTGCACACGTTCATCCAGCGCGACGACTACAAGGGTTTTCTGCCCGGCTTCGAGATCAAGGAGATCAAGGGGCAAGGCACCGGACTGCTGTGCATCGACCACATCGTGGGCAACGTTTCGGATCTGCAGATGGACAAGTGGGTCGACTGGTACAACGAGACGCTCGGCCTCGGCCGTTTTGTCTCCTACGACGACAAGGACATCTGCACCGATTTCACGGCCCTGCGCAGCACGGTGGTGGCCTCGGACGACCGGGTCATCAAGTTCCCCATCAACGAGCCGGCCGATGGTTTGAAAAAGAGCCAGATCCAGGAATACATCGACGCCAACCTGACCGCCGGCGTGCAGCACCTGGCCCTGAGCACCGATGACATCCTGACCACGATCGCCGCTCTCCGTGAAAACGGCGTGGAGTTCCTGGCCGTGCCCGACGGTTACTACGATACGGTCTGGGAG
>JAUVII010000049.1 GCA_030592845.1 Candidatus Krumholzibacteriia bacterium | reverse complement strand
TGAAGCTTCCAGTGGCGAATAGCCCGCTTCAACGAGGAATGAACCATGACCGATGAAGAAAAATCGGATTCCCCGGCGGAGGACGAATGATGGGATTATCCACATCTCTCAGGACACTGCGGCCGACATTTCCGTTTCCCATTCCCCTGTTCCTGCTCGCCTGTCTTTTGCTCGGTTCGTCCATTGCTCTGGCGGCAGATGGCTCCGAAACCAAAGCACGCGAGGAAGGCCTGGAATTCATCGTGTTCTGGGAAGGTGTCGACCCGATCATGAAGATAGGTGATCTGGTGGCCTACTGCGCCCCGGTGTTCTGGTTTTCACCCGACGAACCGGAGCTGCATAACCGCGAGGGCAAAGACATCCTGATTCCCGCCCCATTCCCCTTCGATGAATCATCGGACGGGCCGGTCGTGTATTACCAGGTTCGCACGGTGATCGTTTCGGCCGATGACGACGAGGATGTTTTCCTAACCGAAGAATCGAATCCGGGAGACACGATCCTGGACCTGAGCAGGATCTATGGGCTCGACATCAACTACAATCATTATTACCGATTCGAATCAGGACTGGGCGGACACGACCACGATACCGAACAGGCTCAGATCAAGGTCTATGTCCATCGTTTCGAGGGTGCCGGCGGCGTCACCACCTATCAACTGTATCTGCTGCAGGCGACCGGCAAGGCCCACGCCTTGGTGTGGTACGACAACATCTACAGGGTCGACCAGGACCAACTGAACCGGGAGTTGGAGCTTCCCTTCCACATCATGGTCGAGGAAGGCAAGCACGCCAGCATTACCGACATGAACGCCGATGGTTATTACACACCCGGCTACGACGTCAACGTGCGCCGGAACGACGCCTGGGGTCTGCGGGACGTGATCCGCACAGGCTCCCTGTTCTCGCCGGAGTTCCAAGGCTGGATGGCGAAGGTCAGGCGGGAACCGCACCGCGTCTTCCCGCCCCTTCCCGGGGACAGTCCGCACAGAACCAGGTACTCGCGGGGCGGCGAGTACGCACCCGACAACGCCATCTATGAGTTGCGCGCCATGCCGTCACCCGACAAGGCCTTGCCCGATCGGGAATTGGCCAAGGACATGGATGGCTATTATTCGAAGGACTGGCCCGAGACGAAATCGGTGTCCAATGCGGAAAAGTTCCGTGACTGGCGGGATTCCGAAAACTTGATCCATTCCCTGGCCGTGGCCTACCGCCTGAACGTTGTGAGTGGGGTATCCTTCAGCTTCCCGCTTCTGATCGTCAAGAACCTGGAGGCCCCGCTGGTGGGCGGCTGGCTCGTGAACAGGATCTACCTGCAGGACCATGGTCTCAGGGACTTCGGCTACAATATCCTGTACACGCCTTCCGCTTCCCGTTTCCTGGACGGGTATTTCGCGGCCGGATTCGAGATAGACTACTACGATGTACCCGATGTGGCGGATCTGCAGCGGCGGACCGACTTCGTGTTCGAATCCGGGATCAAACTGCGTGGTAACGTCAAATATTCTCCGCTGAAGTTCCTGGGCATTTTGACGGATTTCTGGGGCGTGCGCCTGGGAGTAAAATCCCGGGGCTTCATGAAGATCGATGATCTGAGTTACGTGTTCGAATTCGGGGCTGGTGTCTGGTAAGTTGTTGGCAAAGGATCCGGTACTGGTGGTGCGGAGATCCCCATGTCGAACCGGAGGGAAGACCAGTGAAAATGAGTACCATTGCCTTGGTTGCATTTGTTGTGTTGATGATATGTCCGGGCCTTTCCAATGAGGCGTTCGCCCAAAGAGATCTCCCCCCGGAAAAAGGCGGCGAGACCTACTCTCTGGGCATGCCTCCGGTCTACAAGGGGCGCTCGGGATTCGAAATGCAGTGGTACCGTCCCCAGAACAACAGTGAACTGGCGGGATTCTACAATTTGGGTGTGTCCAAGGATCTGGGCAGTCCCGTGGTGGGCATCGCCGCCCTGCGGTTGGAAGGGTATGTGGGATTGCGCAACCAGGATCTCGACGGTGGAGGACGCGCGCTGTTCGAGATTCCGAGTTTTTATGTCGGCGGCGGGGTCGACTTCAACGGCACCGACAATGTGTGGGATTTTTTGCTGACGCTGGATCTGCCTCTTAGACGGGGTGGAATTTTTGGCCGGGGAACGACCATCGCCCTGCGTTGGCTTCCCGCCCGTGACCATACCTTCGGCATTGGCATCAACGTGCCTCTCTGGGGCCGCAACATCGGTGCGACACGCCCCAAGAGCGACAACGTGCGGTTGGATACTCGCGATCCTTACCGGATGGAACTCGATCTGCAGGATCAACTGCTCAAAAACAGTCTCGCCGACCTGAGTGAACGGGCCCACTGGTTGGCCATGATGACCCAGCCCTTCGCCGAACCGGAGGGTGCCGACGCGGCCGAGGCCATGGCTCCTGTCCTGGCCGGATTGAAGGCCCACATCGATTCCACCGACAGCGGATTTACCCGGGGGCACACCCTGCCCGAAGAGATCCGGGCCTACCACGAGACCCTGGACCTCGCCTTTTCCCTGGCTGCCGGGGGCGGAAAAACCTCGGATACAGGTCGCGCACTCAGTGTCAGGGCCCGCGCCATCCTGTTGGACGAGGTGCTGGTTCCCTACAACTACCTTCTGGGCCAACGCAAAAAGAATGACTCGCTGGTCAGCCTGATCGCCATCGCCCAAACCGAATTCGCGAGCTGGGTTCTGTCCGAGGCGGAAATGATGGAACATAACGAGCGCCAGGTATTCTTCGTTTTCCAGACCCTTTGCGATGTGATGGAGGAGAACCGGGCCCTGCTGCGTGATCGCTGGGAGGATTCTCGCTTCGTCTGGCTGCCTCTGCAATACGCGTTGACACCCGACCAGCACGATTCCCAGGTCGAGTTGGATGAAATTATCGCCAAGTCGGCCAAGCAGCCCTTCACCGAAGAGAACCGGGTATGGTACGTGATCAACGAACAGTTCCAGTGGGAAATGGTTCGTTCGGTGCGCAAGGCGGAAGACTACCACGTTTTGTGGATCCATGATTTCCGCGGACTCAACGGTGAAGGCAAACCCGACGCGGTAGCCTACGCCCAGACCCTGAACTACCTCGAAGCGATGATCGAACGCGTGTCGGCCTACGATGAAACCGGCAAGCTCCCCCAGTATTTTATCCTGCTGGATCAGCACTACTTCGAAATCAACAAGGCCCGGCTGTGGTTGCGCCTGTTGTCTGCGCCGTTGGATTACGAGATGAGTCTGCCCAAGGGATTCGAGGATTGGGAACAGCGTCTGAAGGAAACCCAGGACCGTCTGCGCCAGGCCGTTTCGGGGTCCGTGCTCCTGCAGGTCGCCCAAAGCCAGTACGGGGAAGATTGGTTGAAAAACCAAATCAAGGTGCACGTCAACATCACCAATCCGGCGGACCCGTCGTTTTTCAGCTGGCACAGCGTGGGCATCATTCCCATTCCGGACAACATGATGCGCGACCACCGCAAGATCGCTTTCTACGACATAAGCGAGGAGGATCCCTTCCGCGGTATGGCCATGTTTACTGGAATGGGAATCGGCGAACACTATATAGGGCCCAACTGGGAAGACCGGGCAATCATGATCAAGGGTCCGGGCGCTCTGGCGGTGAAGGATGCCGCTCGCCGCCTCCTGTTGGCCCAGGGTTATAATCCCGAGGAAATGCCATATCCCCTGAGGAAAATTGCCAAACCCATCAATTACGGCCAGATACTTGTAGCCGAACACCAGGCCCGGAATCCGGATTGGCTGAACCAGCGCGGTTCGGTGATGCAGTTGCACAACGAGACGGGCTTCCACGACAAACCAGTCAACGCGGCCAAAGCCGTGCTCTACAGCCTGATGCCGCCGGGTTCGGTTCTCAAGGTGCCCGATTCCCTGTGGCAGAGTTATATCTACGCCTCCCTGCTTGCGGGCAGTGCCCAGCGGGGCTGCAAGGTGCTGGTCATTGCGCCAACGTTGGATTCCGCACCCAGCGGGGCCGCTCCAACTTTGGCGCGGGCCCACGGTTTGATGGGGCGATTGATCGTCTTCTCCAACGAAATGGATGAAGTCCTGGAAGAGGCCGGGGGGTTGCTGAAGGTGGGACTATACGCGGCCAAACAGGGAGTGGGGGATATCGCCGGCCGGTTCAAACAGGCTGACGAGGCACGGCCCACCTGGTTGCGGAAGGTATATCCCGAGAATCCCAGGGCCAACGCAGAACTGAAAAATATCGAGGCCCTGCTGGATTCCCTGGGCTACTCCGTCAATTACCTTTCGGGCGATGCCACCGAAGTGAAGCCCAAAATCCATCTGAAGGCGAACTTCTTCGCTTCGGGTACCGCATGGAAAAAACTGCTGGTGCGCCCGGAGATGGCCGGAGTCCTGCGTGCACACATCGAGTATCTGGCTATGCAGGCGGCCCCGGCTGATAACGCCGGCAGTGCCCCCGATGTGCAGGATGTGCCTGAAAATTTAAAGGCAGGATGGGAGAACCTCATCCATGGTCTTCTGGATGATCTGACTCCCGCGGAGAAGGATGAGCTCATCTATTACTTCACGGTGGGCAGCACCAACATGGATTACCGCAGCATGGTCATGGACGGTGAAGTCATGGTCCTGCTCGGTGGCTGGCAGAGTCTGTACGGGTTCATGGATTTCCTGCTGCTGCCGGGGTTGTGTGAGTGGCTCGAAACCACTGAGGAACTGGACGTGCTGCTGCCACCGCCAAGCGGGTTTACCCGCGGCATGGCGGGGTTGATGAAGCTGACCCTTTGATTATGGTCAGGACCGGTTGTTAAAGATGCCCGCCACGCCGGCCACCACCAGGGTGGCGCCTGCCAGGGTCCAACCGGTCACCTCTTCAGAGATGATCAGCCACCCCAGGAACACCGCAATCACGGGGTTGACGTAGGCGTAGGTCATCACGATCTGGTAGGGCAGCAGTCGCAGGGTGGCCATGTAGCTGGTGAAGGCGAATACCGAGCCGAAGATGACCAGATAACCCCAGGCCATCCAGGCCTCCGCAGTGGGGTGGGGCAAGCCTTCACCCCGCACCAGGATGACGGCCAGGAATCCGACCCCGCCGAAAATCATCTGCCAACCGGACACGACCCGCACCGTCAGGTCGGGCTTGCGGCGCTGGAACCAGATCGATCCTATCGCCCAGAACAGAGGCGCCAGCAGAAGGGCGACCACTCCCATTACGTCGGCGGTGTTGCCATCCCGCAGGACGGGCCAGGAAAGTACCGCCACCCCCGAAAAACCAAGAAGAATGGATCCGGTCATCCTTGCTGAAGGCAGACGCCGGTCGACAACCATGGTGATCAGTTCGGCCCAGATGGGCATGGCCGCCACCAGCAGGGCCGCCAGTCCCGACGAGGCCCGCATCTCCGCCCAGGTGACCAGTCCGTTGCCCCCGACCCAGAGCAGGATCCCGCTGCCGAACAGCAGAATGAATTCCTTCCGGTCCAGGCGAATGCGATCCTTCTTGATTCCGGCCCAGATCATCAGGATGGATGAGGCGACCAGCACCCGCATGAAGGCCATCATAAAGGGGGGGAAGCCCGCGCCTTCGCGCACCGCCACGCGGATGGCCAGGTAGGTGCTGCCCCACACCAGATAGACCACCAGCAGATGCATGAGTCCTCGGCGATCCAGCTTTTGGCGGTCGTCCATCGTCACGGGTTCCTCGCGTACGGGGTTCATGCCCTGGCCGGTTTGGCGCGGGACAGGTCAAAGATAGCCCCATGCCGGGTTCGGCGCAGGGGAAAATCGGCCATTCCTTGACCGGTCGGCGCACGGGCGGTTAGTTTGGAGTGGTCCGGGCCCTGTGACGGTCTTCGCACCGACTCCCTATTCCGTGAAGGAACGACCCCATGATCTCCCGCTACGCCAGCCCTGAAATGACCGCCATCTGGTCCGATGAGAACCGCTTCCGCATCTGGCGGGAAGTCGAAACCGTGGTCTGCGAGGTCCGCGCCGACCGGGGCGAGATCCCGAAAGAGGCCGCGGCGGAGATCCGGGCGAAGGGTAATTTCGACACGGCCCGTGTTCTGGAGATTGAAAACACCGTCCAGCACGATGTGATCGCCTTTCTGACCAACATGGCCGAGTACATTGGCCCGTCCAGCCGTTTCGTACATCAGGGCATGACCAGCAGTGATCTGCTGGACACGGCGCTGGCCCTTCAGATCCAGGAGGCGGGGGCCATCCTGCGCGCCTCTTTGATCAAGCTTTTGGACAGCGTCGAAGCCAAGGCCAAGGAGCACCAGGACACGGTCATGATCGGTCGCAGCCACGGCATCCACGCCGAGCCGACCACCTTCGGTTTGAAACTGATGGTCTACTGGTCCGCGCTCAGGCGCGGCCTGGTGCGTCTGGACGCCGTGCAGGAGGATATTGGTTACGGGCAGATCTCCGGAGCCGTGGGCACCATCGCCCACCTTGATCCGGCAGTGGAAGAGGAAACCATGAAACGCCTGGGCTTGAAAGTGGCCGAAGCCAGCACCCAGGTCGTGCAGCGCGACCGGCACGCGGCCTGGCTGTCGGCCGTTGCCGTGCTCGGCGCGACCATCGAACAGATGGCGGTGGAAATCCGCAACCTGCAGCGCACCGACGTCCACGAGGTGGAGGAGAGTTTCGGCAAGGGGCAGAAGGGCAGCAGCGCCATGCCTCACAAGAAAAATCCCATCGTGTCGGAAAAGCTGACCGGTATGGCCCGCCTGCTCCGGGGATACGCGCACACGGCCATGGAGAATGTGGCCCTGTGGCACGAGCGCGACATCAGTCACAGCTCCGTGGAACGCATAATTTTCCCCGACGCCACCCACACCCTGCACCACATGCTGACCAAGATGGAATGGTTGATCCGCGGCCTGGTCGTCTACCCCGAAAACATGAAACACAACATGGCCAAGGTCCGGGGCATGTACTTCAGCCAGCCGGTATTGTTGGCCCTGACCGAAGCGGGCGTCAGCAGGGAAGACGCCTACGCCTGGGTCCAGCGTTGTGCCATGAGAGTCTGGGATGAGGATGTACCCCTGCGGGACGCCCTGGGCCAGGACGCCGACATAACCGGCCGCCTCGATGCCGCGACCCTGGACCGTTGTTTCGACCTGGATCATCAGTTGCGCAACGTCCCGGTGATCTTCGACCGGACGCTGCAACTTAAAAGTTGGTAATGAGTTTCAATTTCATGACAATATCATGACAACGGTTGACTCTTGCTCTGCCCAGCTATAAATTTCGCAGGTAACAATCCCGGCCAGACCGGTCCGTAGGTTTTTTTGTACCCCGCTAGGAGGATCCGAAATGCGGAAGCTCTTTCTGATGACAATCATCGTGCTGACGGCCATGGCCGCCCTGGTTGCCTTTGCCGGCGATCACCCTGAAGCTACCGAAGCTACCGAAGCTACCGAAGCTACTGAAGCTACTGAAGCCACCGCGCTCCCTGAGGATATTACCATCGATGCCTGTGCCGATACCAAGGCAGCTGTCGAGTTTCCTCACAAGGCCCACTTCGAATATGCCACCTGCGTGGATTGCCATCACACCAGCGAAGGCCTGACCGCCGAGACCGCGGCCGATATGGAAGTCGCCACCTGCATGTCCTGCCACCTGGAGCCCGAAGAGGCCGAAACGCCCAAATGTTCGGAAAAAAGCACCAAGAAGAATCCCTATCACATCAATTGCATCGGTTGCCATAAAACGTACCTGAAAGAGCATGAAGACAGCTCCGCTCCGAAAAAGTGCGCCGCCTGTCATCCCAAGCCCGCCGAATAAATCGCATTCTGTTGAAAATGCCTTTTCCGCCCCGGTTTTAGAACCGGGGCGGTTTTTTTTCCCCAATATGCCCTTCCTGTTGATTCCTTCTTTCCCCACCCCCGATGACCTGTTAAATTGACCCCTTCAAGGCCCTGTTGACGCCGTTGACACGCCCTTCCCCGCTGGAGAATCATGGCTTTTCACGACGAAAGCTTTTCGCCCATTGACGTGGGCGGTTATGACGATATTTCCCTGTCCGCCTACCTGAAGGAGCACGGCCTGACCCTGGCGCCGAGCGAAGCGCGCAAGGTGGCCGAACTTCTGGGCCGTGATCCCACCCTGACCGAGATGACCCTCTTCGACACCATGTGGAGCGAACACTGTTCGTACAAGAGCAGCCGCCCCCACCTGAAGGCCCATTTGCCCACCACCGGGGATAACGTGGTGGTCGGGCCGGTGGAGGACGCGGGCATCGTCGATTTCGGAGAGATCGACGGCAAGAAGTACGGGATCATCTTCGCTCACGAAAGCCACAACCATCCCAGCCAGGTCATGCCGGTTGAAGGCGCGGCCACGGGGATCGGCGGTATCGTGCGGGATGTCTACTGCATGGGCGGCGAGGTCATCGCCACGCTGGACCCCTTGCGGTTCGGCTGGCCGGAAAAGGAAACCGAAAGTGACGGAGAGGCCGCGCACCGGGTGGACATCGCCCGGCAGGTGGTGGAAGGCATCTGGCAATACGGGAACGCCATCGGGGTGCCCAATCTGGGTGGAGACGTCTACTTCCATCACTCGTTCAACGAGAATTGCCTGGTGAACGTGGTGGCCGTGGGAATCGTCGAGCACGATCACATCACCCACAGCGCCGTGCCGCCGGAGGCAGCCAAGGAACCCTATGACCTGATCCTCGTGGGCAAGCCCACCGACTGGAGCGGCATGGGCGGGGCCGCCTTCGCTTCGGCCACCCTGGATGCCGCCGCCGCCACGGAGAACAAGGGTTCGGTGCAGACCCCAGATCCTTTCCTGAAGCGCATCCTGTCGGTGGCCAACCGTGAAGTCCTGGCCATGGCCCGCCGGGAAAAAGTGACCATCGGTTTCAAGGATCTGGGCGCCGGCGGCGTAAGCTGCGTGACCAGCGAATTGGCCGACGCCGGAGGATTTGGTTGCGATGTCGATGTGCAACTGGTGCATCAGATCGCTGATCTGCCTGCCCGGGTCTGCGCCTGCAGCGAAACTCAGGAAAGGTACGGCCTGGCGGTGCCGGCCCGCCTGACCGAAGCGGTACTGAAGATCTACAATGAGGATTTTGCCCTGCCGTCGCTGTACGAGGGGGCGAGCGCCCGCCGCATCGGCAAGGTGACGACCGAACGCCAGTACATCCTGCGGTGGGGAGACAGGATCCTGTGCCAGGCGCCTATCGATACCATCACCGAGGGCATTCGTTACGACCGTGAAATCGAACTTCCCGACCGGCCGGAAGTGGACCCGGACGAACGTCTGCCCGAGGCTCCGGTCGATCAGATAGCCGATGAGTGGCTGGCCTTGATGAGCCATCCCAACGTGGCCAGTCGTGAATACATCTACCGGCACTATGATCCGGAAGTCCAGGCGGCGACGATCCTGAGGCCCGGAGAAGCGGACGCGGGAGTCATCGCTCCGGTGGCGGGCAGCCGCAAGGCGGTGGCCCTCAGCGCCGATGGCAATCCCCTGCTGGGTTTGGCCGATCCCTGGACGGCGGGCGCCGCGGCCGTTCTCGAAGCCTGCCGCAACGTCGCCTGCGTCGGCGGAGAACCGGCGGCGATCACCGACTGTCTCAATTTCGGTAATCCTGAAATCCCCGCCTCGTTCGGCCAGTTCTCAGAAGCGGTCAAAGGCGTGGGGGAGGCCTGCCGGAAGATTGGCTGCTACGCCAAACCCGGCGCCGCGCTTCCGGTCATTTCGGGCAATGTCAGTTTCTACAATCAGAGCAGCACGGGGCGTTCGGTGGCTCCTTCGCCTATCGTGGCCTGCGTGGCCCTGATCGATGATTACACCTACTGCCGCAGCCAGCGTTTCAAAAACGGGGGCGATGTCATTTTGATGGTCGGTTCCCGTCTGCCGGAGATGACGGGTTCCCTGTACATCGACGCGGGATTCAAGGCCGGGCGGCCCGCGGTGTCTCCTTTGGATTTCGACGCCGCCCGCTGTGAAATCAGGGGCGTCATCGATCTGGTCCGCGCCGGATTGGTCACCGCCGCCCACGACATCAGCGACGGCGGTCTGGCGATTTGTCTCAGCGAGATGGCCATGGGCCAGGAAGCCGGCAGTTGCAGTGGCGCCGCCATCCGGATCCCCGAGGGCCAGGATCATCTCTCGGTGCGGGAGTTCCTGTTCAGCGAAGCGGGTGGATTCCTGGTGACGCTGGCCGCGGACGATCTTGAACAGGCCGCCGATATCCTGGATGCCGCGGGCACCGACTGGTGGCCGCTGGGGAAGGTTGTCGCCGACCCCCGGATCGAGGTCGCCTCGGCTGACGGTGGAAATCTTTTCACCCTGGACGTGCTGGCCATGACCAGGGTCTGGCAGACCGGTCTGCCCCGCATGTTTGGCGGGCCCAAAGCCGAAAGCGCCGTCCCCGCCCCTGCCCTCAACGGGCATGATGACGGTCAGCAGGATCCGGCTTCCTATCAGGTGGCCGTCAACCTGAAGACCAAACCACGGGTTGCGGTGATTCAGTTGCCCGGCGTCAATTGTGAAGATGAGTCGCGGCGGCTGTTGGAAGCGTCCGGGGCGGAAGCGGAAATTTTCCGCTGGACCCGATCGCCTGCCGAGTTGGACGTTTTCGACGGGTTCCTGATTCCCGGAGGGTTTTCCTACCAGGATCGTGTCCGCGCCGGGGCCGTGGCGGCGAAGGATCCCCTGTTGCGCGTCCTGCTCGAAGGAGCGGAGGCGGGCAAGCCCATTCTGGGCATCTGCAATGGCTGCCAGGTCCTGGTGGAAGCCGGCCTGGTGCCGGGAATCGAACCCGGTGCGGTGGAAGTGGCCCTGGCGGCGAACCGGTATCCGGGACGCCGGGGCTATCATTCGCGCTGGGTGGGTCTGCAGGCGGTCCCCGGAGCTCGCACGCCCTTTGTCGAAGGTCTGGAGGGTACGTTCCCCTTGCCGATAGCCCACGCCGAAGGGCGATTCACCCACGAGGATCCCGAATTTTTCGCGCGGCTGGAAAACGACGGTCTGGTGGCCCTGCGCTACACCGGGTTGGGCGGGCGAACGGACGCTGAGGCGGGCAACCCCAACGGGTCCCTGCTTCATGTGGCGGGATTGACCAATGCCGCCGGCAATGTACTGGCCATGATGCCCCACCCGGAGCGCGCCGCCCAGCTGCGCCATGTCCCGGAAGATCTTCCCCATGCCTGGGGCCGGTTCCGCCAGGCAGCCGCGGGAAATTTCAAACTTCTGGAAACCGCGGGCCCCGGAAGTTTCCTGCTGCGCAGGTTGGTTGAGTTGTGTTGATCCGAATTGAAAGGATGCCATGAGTAGCCCGTCGACATCGCAGCCCGCTGTTCAGGCCGCCGGCCAGACGACGCTGTTGACCAGCCATAAGGGTGTGGATCTCCATGCGGCCACGGCCTTGCTGGTCATGAAGGACCGGTTGGATGGGGGACATCTCCTGGAGGGTCTGTTCCGGTGTGAAATGCATACGTTCCGGGATGGGGAGGAGGGGCCTTCCATATCCCGGCTTCTGGACGTGGGCAGGTATTTCAACCCGAACAAACACCATTACGGTCATTTTTCGATGGCGGGCCGGGAAACGCCCTGGTTTGACGGGGCGCCCGGCGGCAATATCCTTGACCCGCAATGGCCCGGCACCGCCGAGGGAACGGACCTGGAACCGGCAACAATGGAAGAGGGTCGGCTCTACGATCTGCTGTTGGGTGGAGCGCCGGCTCCGGGGATTTCCGCCGTGGACGTGGTTTCCTTTCCCTACGGACAGGAGGGCCCGGTCCTTTCCGGCGAATTATGGAGGCTGATGATTCGGGGCGATGCGGAAACCGCCCTGAAAACCGGAATAATGCTGGCCGTGGCCAGCCATCGAAAAGAAGGTTTGCTCATCAATCCCCACATGGAAGCCTGGCAGGCAGCCTCGCGTTGACCAATATTTAGGAAACAGGACCACGACCCCGGGAGTTTTAATGAGTTCGATGTACGGAAACCGCCGCCGGCACTGGAATGAAGAATGTGGAGTGGTGGGGATCGCCGCCGTTGCCGGCGCGAGCGAATTGGCCAGCCTGGCCCTTCATGCCCTGCAGCACCGGGGCCAGGAAAGCGCGGGAATTACCGTGGCCGACGGGCACCGGCTGAACACCTATAAGAAAATGGGTCTGGTGGCCGACATCTTCGATGAGGATGTCACCCGTTCCCTGACCGGCAATTATGCCATCGGGCATGTCCGCTACAGCACCTCGGGCTCCTCCAACATCCTGAATGCCCAGCCCCTGCAGGTGGCCTCGCACCGGGGAACGGTGAGCCTGGCCCACAACGGAAACCTGGTCAACGCCCACCTGCTGAGACGCCGGATGGAACTGGACGGGTCGATTTTCGCCACCACCAGTGATACCGAGGTCATCCAGCACCTGCTGGCGAGGCACCG
This sequence comes from Candidatus Krumholzibacteriia bacterium, assembly GCA_030592845.1. Lineage (GTDB taxonomy): Bacteria > Krumholzibacteriota > Krumholzibacteriia > LZORAL124-64-63 > LZORAL124-64-63 > JAGLCY01. The sequence continues at coordinate 6,060 of JAUVII010000049.1, read as the reverse complement.
GGCCGAAGCCTGCGAGGACGCCCTCCTGGATATCCTTCCCGAAGTGAAGGGGGCCTACAGCCTGGTGGTCCTGACCCGGGAAAAGCTGATCGCCGTCCGCGATCCCTATGGCTTTCGTCCCCTGTGCCTTGGCCGCTACCGCGACAGCTACGTTGTCGCCAGTGAAAGCTGCGCCTTCGACATCATCGGCGCGACCTACCTCAGGGACATCGAACCGGGGGAGATGGTGGTGTTGGGGGATGGGAAACTGGTCAGCCGCAAACTGCCCATCGAGGCCGAGGAAAAGCGCTGCGTCTTCGAGCATGTCTACTTTTCCCGGCCGGACAGCATCGTGTTCGGGCGCAATGTGGAGTCCGCCCGGCGCCGCAGTGGCGAGATCCTGGGGCGGGAGGCACCAGCAGATGCCGATCTGGTCTGTGCGGTGCCCGATTCCAGCAATACCGCGGCCCTGGGTTACGCCCGCGCCACGGGATTGCCCTTCGAACTGGCCCTCATCCGCAACCATTACGTCGGACGGACCTTTATTTCCCCCGCCCAGAAGGTGCGGGACATGTCGGTTCGCATTAAATTCAACCCGGTGGCCGAGATCATCGAAGGCAAAAGTATTGTCGTGGTGGATGACTCCATCGTGCGCGGGACGACCATGCGGAAACTCGTGAAACTGATCCGTGGCGCCGGGGCCAGGGAGGTCCATCTGCGCATCGCCTCACCGCCGGTGACCAATCCCTGTTACTACGGGATCGACACCCCGGTCAGAAACGAACTGATCGCTTCGAGCCACACCGTTGATGAAATCGCGACCTATCTGAGGGTCGATTCCCTCGCCTATCTTTCCCTGCCCGGCCTGTTGGAAGCCGCCGGTGACGAGGGAAAATACTGCGAGGCCTGCTTCACTGGAAATTACCCCGTGTCCTTCGACGAAGGGACCGGCAAGGACGTGTTCGACAACCACGTCTCCGGGGTGGAAATTCCGGTAAAACCGTTGCCGCCGGTCAGTGAACCGGAAGAGGGCAACGCCTGAAATCGAGGATAAATTGATTGAATTAAACAAGGGGTCCGGCGCTTCGGAAAGATGGAGGCCGGATCCGCGTTTTGATGATCCGAACATCCTGGCCCGGACGCTTACGCGAAGGGTGCTGCCCCAGGTTTCATCCCCGGCACGGTATATCGGTGGGGAACTGGGCACTGTCCGCGTGGGATTCGACCCAGCGGGCGCCAACATCCTATTGACCTTTCCCGACGCTTACGAAGTGGGAATGTCCCATCAAGGTCTGCGTATTCTCTACAGCCTTTTGCAGGCCCAGGCGGATACTTTTTGTGATCTGGCCTACACCCCGTGGCCGGATATGGAACAGACGATGCGTGCCGAAGGGCTGCCACTGTTCGGACTGGAATCCCGTCGCCCGGCCGGTCAATTCGATCTCGTGGGTTTTTCCCTGGGTTACGAATTGGCCTATTCCAACATGTTGACGATGATCGATCTGGCCGGTTCGCCACTGAGGGCGGCCGACCGCGGTGAAGGCGATCCCATATTCATCGCCGGTGGATCGTGTACGCTCAATCCTTCGGTGGTCAGCCCCTTCCTGGATTTGATTCTTCTGGGGGATGGTGAGGAAGGGGTTCTTGATACGACCGCCATCGTGCGGGAAATGAAAGCGGCGGGAGCTTCGCGGGCGGAAATCCTGGTTCGGCTTCGTGGGATCGAAGGCGCCTGGTGGCCCGGGGTGACCGAACCCGTGCGCGCGCGGGTCCTCAAGGACCTCAATACGTTTCCTCCTCCGGCCCAGCTTGTACCGGTGATGGAACCGGTGCACGACCGGTTGGCCCTGGAAGTCATGAGGGGCTGCGTGCGCGGTTGCCGGTTCTGCCAGGCGGGCATGATCACCAGGCCGGTCAGGGAAAGGGATGCGGCCTCATTGGTGCAGGCCGCCGCCGAAGGTCTCGCCGACTCGGGTTACTCAGAGGTTTCGTTGCTGAGTCTTTCCACATCGGACTACAGCGGTCTGGGGGAGACCGTCGTGGGAATCCAGGACAAACTCGAGGGCCAGCGGACCAATCTGGCCTTGCCCAGCCTGAGGGTCGATTCGGTGGACGAAGGTCTTTTCAGCCGCATCAGCCAGGAAAGGCCCGGCAACTTCACCTTTGCTCCGGAGGCCGGCAGCCAGCGCCTGCGTGATGTGATCAACAAGAACATCACCGAAGAAGATATCCTGACCACCGCGCGGCAGGCGTTTGATTCCGGAGTCAAGAGCGTCAAGTTGTACTTCATGATCGGCCTGCCGACGGAGACCAACGAGGATCTCGATGAACTGCTGGCCCTGGTGGGCAAGGTCGTGGCCCTGGCGCCGCGCGGCGGTTCACAGATCCACGTTTCCATCTCGCCGTTCGCGCCCAAGGTCCACACGCCGTTCCAGTGGGCGGGCCAGATTTCCCGGGCGGAAATCGACCGATGCAACCACTACCTGGGCCGGCCGCTGCGCCGCATGAAGGTAAAAGTCGGTCTGCGGGAACCACACACTTCGTTTCTGGAGGGTATCCTGGGGCTGGGTGACGGCGGCATGACGGCGGTTGTCCAGAGGGCCTGGGAACTGGGCGCGCGTTTCGACGGCTGGACCGAGCATTTCCGCATCGAGCTGTGGGATCAAGCCCTGGATGAACTCCAGATCGATCCCGCCACATATCTTTCTCCCCGGGACCCGGATGCGCCCCTGCCCTGGGACACGGTGGACGCGGGGGTGGACAAGGCCTTCCTGCAGAGGGATTGGCGTCGCGCCACCAGAGAACGTATTCTGCCGGACTGCCGGTTGGAGGGTGCCTGTTACGACTGCTCTTCCTGCGACGGGGACATGGTTCATATATTTTCCAAGCTCGAGGCCTTGCAGGGTGGGGAGGCCCGCCGGGGACCTGCGATTCCCACCAAGGGTCGCGAGGGGACCCAGGAACGATTGACCCCGGCTTCGCCGACTCCTTTCGCCACCAAGCCCCCGATCCCCGAGGGACCTTTGTTTGATCCCCGGAACCGGGATGGTGCGGAACCGGGCCAGGAACAGCGCAAATGGCAGATCTGGCGGCAACAGGCGGCCGCCAAGTGCTGGTATCGCATTGAATTCGAAAAGTCAGGGGATATGGTATTCCTGGGTCACCTGGATTTTCAGCGTCAGCTCCATTTGGCGCTGCGACGTTCGGGCTTGCCTGCTGCCTACAGCAAGGGCTATCATCCTCATCCATTGCTCAAGTTCGGCCCCCCGCTTCCGGTGGGTGTTGTCGGCTTGCGTGAATGTCTGGACATTGCCCTGGAACGTCAGGTGCCCGGTTGGATCGATGACATGAACCGGACCCTGCCGCCGGGATTGAAGATTATCAGGGATGCCGTAGTCGGTGGACAGACCCCCCGGTCCATCGACCAGATCGTCACCCGCATGGACTACCGGGTTGTTTTGCCCGGCAGCGATGAGGGCGGCCCCGCCACCGAGACGGTCGCCGCCGCCGTGGACGCCTTCCTGGCCAGTGACAAATGGCTTTATGTGAGGAAGCGTCCCAAGGGGGATATCGAACTCGATGCCCGTAAGCTGGTTGCCACCTGCGAACTCGGGCCGCTCACTGCCATCGAGGCCGGCGAAGGTCCCGTCCTGCGCGTTTCATTGTTGCGCAGCAAAACGGGGGCTTCCCTGCCCATACACGATTTTTTGACCGCCCTGCTGCGGGACGCGCTGCCCTACCCGGGCCATAGCGCCATCACCCGCACGGGATATTTCGGTCGTCACTCCGATGGGCGATGGTTGTCGCCCATCGAGGAAGTAGGTGAATCCAGCCTGCGCTACTGGATGGGTCGGCACATGATCGGCTGATCTTCAACGCAACGGCTGGTTGTTTATGAAAAAGGAAATGGTAATAAACTCGTCCCCTCACGAGATCCGTATCGCCATGCTGGAAGACGGCGAACTGGTGGAACTGATCGTCGAGGGCGCCGATTCCAAGCGGATCGTCGGCAATGTCTACAAAGGAAAAGTCTCCTCCGTAAAACCCGGCCTTCAGGCCGCCTTCATCGACATCGGCATGGAGCGGGCAGGATTCCTTCACGCTTCGGACCTGGATCACGACGACAGCGAGGAGGAGGAGGCCACTTCGGGTGGCCGGGGCGGGGGCGGGGGCGGGGGCGGACGGCGCCGTTTTCGCCAGATCCCCGATATCGGCAATGTCCTGAAGGTGGGGGACGACATCCTCGTCCAGGTCACCAAGGAACCCATCAGCACCAAGGGACCTCGTCTTACCGCGGACATCAGCCTGCCCGGGCGTTACCTGGTCATGATGCCGAAGGGTCGCCATATCGGAGTCTCCCGCAAGATCGACGACCGTCGCGAACGGGTCCGTCTCAAGCAGCTTCTGCAGAAACACCGCTCGGACGAGGGTGCCTTCATCATCCGTACCGCGGCCACAGCGGTCAAAGAGGACGCCCTGAAGTCGGATGTGCATTACCTCAGCGATCTTCTGGGCAAAATCAAGACCAACGGCCAGGAAGTGGAAGCTCCGGCCCTGGTGCATGAGGACGTTGGCCTGGTGGTGGCCCTGATCCGCGACATCTTCAAGGAGGACACGGCGCGCCTGCTCATCGACGACAAGGAAGATTACAACCGCCTGTGCACCTACGTGAAGAATTTCGCTCCCGAACTGAAGAACCGGATCGAGTACTACAACGGCGATCTGCCCATTTTCGACCAGTTCGAGATCGAGGCCGAGATCAAACGCACCCTGGACAAGCGTGTGTGGATGAAAAAGGGCGGCTACCTGATCATCGAACCCACCGAGGCGCTGGTGTCCATCGATGTGAATACCGGCCGCTTCACCGGCCGGCGCAACCAGGAAGAAACCATCCTGCAGACGAACATGCTGGCCGCCCGCGAAGTCGCGCGCCAGCTGCGTTTGCGCGATTTCGGCGGCATCATCGTCATCGACTTCATCGACATGGAGAACGAAGGCAACAAGAAGCGGGTGTTCAACGAGCTGCGGCATCACCTGAAGCGTGACCGCGCCCGGCACAAGGTTTTCCAGGTCAGCGGTCTGGGCCTGGTGGAAATGAGCCGCCAGCGCGTGCGGCCTTCGCTGCTTTCCCAGCTCTCGGACGACTGCCCCTATTGCACGGGCACGGGCAAGGTGCTTTCGATGGAGACCATGAGCAACCGCATCGAGCGGTTGGTGCACCGGATCGCCATCGTCACTCGCGAGAAGCGGCTCCAGATCCAAGCCAATCCGGTGCTGGCCCTGTACCTGCTGGAGAAGCGTCCGGAGCAGTTCCGGGAGTTGTGCCGGACCTTCGACCTTGAACTCAATGTGCTGGACGACGCGTCGCTACATGTTGAGGAATTCCGGATCATCTCGCTTGGTTCGGGTGTCGATCTTATTGCCGAGTTCGAGAAGAAAGCTCGCAGTGGGGGGCACCGGTAGGTTCTGCCTGTTTAAAAAGATTCGGTCATCCAAGACGTCAAAAAGCGGGGCCCAAGCGGTCCCGCTTTTAGCATGGCCCCAGGAAATATTTCTGCCAGGATCAGGGTCAAGTGGGGCGAATCCGAACGTGCAGGGATAATAAATATCATTGCGAAAAAGTGCCCCGGGGGCACTTTGCCATTTTAATTTGTTTGGTTTCAACGTGTTAAGATAAAAAACTGTCGGTTGTCGTATAATTTGACAATATAAATGTTGTCAATGATCCGATAAAGTATACAAATATGTTGTCAAATGTCTGACTTTGACAACAAATATATTGTCTCGAATGGCCCCCCGGGGGGCCATTGCCGCAGTGATATTAAATATCCATGCAAACAGCCCATCGCTCAAGAGGGCGGCTGTACTTCGATCCGGGACTTGAACTGCAGGCGGGCTCGCATGGCGAAATTATCGGCAAGAGCCTGGTTGCGGGCGCGATCCCCCGGCGCCAGGCGGCGCAACAGGTATTTAAATCCGTATTCAAAAAACTGGGCCAACCGGAAACGCCACACCGAGCGCTGGCCGTAGTGTTTGGCGACGAACAACCGGTAACTTTTCTGGAATTGCAGGATGCTGAAC
>JAUVII010000315.1 GCA_030592845.1 Candidatus Krumholzibacteriia bacterium | reverse complement strand
TAAATTGTCGATGCACGCGTTACGGGCGATACGGGTCAACCAGGACTGAAATTTCTCGGGCTCGGTGCAGGTGGCGAGACTGTTGTATACCCGGATAAAAATATCCTGGGCGAGGTCGAGTGCCTCGTCCTGTTCGCCCACGTAACCGAAGGCGATGGAGCAGATTCGTCCCTGATGCTGTCTCACAAGCACCTCCCAAGCCAGTTCGTCGCCATTTTGGCAGCGTTTCAGTAGTTCTGACTGATCCATGAAATCCTTGTTTCGGGTCTCGTCAGTGGTATTTGCGTCCCCATTCGGGGAGCCTTGATCATTTCCATCACTCCACAGACGCACCCCGCCTGTCAATGGTTCGGTGGTTTCCTGTTTTTTTTCGGAAACATCCCCGGACACCATTCGTAATTCCCTGGTTAAAGGAATATCGCCATGCCCCACAGCGAATTCCCTCAGGAGATCAGATGAAAACCAGACCTTCCGGATTCCGGATGGGAATCGCCCTATTGGCCCTAATCCTCTCGGCCTCCCCCGTTATGGGTGAGATCCCCCAGCCCAATTTCGCCATCGAGGGAACCGGGCCCACTTTCCCCGCCCTTTCCAACGGCACGGAAACCGAAGTGCCGGCCATCGAAGCCTTCTTTCTGGATAAAATGGAAATCAAACTGGATGGGGTGCTGGACGATCCCGCCTGGGAAATGGCGCAATCCGGTTGGGGCTTTCGTCAGATGGATCCCGATCGGGGGGCGCCCGCCTCGGTACCCACCGTGTTCAAGGTCGCCTACGACGAGGACGCTATCTATTTTGCCTTGGCCTGCTACGAAGACGATATGGACGACGTGGTGAGTTTCCTGAGCCGGCGGGACCAAATCGAATCTTCGGATATGGTCAGCATCTACATCGATCCCTATCACGACAAGACCACCGGCTACAATTTCCGGGTGAGCCCCGATGGCGTGCAACAGGATTTCTATATATTCGACAACGGAGCCCGCGACCGCGACTGGAACGCCGTCTGGGACACCGAGGTTTCCCGGGACGAAAGCGGCTGGTACGTGGAAATCCGGATTCCCTTTACCCAGATCCGCTTCAAACCTGAAGAGGACATGACCTGGGGTCTGCAGGCCTACCGCTGGCTGCACGGCCGGGGCGAAGACACCGGTTGGGTGATGTGGGACCGCAACGCCAATGGATTTGTCAGCCGCTGGGGTAACCTGACCGGGTTACGCGGGGTGAAGAATCCCAAAAAACTCGAAGTCCTGCCCTATGTCCTGACCAAACATGTCGACCCCGCGGTCGAAGGCGATGCGGACCAATGGGAAAACTCACAGAATTTCGGGGCTGATTTCAAATACGGGGTTACGGCGAACCTGACTCTCAACGCCACCTTCCAGCCTGATTTCGGACAGGTGGAAGCAGATCCCGCACTGTTGAACCTTTCCCCCTTCGAGACCTTCTTCCAGGAGAAGCGGCCCTTCTTCATCGAAGGCGCGCGGTTTTTCCAGCATCCGGATTTCAGGATGTTCTACTCACGGCGGATCGGTACCGGCGACCCCAATTCACGCATCCGCGGCGCGGCCAAACTGACCGGCAAGATCGGCGGGGATTTTTCCCTCGCGGTGCTGGCCGCCGCCACGGACATCGGCCTGGACGGCCGGGCCCACAATCCTTTCGTGGGCGGGACCCAGAAAGCCGCCTACGGGTTGGTCCGGGTGGGCAAGGAGTTCATGGAGGGCAACCACCGGGTCAACGTGATGGGGACGATCGTCGACCGTGACAAGTCATCGTTTGCCGACGCCTCGGAACGCTACCAGCGAAACGGTTATTCGGGCGGCTTCGATTTCGAGATGAATTTCCGCGACCGCATGTACCGCGTGTCCGGTTCGACGGTGGGGACAATCGTCGATCCCTTCACCGACTATTTCGATCCCACCCTGGACGCCGAAACCAGCTACGGCACCGGTGGCAAACTGGACCTGCGCAAGGCCGGCGGCGTGTGGCGCGGTGTTCTCCAAGGCCGCTGGGAATCCGACAAGCTCGATCCCAACGACATGGGATTCCTGAGCGCCCCGGACGAAAAGAACCTCTACGGAAATGTCTCCTATCACTACAACAAGGACGGCGGCGACGGTAACTTCAACGCCATGAGGATGGAACTGGAGGGCCACCGGAGTTGGCTGTATGCCGGCAACTCGGGAAACGATATCGAAACCGGCGGTGAGGCCTGGCGGTACGACCGCAGCCACGGACAGGCCGGTGGGATCGATTTATTTTCCTGGGCCCAGCACAAGAGCTTCAACCAAGGTTGGATTTTCCTCGGCCGGTCCTTCGAGGGCACCAGCAAATATGAATCCCGCACTTTCGAGGATGAGAATACCGATGGGTCGGTGCGCGGCCCCCTGATGACCAGGCCAAGCAGAACGAACTTCGCCACCGGCGTCACCACGGACTGGCGCAAGCCGCTGTCCCTGCACCTGGAATTCCACCGGGATTGGGGTGAAGCCGTGAACGGTTTGGCCGGCGAGGCGAGCCTGCGCTGGAACCAGAGTGAACATTTCTCCCACTGGATCGGCTTTGGAATCCGGCACAACCAGGCTGACGCTCAGCACATTAACAATTACCGCAGCTCCGATTCGACTCCCGCGGTGCCGGGCATCGGCGGCGTCGACTACGTGTTCGGGGAACTGGACCAGATGATATGGGACGTGACCCTGCGTTCGAGCATCCTGTTCAACCGGGACAATTCCCTGCAGCTGTACCTGCAGCCCTTCCTGACCCGGGGCAACTACACCAATGCCAAGTGGCTGGCCACCGCCGATTCCTTCGACCTGCGACCCTACGACATCGACCCCAGCCAGTTCGATTTCGATTACGGGGCCG
>JAUVII010000313.1 GCA_030592845.1 Candidatus Krumholzibacteriia bacterium | reverse complement strand
GTTCCACCCCAGCGCGGAGCACAGATATGAAATCATTGGCCCGGATAATTGCAACCATTCTGATCGTCCTCTCCGTTTCCCCGACTTTGGCGACCGAACCGGTTCTGGTGGAAAACGGCCCGCGGCCCTCCCAAACGATCCGATACTGGCACCTCAAAGAAGAGTGGCGCGCCGGACCCGAAGATGAGGATTATTTATTTGGGCGCATTGTCGATGTTGCCTGTGACCCGACGGGAAACACCTACGTTCTCGACTACCAGCAACAGGAAACCTACGTCTTCGATCCGGCTGGAAAATTCCTCTTCACGCGGGGCCGCAAGGGTGAAGGCCCGGGTGAAACCACCATGGCCAGCAACATTCTGGTGGGTGCGGACCGTATCGGCCTGATGAACCGCTATCCCCTGGGAATCGTGTGGCTCGATGCGGATGGAGACCCGGACGGAAAGACGTCCCCGTTCATCGAGGACCATCCCGAGGCAATACTGGGGTGTTGGTTCGGCAGGCTGAGGCACGGCTCCCTTCTGCTGGGCATGACACGCTCCAACTTCACCGACGAGGGCGTGACCAGTGAGCAAATGCTGGTGGGGTGCGCACCGGACGGAACGATCGATCCTGTTTATCTGGACTTTGGAGATGCCTATATCCAAGGATCCCTCGACGATGTGGTGGACGAAAGCCGTTACTACAATCCCCTGGCGGGGCGTTGGGACCTGGACGAGATGGGACGCGTCTGGATCGCCCCGGAGCGGGACCGTTATCTCCTGCGGGCGGTGGACGCCTCTGGTCAGGTGGTCCTCGAAACAACCCGGGAATTCTCACGTCCCGACCGGCCCGAGCCTGAAATCAGAAAAATTCGCCGGTCCATCGAAAAACCGTGGGCCAGGTCCGGCCTGCCAATCGTCGTGGGCGACAAAGCCCCCTGCATCGAAAAACTGTGGATCATGGAAAACCCGTGGGGCACGGAAATCTGGATCGAGTCGGCCGCCAGCCACCACGATCTTCCTCCAGAAGTCATGGTGCGCTACGACTTGTTCGACCTGGATGGAAAATTCACCCATCAGGTGGACATCGTCGGCGAGGGCGGTCCCCTGTTCGACCGTTGGTACCTGGTCGGCAACAACCGCCTGATCATGGTCCGCAATGCCTCTTCTGGTGGTTACGAGGATGACGATCCCGACCACCCCCGCTTTGATGACGTTGATATGGAAGTCATTTCATATCAGATCGTCTGGGAGGAATAGGTTGTGCCACTGAAATTCTGTTTCGATGGAGCAACCGCGCCGATCACTTTGGAAACACCAGCTCCGGCCCATGATCAGGCCGTGCGCCGCCAATGAACCCCGCCTCCCCGCTCATGCCACAATCGGTGGCAGGAGGCACAGAGCGTCATCAGGTTTTCCGCTTCATTACTTCCCCCCTGCTCTCTGGACACGATGTGATGCACCTCCAGGAAACGGGTCCGCCCGCAACCCGGAGCCCGGCAACGGTGTTTGTCCCTCGCCAGCACTTCCCGGCGCACGCGGGGCGGGATCGTGGTCGTGTTGCGACCCCCGTGTTCACAGACAGCGGCGTCGCAGCGCATCCGTTCCGACTCGGCCCGACTCAATTCGCGTTCGCCGGCATGGGTTTGAACGGTCATTTTCCCCCCCGACTCATGGACATGGATCTGTACCGGAGGCCGGCCCGCGAGGTGCCCCCGGGGGAACTTTTGGTCATGTAACTCCTTTGCTTCCACCAGAGCAGCCAAAGATTCCAGCATCAACTCCGCCCGGTCATTCGGCGCGCCGCCCAGTTTGTGGAGCCGCTCCACCAAAGCCGCTCGCCGCGCTTCCTGTTCCGGTGTCAGATCCACCTGAAAGCGCACGGGCAGTTCGCGCGGCGCGACCACCGGTGGCAATGAAGGCAGCAACGCGCCCTGGTTCGGATCAACCCTGGCCGCGCGTTTGGCTTTCTTCACCTCACGGATCAACTCCCTGCGCGTTCCCCGGGCGGCCTTGAGCCAGGTATCCTGGGTTTCCGGTGTGGCTACCGAGATGATTTCCCGCGCCTTGGTATAACCCAGTTCCCCGCTGGCCACCGCCTCGCGAACCGTGGGCAGGTTTTCCAACTGTCTGGCCAGCCGGATGAAATCATTGGTCCGCGACTTGGAAAATCCCAGTTCCTGAACCGCGTACTGATTGATGGAGGAGCAACCGCGGTCGCGGAATAAACGGCGCCGCATGACCTCGCCGAACCACAATACGGAGCACTTGCGGGCATCATCCATGACGGCCAAGGAACGCTGAAGCGAGGCGTGGACCTGAGAGGCGGGCTGATCAGGGGAATAGGAAATTGCGGACATGATAATCCTCCTGGAAATTGGGTTTTGGGAGGTGCGCCCAATATACGAACAAAAGACGAAAGGGGCAAGAAATAATCGTCCTTAAACCACATAATTTCAAGCAATTACACTTTTACTGGCAAAAGCGGGAATTTGAACCAAAAGGCCCTGGCCGGGGTGGAACAAGCTCTGACCACAGACATGATTTCGAAGGCCAACCGGAAAAATTAACCCAGAAATCGACAAACAGATCTTGATTGCCGTGAAGCGTTTGACAATCCACAACCCCAAGCTGTACAATGCTCTTGAAAGCTGGACGGGGCCACGAGTCGATGATTCAGCTGAAAGGACGGGATCATGACGGGGAGACAAATGGCAGGTATCATCGTCATTATCGGGGTCGGTCTTCTTGCGGCCTCGCTGCTGGCGGACGTCACCGGCATCGGTGACGACCCGGGTTTCGGCATGCAACAGACCATGGGTACTATCGCCGGGGCTGCGATCGGGATCCTGGGTCTGGTTATGATGAAGAAATCCGATTAGACCAAACCGGCGGTTGGGGCAGCCCTCGGTGTTCATGAACACC
>JAUVII010000196.1 GCA_030592845.1 Candidatus Krumholzibacteriia bacterium | reverse complement strand
GGTGATTTCGGCGGTGCCAGCCCATTCCCGGGCGAACTGGATCACGGTCTTCGAGTCGACGCCGGTGAAGACCTCCTGCCAGGCAGGAGTGTAGGCGGCGTCCTTGTCGGTATAGTCGGCAGGGTAATCGCCCTCGAGGCCCCGGCCCACTCCGTACTGGGCCATGATCAGGTCGTAGACGGTCGTCACGGCGACTCTGCCGGCGGCGGTCTCGACGTACTTGACCGGCACGCCGCGAAGCCTGGTCTCATCCATCCCGTATTCGATGAACTCGGTTTGTACGATCTCGTCGTAACCATCGAGAAGGGTGAGCACCGGATCGTAGGCCTGGTCGTCGGCGGCGTTTTCGAACTTCATGTTCCAGTTGCCCGGCTTTTCATCCCAGCGCGAACCGGAACTGCCCTTGGGCACCACGAAATCCCCGGTTTCGGCATCGATGTTGACGAATTTCCAGTCGCCGTTGGACAGGGCCGAGAACTGGGGAAGTTCGCCCGCCCGCAAGAGACGGCCCGCCTTGTATCCGGCACCGTTCTTCTCCAGCTTCACGAGGAAGGGGCTGTCGGTGTAACGCTTGACGTAATCGATGAAATAAGGCGTCTTGGCCTTGTGGTGGAACTCGCTCAGGATGACGTGGGAAACCGCCATCCAGAAAGCGCCGTCACTGCCGGCGTGCAGGGGCACCCACTGGTCGGCGTATTTGCTGACCATCGAAAAATCAGGCGAGAAAACCACGGACTTGGTCCCGTTGTGCCGCGACTCGGCGAAGAAATGGCAGTCCGGGGTCCTGGTCATGTTCAGGTTGGCCCCCATGTCGGCGATCATCTTGGCGTTGTACCAGTCGGCGCTTTCGCAGACGTCGGTCTGTTCGCCCCAGATCTCGGGGAAAGCCGTGGGCAGATCGCAGTACCAGTCGTAGAAACTCAGGTTCACTCCGCCGAACAGCTGCAGGAAGCGGGAGCCCGCGGCGTAGCTGAGCATGGACATGGCGGGGATGGGCGAAAAGCCGATCACCCTGTCCGGGCCGTGTTTCTTGGCCGTGTAGATGTTGGCCACGGCCATCAGTTCCATGACCTCGTCCCAGTGGATGCGCCGGAATCCGCCGCGGCCCCGGGCCTTCTGGTAGGCGGTACGTTTCTCGGTGTCGTTCTGGAGGTTTTCCCAGGCCTGCAGCGGGTCGCCGGTTTTTTCCTTTTCGGCGCGGTAGGCGTCGATCAACGCGCCCCGGATCAGCGGGTACTTGATCCGCAGGGGGCTGTACAGATACCAGGAAAAAGAGATGCCGCGCTGACAACCGCGGGGCTCGTAGGGAGGCAGGTCGCCCTCGAGCAGAGGGTAGTCCAGTTGCTGGGTCTCCCAGACCACGATGCCGTCCTTGACGTGGATCTGCCACGAACAACCACCGGTGCAGTTCACTCCGTGGGTGCTGCGCACGACCTTGTCATGCTGGAAACGGTTGCGGTAGAACTCTTCCCATTTGCGGGTCTGGGGCGAAATGATGTCCTGGATCCAACTCATGTTTCTCTTTCCGTCTTTCGGGTTTCTAGGTGGATTTTATCTGCCGGTCATGGATCGCGCCGTAGACACGCTTCTTCTTGCGCTTCATCCAGATCATGGCGTAGAGCACCATCAGGAGCATGGCCCCGAAAGTGCCCATGGAGAAGATCTGGGCCCCGTAGGTGCTGTAGGTCTCTTTCTCCTGGTCCTGGTCCAGCTTCTGCAGGAACGCGGTCAGGGCAAAAATCTCATCTTCGGTAAGGTCATGATTCGTGTAGGCCTGCTGCATGACCGGGAAAGGCGGGCTGCCGAGGATGGCCTGCACTCCGGGCGCGCCCATGCGGGTCACGACCTTGGTCAAATCCTTGGCCAGGATGCCGCCGCCCATAATGCCTTTTTGATGAACATGGTGGCAGGTATTGCAGGCCGGACCGCCGCCCGCCAGGCGGGTGGTGCCCTGGAAGAGGGATCCGCCCAGGGCCAGATCATCGTCCGTTGCCGTATCCAGGGGGGTGGGTCGGACTTCGTCACCGGACATGGGGTCGCCGGCGGTGGTCTCGATGTACGCGATGATCGACAGGACCTCGCTGCGGCTGACCGGATTGTCCGGCATGATCAGCTTGTTGAATTCCTCGAAGCGCGCCACGGCGACCGCGTCGCCGGACTTGATCACCGTCTGGGAGGACTGAACGAAGGGGATGATCCACTCGGGGTCGTAGCGTTTGCTGACCCCGGCCAGGTCGGGCCCCACCAGTTTGCCCTGGCCGATGGTGTGGCAGACCTTGCAGATCCGGGCGAAGATCTGCTCGCCGGTTTCAGCGGCGTGGACCGGGCCGGCCATGAAGATAAAAATTTCAAGGATCAGGACCGTTGTCATCCATCGGGTTTTTCCTCGGAACATGACCCTTCCTTTGCCTGGCTTTCCCACCAAAAGAGATATTGTTAACATGGGATTTAATGGTCAGGAAACGACCAATAATCCCAATTCAAAATTAGTCTTGCATTTTATATTTCAGGCGTCAAGAATAAAGAGGACATAATAGTCCTATTTTATGGTTATCATTTTCAAGGTGTTATGAGGGGTGTTTGGACTGCTAATCCAGACCCCACACTCTGGATGCTCTAACTTGAAAATGCATATCCGGTTGCAACTCTATATGTTAGAGTCTGGATCCGGGACGTCATCGTCGAAATCGGGAGGTCCACCATGCCCAGCAAATCCCTTATCATCACCCTGCTTTTTTGTTTCTTGGCCAGCGGCGCCTTGGCGGACCAGTGCCATGAATGCCACAACACTTCGGTTTTCAAGGTCAAGCACAAGACCCACTACGACTATCACGTGGGTTACGAAACCTCGGTCCACGGCCTGGCCGGGTTGGGTTGCGCCGAATGCCACGGCGGAGACTCCACCTCCACGGACAAAGACGTTGCCCATGCGGGTGTGCGGGAAAATGTGATGCGGAACAACATCCCGGCCATCTGTGGGGATTGTCACGAGTCCCAGTATGAGGCCTTCCTCGGCAGCGGCCACTTCCAGGCCCTCGAAGGCGAGCGGGACGCCCCCCATTGCGCGACCTGCCACGGCTCCATGGAGATGGACGTCATGTTCGTGTCCAAGGTGAAGAGACAGTGCCTCAAGTGCCACGACCAGGACGCCGAAGACGGGGTCATTACGCGGACGGACGAATTGATGAGCCGTGTCAATGCCATCGTGGGTTATAAGAGCCTGGTTGAAGCCGACAACGATGATCCCACGGCCCTTGCCGCCATCGAAGAGAGCTTCGAGCGGCTGACCCTTTACTGGCACCGCCTGGAATTCGACCAGGCCGATACCGAGTCCCTGGAACTGTTGGGAAAACTGCGCGGCATGCGCGCTGAAGCCAGGAGCAGGCAGAATTAGCCTCCCGACTGCAGCCTGGACGATCCTGTAGCTGATCCAGACATCGAATATCCCAGATGGATTAAATGGCAGGCATAAAGAACAATGGAAAAGTAACGGATACTTTGACATACAGGTTTTACGCTATTAAGTTAGTTATCTATAACTAACCGAAAGACAGGTCCAATGAGTACTGAACGAAAAGAAGCCATCCTCGATGAGGCAATGAAGCTGATCATCGAAAACGGCCTGAATGAGCTGACCATGAGCAAAGTTGCCCAACGCATGGGGTTTTCAGAACCAGCCATGTACCGGCACTTCAAAAACAAGCAGGATCTGATCATCAGCATGATCCAGCGCATATCCGGTTGTTTTAAAGAAGTATTCCAAAAATTCGACCAGAACGAGGCTCCTGAAGTGTTTTTGCCTAATTATTTCGAGGCCCAACTGCAATATCTGGAAAAAGTACGGGGTGTGACCCTTCTCTTTCTCTCAGAGTCGGCTTTTAGCGACGACCCTGCCATCCGACAGGAACTTCAAAAGATGTTCCGAAGCCAAACAGGTCGCGTTGCCGCCTATCTCGAACTGGCTGAAGCAAGGGGTCAGATTCGACAAGAGGTGGACCCCGCAGCCGCGGCCCTGGTGTACATGGGTACAGTCCAGGCCATTATCACCCGTTTTCTTCTCGGTGGACAAACTGCCAGCGTCTTTGACTCAAGCCGGCCGGCTTTAAATGTCTTTTTGAAAGGAGTGATCGCATGAGGCGATCCGTTGGAGCGATTTTCCTGGTGACTTTGTTGGCCCAGGTTCCTTTGGCCACCGGAGCGCAGGACAACGCAGTAATCCTGCCCCTGGATGAGGCCATATACAGGGCCATGCAGGCCAATCACCACATCCAATCACTGCAGGCCGGTGCCAAGGCAAAGGATGATCGGGCCCAATCCGAGAAAAATCGTTGGTTGGGCGAATTAATGCTCAATGGCGGTGTGACGGTCCGTGACGAAGATACTTTGATCCGCCCGATAACACAGAATATGCTGATGCAGGGCCCTGCCAATATGCCCTTCGATGACCAATACGCTTTCTGGAGTCTGGATTATCGGCTGCCGATTTACGGTGGTGGTTCGGTAAGCGGAACACGGGAATCGGCACAGTTGACGGCGTCGGCAAGCAGCCTGGCAACACGGCGGGCGATCCTGGGAGTCCGGCACCAGGTCCTGGTTGCGTATGTGGACATTTTATCCCTCGATGCCCAGATGGCCGCCTGGCAGGCCCAAAAAGAAGCCCTGGACTCACTGGTGGGCCACATCGAAATGGGCCGGGAGGCCGGCAAATATTCCCGCGTGGATCTGTTGAAAACCAAAGTGGAACAACAGAATGTGACTATGAAGGCCCAGTCGCTGAAACTGGGACGTGAAACACGTTATGCGGCCCTGGTGGCGCTTTTGGGCGAAAATCAGAGTGCGGCTGCCCAGTACGAATTGGTGCCGGTGGGTGATTCCGGTCTGGAGTTCGACCTGCCGCCTGCCACGGCTCTGGTCGACTCGGCTTTGACCAACCGGGGCGACTTGAAGGCCATGAAGGACATGGCCGCTGCCCAACGGGCCAACGCGAGTGTTGTCGGAGGAAGCCGTCTGCCCCAGGTCAGCATCGGTGGAAATCTCAGCGGATCCCACGGCGGGACCATCGATTTTGATGATACCTATTGGTCGGTAAGCGCCCTGGTCAGCATCCCTTTGCTGGACATGGGCCGCCGAAAAAACCTCTCTTCCACGGCCCACATGACCGCTCGCAGCGCCGAGTATGACGTGCTCGACATGGAGGGAAAAATCCGCGCGGAAGTGACCGCCTCCATAGCCGCCGTCGACAACGCGAAAAGTAACATTGCAACCCAGCAGACCACCCTTGAACTGGCAACGGAAGTCGGTCGCCTGGAACAGCTGCGTTATGACACGGGTCGGGGTGACATCGACAACCTGCTGAAATCAAAATCCGGACAAAGCATGGCTGAAGCATCCTTGGCCGAAGCCCGCCACAACCTATTGATCGCCTTGAACAGCCTGCAGCTGACCATTGAAGGAGAATGCCGATGAGACGCCGGATAATATATGGAATCATTGTGGTCCTGGTCCTGGTTGCGGCCGTAAACCTTGTTCGTGTTCGCAAAGGCCAGTTGATGTCCCAGCGTGTTTCCGTGGCCGCCATGGTTCCGGTCATGACGGGACAGGTAACCCGGGGGGATTTTTCCGCTGAGCGTGTTGGTTATGGAGTGATCAGCTCTGACCGTCAGGCAAGCGTGCGTGCCCGGGTGGGTGGCGAGGTGAGCCGGATTTTGGCCAGGGAAGGCGAAACCGTCGGCAAGGGAGACATCATCCTGGAAATTGATGGCACTTCCGAAGCGCCATTGGCCGGCCGGTTGGCCACGACAACGGCCATTGCGAACCTGAACCGGTCCGTAACCGCCATGTGCCAAACCAGGTCGAATCTGAAATCCACCCTCGACAATGACCGCATGTTGTACGAAAACGATGCCATCAGCGCCCAGCAGATGGAGGCGTCGGAGAACCGTTACAATGAAGCCGGTGTCCAGATGGCTGCCCTGCAAAGTGAGCTTGCCGGTCAAAAAGTGCAGCTTTCCATGTTCTCCGTGACTGCTCCTTTTGACGGGATCGTGGCTGGTGTGCAGGTTCGGATTGGAGATATCGTTGCGCCGATGCAGCCGATTTTAAGTGTTGAAGATCCGTCTCCCTGCAAAATAACCGTTACGGTTTCT
>JAUVII010000282.1 GCA_030592845.1 Candidatus Krumholzibacteriia bacterium | reverse complement strand
CGCTGATCGGGTGCATGATGTTCTGCAAAAACGCCACCGAACCGGCGTTTCCGGTCTCGTCCATGATGCATGAGTCGAGGGTGACGTGCCCTTCCCGGTCGGGACGGCCGCCGTAACC
This sequence comes from Candidatus Krumholzibacteriia bacterium, assembly GCA_030592845.1. GTDB lineage: Bacteria > Krumholzibacteriota > Krumholzibacteriia > LZORAL124-64-63 > LZORAL124-64-63 > JAGLCY01. The sequence continues at coordinate 3,363 of JAUVII010000282.1, read as the reverse complement.
CACGCTGGTTATTTCCGGGTCGGCTTCGACCACCCGCACGCCCTGTTCGACGGCGTCCAGGGCGCGGCCGCCGTTTTTCAAAACTTCCCAGGCTTTTTCATTGGCCGGCAATCCGTGACGCCAGGTGCTGACGATCAACGGCCGGGCTCCCGGATCTCCGTCGGGGGGCACGATTTCGTCGATCAGATTCATGGAGTTCGGATTGTAGGGAGGGCGTTCCTGGGCCCGAGCCATATAGGCAGCGCCCAGGGAGGCCAGCCCGGCGCCGGCCCCGACAAGAAATTCACGTCTTGAAGTCATGGCTGATCCTCCGGGGCAAGGGAATCGAACGCAATGGCCACAGTGGCGATTTCGTGCGGTTCCAGAGGAATACGAAGGCGAAGCCCGCCGTGAGTGACGGCCGGTTCGCCACGATCCATCAATAATGGTCCTTCGAGAAGATTGATCTTCTCCGCATCCAGGACCGGGATCTCGAAGTGCAGGGTCTCGATGACCGCAGCATCGGCCTGATTGTACATCCTGACCACCAGAATTTCACCACGTTCCGCTTTTTTAATGGCCGTGACGGCCACCCGCGGATCGATTTTGCGGATCAGGGAAAGGCCGCCTTCGGTCATGCCGTCGGCCACGCCCTGGTGGGTGGGCGGTAGCACCCGGTAGCGCTCGCTTTCGCCCTTGATGTCCGCCGTGAAGGGGTCGTCGGCGAAAGGCATTACCGCATAGCGGAAGGTGTGGCGTCCGATACATTGGGCGTCGGGCGTGTGCAGGGTGGGGCCGGCGTTGGTGTTGCGGCGGGTGGGGAAATCATCGCGTGACAGCCAGTCCACCGAGCGCAGCAGGGTCAGGGCGTAAATGACACCCCCGTCTTCGTCACGGAAGGTTTCGAACTCGGGCAGACCGCGGTTGAACACGGCCAACCCGGTTTTCCCCTCCTGGAGATATGAAAAATCCTGCTGGGGCCAGGTGGGGGGGGCCGGTTGGTCCCAGTTATCGTCCGAAGGCCGGACCACCGGGCGCTTGTTCAGCATGAAGTGCCCGTCCGAGACGACTTCATCCACCTTCAGACCGGTGGGGAACCAGGTCCGCAGGCGGTGGTCGAAAGCCCGGTTGTTGAAGTCGGTTTCGATGTCCACCCGCCGCGAACCGGTCTTCAGGGTCAGGCGCACCGTGACATCCATGGGCGTGGTCCGGGGGTGTCGGCTTTTTCTGTCCCGCTCGATGGAGCGCGGGAGATCGAATCTGAAAGTCGTTTCCGCCGTGGCGGCCAGGGCGGACCGGCCGCCGAGCCTGATCTTTCCCTCACAGCCGGCGGCGAAAAACAGGCCGTTGATTTCCGCGGGAGAATAGTCGTACTCGTCGCCGATGTCCTCGGCGTCCTCCAGCAGGTTCAGGCCGAGGTAAAGGCGTTCCGACTCCTTGTCCTCGAGATCGAAAGTGCCGTCGGGGTGGAGTTCGACCCGAAGGTGCCGGTTTTCAAGGGTTGCCCCTCCAGAGACAAGACGGCAGGAAACCGGATCGGCGACGGTGACGGCGGAGCCCGCCGCCGCATCGTCGACCAACCGGTACTGGACATGCCCCACGGCGGGCAGGTCGCGCGCCAGGAAGCGGATGTGAAGGAAACAGTCCCTGGTGCCGGCGTCCTTTTCGGTCCCGATGATGCGGTCGCCGAACCGCCGCAGGTATGTGTCGAGCAGGTCGAGCTGGTCGTCGCAGAACAGTTCAGCCCGGTAATCGATACCCCAGAAACGTTCCAGGAACCGGCGGCCGATGATTTCGAAGGGCACCTTGTTTCCCTGTTCGTCCAGCAGGCTCAGGTTTTCCAGGTCGTAGCCCAGGGGCTGAAGGATTACCAGCCGTTCAATGACCTCGTTCCGCGCGAATGGCAGCGGGTTGGCCACACCGATCACCGTGGCGCGATCGTCCTCTTCCTGTTTGGCGAACATGGGAGTGAGACGGTTCATCAGGCGGGACAAATATTGCTCCCCGGTCTGCCGGACCGCCGCGAACCGGGTGTCCATGTCCTGATGAACAGCGTCGGTGCTGCAGCCGCAGATGGAATCGTGGGGATGGTTGCGCAACAGTTCCTTCCACGCGGAATCAAAAAGCCCGCCGGGCCACTGGTGGCCATGCAGGAAATGAGCAGCGGCTGCCTGGGGTTCGACGTACCTGGTCAACAGGTTTTGGCATTCCTCGTTCTGCTGTTTCAGGGGCATGCGGGCGGACCAGACTCCCGACAGGATCAGATGATCCCTTCCTCCCAGAAGTTCGCCCGCCAGGACCGGCCTGTCATGGTCCGGGGTTTCTTCGCGCACCGCCTGCAGGAAATCCTCGAAGCGCCCGTGGACAAATTCCGTTTCGGGCCAGGCTTCGGCCAGGGCCTTCAAAATGATCCCGAAATCCTGCTGGGGAGGAAAATGGTCGCACCCGTTGTTCAGCAGGGCGGGGTCCCAGCCGGACCGCCGGGACATCTTGTCGAACAGCTCTGCCACCTTGGCCACCGCCTTGGCGGGATCGACCGCGCGCCGGGTGTGGGCGTGCCATATTTCCGCGAAACCCAGCCCACCCGTATTGCAATAACCGTCGCACTGGTTAACCGCCAGAACTTCAGACCCGTCGGGGGCGACCCAGCGGAAAATCCAGCCCGGGTCTTCGGTCTCGGCGCCCATTCCGCGGGTGAAGACGAAGGAGTCGATGTTGGCCAGTTGCAGGATCTGGGGAATCTGGGCGAGGTGGCCGAAGCTGTCGGGCATATACCCGACTTTCTGCACGCGGCCCAGGGGCGCGGCTTTACGTCCGAACATCAGGTTGCGCACGGTGGATTCGCCGCTGACCAGGAATTCATCGGGCAGTATGTACCAGGGACCCACGGCCAGCCGGCCTTCGCGCACCAGCCTGTTCACGCGGTCGCGCTGGTGCGGGGAAACCTCAAGGTAGTCCTCCATCACGGCGGTCTGGCCGTCCAGAACAAAATGCCTGAAATCGGGGTCGTGATCCAGGGCGTCGAGCACGAGATCGACGACCTCGACGAGGTTCACCCGAAAGCGGCTGAAGGTCTGATACCATTCCCTGTCCCAGTGGGTGTGGGAAACCAGATAGGCTTTGCGCGGTGATGGAGCCAACTCATTCTCCCTTTTCACAGGCGGCGATGACCTCGGCCACGGTCGCAATGGCCAGGCCGATCGAGGTGTCCGCTGCACCATAATAAAGACGTAATTCGCTGGATGTTACCGCGAACCCGTCGTCGTCGGTTTCGGCGATGGTCATGCCTCCCGGGAAAACGACGTTGGGAACCTGACCCACCATTTCCCACAGCTCCCTCGGTTCCAGGAAGTTGTTTTTTGTCCGGCCCAGAACCTGCCGGGG
>JAUVII010000219.1 GCA_030592845.1 Candidatus Krumholzibacteriia bacterium | reverse complement strand
GGGAAAAAACACCTGGACAAGCATGAAGGCGAAAAGCCCATCCGAGCGGTGAGCACGCCCATCTTCCAGAGCTCGACTTTTGCCTTCGAAAACGCCGAACATGGCGCGGCCGTGTTCAGGGGCGAGGATTCAAGCTACGTCTACACACGGTTGGGCAACCCGACCCAGACCGCCCTGGAAACCGAAATGGCCTATCTGGAAAAAGGTGAAGCGGCGCTGGCTTTGGCCAGCGGGATGGCTGCGGCCACCACCGCGGTGCTGACCTGCTGTCAGGCCGGCGACCACATCGTGTCCGGCGATACGCTGTACGGCGGCACCCACCAGCTCTTCACCCAGACTTTGCCCCGGTTCGGCATCAACGTCACCGAAGTGCCGGCGGACAACCCGGCCAACTTCGCCAAGGCCATCACCAAAAAGACCAAACTGATCTACCTGGAGACCCCGGCCAACCCGACCCTGGTTCTGACCGATATTCCAGCGGTGGTGAAAATCGCCAAGGCCAAGGGCATCCCCGTGCTGGTGGACAATACGTTCTGCACGCCGTACCTGCAGAATCCCCTGGAACTGGGAGCGGACATCGTCCTGCATTCGGCGACCAAGTACATAGGGGGACACGGCGACACGGTGGCCGGCATCCTGGTGGGCAAGGCGGACTGGATGATGCAGGCGCGCATGGAGACCCTGCGGGACATCGGCGGCTGTATTTCCCCCTTCAACGCCTGGCTGCTGCTGCGCGGTTTGAAGACCCTGCCGGTGCGCATGGACCGGCACATGGCCAACGCCATGGAAGTGGCCCAGTTTCTCAGCTACCACCCCAAGGTGGACCGGGTCATCTACCCCGGCCTGAAGACCCACCCCCAGCACGAACTGGCGGCGCGCCAGCAGCGGGGATTCGGCGGCATGATCAGCTTTATGGTCAGCGGTGGAAAAGAGGCGGGACGGATCGTCATGGACACCGTCCAACTCTGCACCCTGGCCGTTAGCCTGGGCGATGTGGACACGTTGATCGAACACCCGGCGACCATGACCCACTCCACCTACAACGAGGAAGAACTGGTCACCGTGGGCATCGACCCGGCCATGGTGAGGATTTCGGTGGGACTGGAAAACGTCGAGGACATTATTGCCGATCTGAGGCAGGCCCTGGCCCGCGTCTGATCACGCTCCCACCACTCAGGGGGCGACGCCCATCTCGGCCAGCAGGCGGTCGGCGCCCCCCACTTTCCAGGTCACCCACAGCACGTAGCGGATATGTCGAATTTGCGGTCGGATGAATATTCTGGAGGGACAGGTCCCGATCGAGTTCGAGAAAAGTAAGAACGTTGCTTAAGTGAATGCCGGAATTACACAGGCAAGATCAAATTAGAAAATGTGTCTTTGGGATTTTGGGATGCGACTCTGGTTCGGTCTGGCAACGCACAAAAACACTGGTTTTTAGTAGGAATTTCAGGGGAAAAATAAATTTGATCTTCCCTTAAATATGGGTAGCTTGCAATCATGAAGTGGCTCATAAAAACCAATTCCCGGGAAACTTCGGTGACCATGTTCCTCATGGCCATGCTCCTTGTCAGCAGCATGACTTTTCGGGAATATGCCCACTTCATTGACCATGCCCATGGATCTCCCGGCACCGCCGAAACAAGCTACGATCACGACGCAAAATTTCATTATCTGACCGAAGCTTTGTTGACCATTGAACCACCATGCTGGCATGACAAGCTGGTGATGGTCATCCCTCCATTGAGCGAAAAAAACCCGTTTGCTGCACCCCGATTCCTGCCGGACACCCGCGCTCCTCCTGTTTCTGTTTGAACTGATTTCATCATTTTCAAACGGGTAGTGCCCAGGCTCTGCCGTGTGTTCCATTGAATCAGGAGAATATAAAATGGCCAGAAATGTACAGCAATCCCTGCCTTTGTCAGTGGTGGTTGCTTTGCTGCTGTCAGCCAGTATGGCGGCGGCCCAGACATCGAGCACTTCCACCGGTGTATCCCGTCTCATGAACCCGGCCATCAGCGTCAACGGGCTTTTCCTGGGCACGGTTTCCCGAGACAACCCGGCTTCCGATGCCAACGGTATCTTTCTGCAGGAAGCCGAAGTCGAGTTCACCTCGGTGGTGGATCCGTTTTGGACCGCTGATGTGATCGTGGTCTGGGCCCAGCAGGAAGACAGCGAAACCTACGATACCCTCATTGAAACCGCCTCCCTGCGCAGCACCAACATGCCGGCGGGGCTGGGGCTCACCCTCGGAAAATTCTTCCTGCCCTTCGGTAAACAGGCCATGTTGCACCCGCACCAGTGGGCTTTTGTCGACGCACCTCTGGCCGTTGACGAGTTCATTCCCGGCATGCTCGATGTGGGTGTTTCCGTGGACATGTCCGTACCCCTTCCCTGGTACAGCGAGCTGGTTATTTACGGCACCGATGGCCAGGCCGGGGTTTTCGACAGCGATAATCGTGATCTGTCCTACGGAGCCCGCCTGAGCAACATGTGGGATCTTTCCATGGATGGAACCCTGGAATTCGGGGGCTCCTTCATCTCCGGTCCAGGCGCCGATCGCGAGCTGACGGGCAGCAATCAGAAGAATATTTTCGGTGCCGATCTGACTTACAAATGGTCCTCCGGTTCCCTGTCTCAGGGTCCGGCCGTGAACTGGACCAATGAGATTGTCATTCCCGAGCCCGATAACAATGCAACCGGCAATCCCTTCGGGTTTTATTCCCAGTTCCAGTACCGGTTTGCCCGCACCTGGTGGATGGGCCTGGCTTATGGCCTGACTCGCGACAAAAGTGTTTACGAAGGTGGATTTGAAAGTCTTGAAGGCTGGAACGAAGCCAAATTCAATGTGGCTTTCGTGCCCAGCGAATTCAGCACTATTCGGGCCGAAGTTGCCTATCAGGAGCGTGACGATTCCTCCGCAGATGACCTTCGCTTTTCCATTCAATGGAGCTTCACCATCGGCTCTCACCCAGCCCACTTGTATTAGGAGGACAGAATGTCTGCCATCAAAACAATTCTCCTTGTCGTTATCATGATGACTGCGGTTGTAGGGCACTCCCTGGCCGACCTGAAAGTTGTAACGACCATCTCAGATCTGGCGCGCATTGCCGAAGCTGTGGGAGGCGACGATGCCCAGGTTTCCACTCTGTGCCCAGGGCCCCGGGATCCTCATTTCCTGCCTGCCAAGCCGTCCCTGGCCCGCAAGTTGGCTAAGGCCGACCTGCTCTGCTACAACGGTTTGGAGTTGGAAATCGGCTGGCTGCCCCTGCTTTTGAACAAGGCCAGGAATCCTCGTATCAAACCAGGGTCCGAGGGCGATATGGATTGTTCCGGAGCCATCAAAACCATTCTCGATATTCCAGACGGAAATGTGGACCGGGCCATGGGTGATATCCATGCCCTGGGAAATCCTCATTATACCTTGAACCCGGAAAACGCCGTTCTCATCGCCAAGGAAATGGCCTACCGCATGGGGCAGCTGGATCCTGAAAACAAGGCCGCGTACAAGGACCGGGCCACGGTTTTTGCCGGTGAAGTCGCCAGCCGCCTGCCCGGCTGGTACGAGCAACTTTCCGAGGCGAGAACCAAGTCCATCATTCTTTACCATTCTCATTGGAATTATTTTACCCACTGGCAGCACTTGAAAGTGGTGGGGGAAATTGAGAATCGTCCGGGAATCACACCTTCGCCCCGGCATGTGCAGAGCGTCATTGAGAAAGGTCGCGACTTGGATGGAGTCATGATTGTGGCCGCCCAGTGGGATCATCAGGATGTGGCCGAAGATGTAGCCGAACGAATCGGCACATCCCTGGCCGTGCTGCCCGGTTACAGCGGAGCACAGAAGGGCACGGACAATTACTTCGATTTCATTGATCGTTTATGTACCCGAATGGCTGAGGCAGCGACCGCTGCAAGCAAGGAGTAAGGTATGAGCGGATTCCTGGAAATGATGGTTCTGCCGGTGGTGATGGCCATCGTTCTGGTGGCCATGCACTCTCACCTGGGGTTTCACGTGGTGAAACGTGGTGTCATCTTTGTGGACATTGCCCTGGCCCAGGTGGCGGCTTTTGGTGTGGCGATCTCGCTGCTACTGGGTGGCGAACCAGGGACCGGAAGCACTTACGCCATTGCTTTGGGCAGCACTTTTCTGGGATCGTTGCTCATCTCCAGCACAAGAACACGCAACCAGCGGGTCCCCCAGGAAGCGTACATCGGCGTGATCTATGTGGTATTCAGCGCGGCGATGATTCTGTTGCTGACCCAGGTGCCCCACGGTGGTGAGTTGATCAATCACTTGTTGGTGGGATCATTGCTGTGGGTGTCTGGAGCGACGCTGATCAAAACCACATTGCTGTATGCTTTTCTCGGGGTTCTGCTCTGGGTTTGGCGTGGCCCTTTGCGCCGCATTTCCACCCAGCCGGATCAGGCCCGCAAAGAGGGCTTGAATGTGCGCCTGTGGGATATTGTGTTCTACATGATTCTGGGAACCGTGGTCACATCCAGTGTGCAGATAGCCGGAGTGCTGCTGGTTTTCACTCTGTTGGTTGTGCCCACGGTGATGGGGATGCGTTTGTTTTCCGGTTTGGGAAAACAAATGATTTACACATTGGCTGTGGGTATTCTGGCCGTGGTCATGGGCTCGGCCGGCAGCTATGTGCTGGATCTTCCCACCGGAGCCGCCATTGTGTGCGCGTTTGGGTTTCTGCTGGGAATCCAGGTTGTGGTGCAGGCTATGATCGGCCGCAAATCCCTCTGATACTGGATTGGGCAGGGAGAGGGACAGGAAATTCAACCGCCGGATTCCGGGCAGGTTGTCACCCGAAAAGGTATGCGTCCTCGGTCGGTGACATTTGGCGGAACCGGACCGGATCATCTATACCGGTCTGATCAGGGCCCCATCCATCAGGGGGTGACGCCCATCTCGGCCAGCAGGCGGTCGGCGCCCCCCACTTTCCAGGTCACCCATAGCACGTAGCGGATATCGACCCCGATGGACCGGCTGTAGCTGTGGTCCCAGGCATAATCGTTGATGGTCGCTTCCCAGGCCCGGTCGAAGTTCAGCCCAACCACCTCGCCCGAAGCGTTGAACACCG
>JAUVII010000341.1 GCA_030592845.1 Candidatus Krumholzibacteriia bacterium | reverse complement strand
TTTTTCCAGGGCCGCAAGGACGTGAAGGTGCCCATGTACGCGGGCATCATCGGCAACGCGGTGAACATGGTGCTCGATGTGTGGCTGATCTTCGGCTGGAGCGGCTTCGAACTCGCCGGGCACACCTGGCTTGCCGTGCCGGCGATGGGCGTCAAGGGCGCCGCCATCGGCACCAGCATCGGCACCTTCCTCAACGCGGTGGCCCTGATCTGGTGGGCGATGGCGCCCCGCCTGCGCCAAAAATATCAGATCCACCGCTTCCGCAAGCCCGAGTGGCGGGCCATCGGCAACATGATCCGTGTCGGCCTGCCCGCCGCCTGGGAAGGCTTCATCGACATGGGCGGTTTCCTGATGTTCACGATTTTCGTGGGCACTCAGGGTGCGGTTCAATTGGCCGCGAGCCAGATCACGATCCAGCTGCTCTCTTTCAGCTTCATGCCCTTGTGGGGGCTGACCACCGCGGCCAGCGTTCTGACGGGCAACTGGATCGGTGCCGGCAAACCGGACATCGCCGCCCACTACGGCCGGCAGACCTACAAGTTGGGCACCTATTATTCACTGCTGCTGGCGGTGGTGATCGTCCTGTTGAGGCACGAGTTGTTCAAGGTTTTCACCAACGACCCCGAGATTCTGGCCCTGGGCGCGGGCCTGGCCGTGTCGGCGGCCATCTTCCAGTACTTCGACGGTATCCGCATGCTCAGCAGCGGCATCCTGCAGGGAGCCGGCGACACGCGTTACACCATGCTCGTGACTCTGGTATTGATGTGGGGAGGGTTCATCCCCCTGACCTGGTACCTGATTGTGATGAAAGACGGCAACGTGATTGCGGCCTGGTATGGGGCCTCGGCCTGCTACCTGGCCCAGGGGGTGCTGATGTGGCGACGGTTCCAGTCGGGAAAATGGAAGAAGATCGAGATCTTCAGGTGATCTTCCGGGGTCTTGTCTGGAGTTATTGAAATCCTCAATTCACTGTGATACAATATGTTTATCCCGTAAGGCCCCTTCACGGGGGCCTTTTTTTGCGCCCACAAAAATCACAGGGAGGATTTTAATGAAACAAACGCTATTGATCATGCTGATGGTGACGGTTCTTTTGGTGACCATGGCCTTTAACGCGGCCGGGGATTCAAACCGCATGGGGCTTGCCAGCCATGTGGATGAGGATTACATCGACAGGTGCCTTTACGGCCCGGGTCAACAGATCTACACCGCCTACCTGTTCATCTATGATGCGGTCAATCCTGATTTCGGAACCGGGGAATCCCGGGTGGTTGAAAACATTCACGGTTTCGAATGCCGTCTGTGGACAGAGGGAGAAGCCACGATCCTGGGCTGGCATTTTCTGGTGAACGCCATCGACGCCGGTACGAACGGGAATACCGTCGTTGGATTCGCCGAACCTGTCCCGGTTACCGGGATCGCGACCATTATCGCCACCGTCGACATTTTCGCCGGGAATCCAGCTCAAAATTCCGACGACCTGGCTGAAAAGATGAAAAGCTCGCCGATGCCCTGCGATTACCCGACGGCGATCATCAATATGGCACCGACCCGACCGACATCCAGCATTGAAGGTTTCATGGCCTACCTTGACGCCGATGATCCGGATGATCCGTTGGTCGCCGCTTACCAATTCGATCCGCAGAGCGATATGACCCTGCAGGTGCAAACCTATCCGGTGGACACCGAAGATCGGGCCTGGGGAGGGGTCAAGGCACTCTACCGGTGATTCAAACGAACAGAGGCGAGGTTATGCAAACCGTAAAACTGGTTTTGAACGCATTGGTCATCGGCGCGCTCAACCTCGCCTCCTTCCTCATCGGGTTCTTCATCTTCAAGCTGTCCGCCAGTGGAGACCAGCGCCTGATCCAGGGTACCGCGGCCATGATCGTCGGTATCTCCCTGGTGGTTGCCTGGCTGGTCCTGTTCCGGAAGTTCAATCGTCTGCAGGTCGAGTTCGATTACATCAAGGTTTTCCTGCTGGTGTTTGTCTGCACCCCCGTGATCTTCGTGCCCCTCCATTACGTGATGAGCGGTTACCTCACCGGGATCGGAAACATATTGGCCATCGCGGCCTACCAGTTTCCCATGAACGTGTTGGCCCTGGCCATCGGGGCGGCCATTCTGCGGCGCATGGAAAAGGCCCCCCGGGGGGCCTTGCAAGCAGAAACAAAATAAGAAAAAATCAGAAGGTTTTCCCCACCGTCCCGGTGAACAGCATACCCGGCATCTGCACACCCGGCACCTCCTCGTACCGCCGGTCCAAAAGGTTGGTCCCCGTCACCCCAGCGAACCAGCCCGAGCGGTGTTTCCAATCCAACCGGCTGTCCAAAACGAAGATGTGTTTGAAGTCGTCCGGCCC
>JAUVII010000147.1 GCA_030592845.1 Candidatus Krumholzibacteriia bacterium | reverse complement strand
TGCCCGAGGATAAATTCGCCAAGGAAAAGGGCATCGTCGTGGGTGAAATCGTGCAGGCCCGCGACTGGCCGGGCCACTACGCCCAAACGGCGCTGCGGCAGGCCCTGTTTGCCGATTCGAGCCTGGAGCTGCCGACCCTGGGCACCAAGTCGACCATCGAACACATGGTTCGCGACGACGTGTACGACTTCTACAAGTACTGGTACGTGCCCAACAACATGGTCCTGACCCTGGCGGGAAATTTCGACCGGGACCAGGCTCTGGAACTTCTGGAGACCTATTATGGGGCAGCGGCGCCAGGGTCCATCGATTACGAGGGTCTGAAGCCGGCCGCCCTGATCGACCGCACGACGACGGTCTCCCGGCGCGGGGGCGACGAGCGCATCCTCGCCCTTTCCTTCGAGGCGCCCTCCTACGGGATGACCGAATTTTTCCCGTTCCTGGTCATGACGCAGCTGTTGGACCTGGAAGGCAGCGGCATTTTGACCATGGCCCTGGACGATATGGAAGCGGAAGTTCGTCCCCAGCTGGGCATTTGGTGGGAAAAGGCTTCGGGATTCGGCCGCCTCACGCTGGAATTTACCCTTCCCGACGAGGCCGACCCGGAAATGGCCTACCGGCTGGTTCAGGATGCGGTGATCGGCGCGATCGAGATGGGGATCACCAACGAAGACATCCTCGGCATCGTGCGCATGAGCGAAGTGGAAACACTGCTCCAGCGTGAACAACTGCGCATGACGGGGATCTACACCTCCGAATCGATCGCGTTGGGCGGGTCCGATTTTTTCGTCAATTACCTGGATGGATTGCGTGATGTGACCGCTGAAGACGTGACCCGTGTGCTGACGAACTGGCTGGTCGACGCGCCCACCCTGGCGGTCATGATCGAGCCCGATCCGGCCAAAAAACAGGACGAAGGCGGCATGCCCGGAATGCCACCCGGCATGAAGATGCCCGCGGGGATGAAAATGCCCCCCGGCATGGCCGCAGCCATGAAAAAACAAGGCGGCGGTGCTGAAAAAGATTCAGAAAGTGGCGCGATGACGGCTCCCGTGGCCGCGCCGGCGCCCCTGAAAGTCGACCGGACCGTACTTACCAACGGAGCCGTGCTGGTCAGTCAGACCAACCCGGACAGTCCGCTGACCGCCATCCACCTGGCCGTCAGGGGCCGGGCGGTCATCGACCGTGACAACGCCGAAGCGGGAGCCCTGGACCTGGTGCACCGATTGCTGACCGAGGGTGTCCCCGGCTGTGACAATGTGTGTCTGGCCCGTCGCCTGCGGGATCTGGGCGCCGTGGTCAAGCTGGTGGACGACGGCCGCATCCCCATGGACAACTACTACACCAACGGCCGTTTCAGCTTCATCCGGATCGAAACGGCATCGGCGTACGGACCGGAGGTGCTGGATCTGCTGACCGAGGTCATCCAGCACGCGACCTTCGACCAGGAGGCATTCAACAAGTTGCGGGAAGACCGGATCACCGAACTGGGACGCCATGAAGCCAGTGCCCGCAACACGGCAAATTCGATGCTGGACGCGGCGCTCTACGGAGACCACCCCTTGGTCCTGCCTGCCGAGGGCGACCCCGAGTCCCTGGCCAAACTCGATTTCAACCAGGTCCGGACGGTCTATCGCAAGGCTTTTGCCCCCGGGAACCTGATCTTCTCCATTGTGGGTCCGGCCACCCACGAGGAACTCAAGGAAAGTCTGGAAAATGAACTGGGCGGCAGCGGATCGCCGACCGGCGGCCTGGCGCCCATGCCGGTGACCACCCAGGCCGACAGTTTGACGGCCACCGTCGGCGGGCAAATGGCCGCCATCCGCCTGGGCTCCATCCTGGCCGTTGATCCGGGCGATGCCGCCGCTCTCCGGTTGGTCGTTGCCATCCTTTCGGATCGCATGGCCATGGACCTGCGCGAAACACGCGGTCTCAGCTACAGCGTGGGGGCTTCGGTCAACGTGAAGGGGGACCGGGGAGAGTTCGTCTCATGGATCAATCCCCCCACCGAACGGATGGGCGAGGGTTTGCAGGCACTCAAGGGTTTCATCACCGGTTTCGACGCGGCCTCCATCACCCAACAGGAAATGGAAAAGATCAGCGCCGCCCGCACCGGCCGCATGATGATGCGTCGTCTGTCTTCCATGGGGCAGGCCTACTATCTGGGGATGGCCGAGTTGGAAGGGGACATCGCGGGATACCTGGACGGCCTGACCGCGTACGACAACCTGACCCTGGCCGACCTGCAGGCGGCCTCGGGCAAGTATCTGGATGGTATGGTGATGGTGGAGGTGGTCGTCGACTAGCTCGATCCATGGTTGTGATTGCAGATCTTGCCGCAGATTTCCTTTTCCAGCCGCTGAAGCTGTTCCCGATCGGGTTCGGTTTCAGCGGCGGCGTTTTTGGCGCCCTGCCCGATGGAACGGATCTGAGCCACGTAGTTCCGGCAGTGTCCGCACATGAACAGGTGGAACCTGAGTTCCATCCGTTTCATGAAACCGAAAGCCTCGATTTCATCGGTGGCCACCATTCTTGAGATATCCCTGCACTTCAACATTATCAATCAACCCCTGATGTTCCTTTTCTCGAGGCACTCCCGCAGAAGGTTGCGTCCCCGGTAGAGCAATACGCCCAGATTTGATCGGCTGATCGCCATGGTTTGGCAGATCTCGTCGCTATCCATTTCTTCCACCTCGCGCAGGACGAAGGCCATGCGCTGGTCCGTAGATATCCCATCGAGACAATCGGCGAGATGTTCCCGGACTTCCCTTTCGTAGGCGGCCATGTCGGTGCCGCGGGGCGGTCGTTGCCAGTGGCCGTCGGTTTTGAACCGGGACTCCATGGTGTCTTCGATGCTTTCGGCGGAGCCCTCTCGCTGGGCGGCCCGCCTCATCTCTGAAATCTTACGATACAGTATACCAAACAGCCAGGTGCGGACGTGGGATCGGCCTTCGAATTCGCCGATTTTCTCGATAAAAGTGACAAAAGTACTCTGGCAGACGTCTTCCGCGTTCTGTGCGCTTAGCCCGGTGCCCCTGGCGGCCCGCAGGATTTGCGGCAGGTATTCCTTTACCAACCCCTGCAGGGCGGCCTCGTCCCTGGCCCGCAGAAGGTCCAGGAATCCCGGGCTGGAATGTTTGTCTTGTACCGTGGTCACTGCGGGATTCTCCAGCTCGGAAAAATATCCTGTAACAAACCGGCGACAGTCTGCACTTACCCATGTGTCCGAAAGTTTTGTCAACAAGATCCAGAAGTGGACCTGAACAATAGTCTAAGGAGGAGAACAATGATCGCCAATAGAATCAAGCCCGGAATCGTCGGCGGACTGGTCGGTGGAGTGGTTTTCGGAATGATGATGGCCTTCATGGGTGTCCTGCCCATGATCGGCAAGATGGTCGGCTATCCCAGCGCCATAGTCGGTTTCGTGGTGCATCTGGCCATCAGCGCGGGCATCGGCGGATCGTTCGGATTGCTGCTGGGTCCGGCGGTGACCGGCAAGATCAGCGGCCTGGGCACGGGCATGGCCTACGGGGTCGCCTGGTGGTTCCTGGGCCCGCTCACCCTGATGCCGCTGTTCATGGGCATGGGTTTCGGAGTGAACTGGAACGTGGCCGCCGCCACCGGCATGCTGCCCAGCCTGATGGGACACGCCATCTTCGGCCTGGTCCTGGGACTGGTCTACAACCGGGGCGACAACTGCTTCGTCCTGAAGGTGGGCAAGGCGGTCGACGGCAACACCGGTGAAAAACCCAAACTGCGCTCGGTCAGCTGACCAATTGCTTCCCGATTTCCCCCGGGGCGGGGGCCGCGACCTCACTGCGGCCCTCGCCCGTTTTTTACCATATGATCATCTTTGCCGGATAAAGCAGCCAACCGGCTTCCCGCTCGGCCCGGGACACTATTTAAGAGACACAACCAACGGCATCAGCGGAGAAGGAGCATTTTGCGGACATCGCGCGTTCCGTCCGTCGTCAGGCACAAGAAGTAGACGCCGCTGCCCATCGCTCGGCCTTTGTCGTCATCACCAAGCCAAGTCGCTCTTTGCACACCGGCGGGGCGCCAACCGGCGACCAGGGTCTTGATCAGACCTCCGTCCGCATCGTAGACGTTGAGCGACACCATGGCGTCGGTCGGCAGTTCAAAAGAAATCGTGGTGACCGGGTTGAAGGGGTTAGGGTGATTGGAAAGCAGTCTCGCCTGCACTGATGACCCGGGAATCGCCTGGTTGTCCACCGCGCTTATCGTATCCTCGAACCAACAGACGACGTCGTACGGAGAACCTTCACCCTCGGTCCAGATGCAGATGATACCCTGCCCGGTGGCCGCCGGTATGTTCGGGAAACGGGAGTCGCTGCCCACGGTGCCGCTGATGTTGGTCGCTGTCGACCAGACGCCGGCTGTCGAAGAATACTCACGGAACAATACTTCGTAGTGGATACCGTCCGTCTTTTCCGCCCAGGCCACCGTGAGGTTGTCGTCGTCATCGACGCCGATGGTCGGCCTGTCCGAGGCTTCGGCTGTTCCGCTCAAGTTCAGCGGCGTCAAGTCCCAGACGCCACCGGTACATTTTTTGTAGAAGATTTCCCTGTTGCCCGGCTGGTAATCCTTCCAGACCAGATGCATGTCGTTTTGCGAATCGACGACCGCACACGGGTCCATGGTGGCGCTGCTGTCGTTGCCGAGGGTGTTGCTGACATTCGTGTACCCGGCATCCCATCCCGGTCCCACGGTGAATTTCCGGTAGAGCACCATCTTGGGATTACTGATGTTCTCGCCGGAATCCTTCCAGAAGACATGCACGTTGTCATCGGCTCCGAGCGCCAATGTGGGGTACTCCGAAGACCCGTAGGTGCTGCTGACGTTAATGGCCGTGCCCCAACTGCCCGCCGTACGCTTGCAGTACCAGATCTCGGAGTTGGGGGTCGCACCATAGCCGGACCTCTGCCAGACGCAGTGCAGGTCACCCGACGAGTCCACGGCCAGCGCGGGCCGGGAAACCGCCACCTGCGGGCTGTTGTAGACAATCGTTTCTTCGCTCCACGTTCCGTCGTACGAGCGGTGGACGATATCATAGGCGGTCGTGCCTCCACGCTTGTAGACAAGCTGCAGTGCATCGTCGTTGCCGATCGCGATCGCCGGGTTTCTGCCGATATCGGTAATCCGCAGGGGAAAAGACCACGTGCCGGTGCCATCGTTCGAGAAGGAGTGGATGATCCCGTTGTCGTAATAGACGACGTGCAACGTGCCGGTGTCGTCCTTGACCACCAATCTTGCGTTGTTTCTCTCTGTGGCTGAATAGCGCTGCGAGTTGCCGACGACAGCTGTGCCGGCAAAAACAAAGTTCCCCGAAAGTAACAGGATGAGGCAGGTGAACACTCGTAGACCCAGCCGCTGAATTGTCAATTCATCTGGTAACATGTTGTCTTGATCTTTCTTCTGAGGGCCGATGAGTGACCAATGCAATATCCAGTTCCAGGTGGATTTTGCCATATTTGCTCATGTATGTCAAATGTATGTCTCATGTCATATAATTAGTTGACAAATGACATATAAATATACTAGTGTCCAGACGTGGTGATGTAAGGTCCGGAAAGGGGGGTGTTGATTCCGCCACGACATCATTCGTCAATTAATAAAGTTTTTTGAGTAGTTCACCGTTTTCCAGGAGGGGAAATAATGCGCTTAATAACGAAACTGACACTGGTCCTGGGGATTTTCACCCTTATGACGAGTTTGGCCTTGGCTCATCCCGGCGAAGTGATTCAGAAGGTGGATTACTGCTCCGGCTTCAACAAGGCTCTCCTTGATTGTACCGGGGCCGCTCAGATCACCTGTGGTTCCGTGGTCGACGGCACCAATGTCGGAGCAGCCAATGTCGTGGAATACTACAGCTGCCTGAGTTGGGGTTTCGCGGCCGGCGAAGTTATCTACGAGTTGACCCTGGATGCCGACTACGAGGTGACGATCTATCTGGTGCCGGCCGACAACGACGACGATCTCGGATTGTTCCTGCTCAACGGCTGCGATGAAGACCAGTGTCTGGCCGGCAGCGACGGTTACGGAGATGAGGAAATCGTCATCTCCCTGGCCGCCAATACTACCTACTACGTCGTCGTCGATGGTTACCGCGCCGATGACGAGGGTGACTACAGTCTCTCGATCACTTGCGAGGCGGGTCCCCAACCCCCTGTTGAACTGCAGGGTGCCGAGGACTGCAACGACGGCATCTGCCTGGAACCGGCCGTCGCCCGCGTCATTACGGGAACGACCGTGGGTTATGCCAACGATTACGACGTGGCCAACGCCGCCTCGAGTTGCACCGGTTATGGCCAGACCGAGGGCCCGGACGTGGTCTACGAGGTGGGCTTGTCCGACGGCGCCACCCTGGTGGTGGATCTTGAGCGCGACGGCTACTGGGATCAGGCTCTCTACCTGGTGACCGATTGCCTGGACATGGACAGCTGCGTGGCCGGCAGTGACGCCGGGGCGGTGGACCACATCGAGTGGACCCATTTCGGACCGCCGATGCTCTACTATCTCATCGTCGACGGTTTCGGTCCAACGAGCGAGGGCACCTACACCGTGACATACACCCATGACGGACTCATCTGCGATAATCCCGTCGCAACCGAGAAAAAATCCTGGGGCGGTGTGAAGGCGCTGTACAGATGATTTTCAGGATTTCCCCGGGCCGCCAGACCGGTTATTACCGGATGTGAAGCGGCTATCAAGGAACCCCGGCTCTCGCCCACGGGGTTCCTTTCTTTATTTAACCGGCTTAACGGGGTGACATTCCCATGCTAGGGTGTTACAGGGAAGGTTGTCGACATATGGCCAACACGGTATTGCGGAGGGTCGAACCCAATGAATTCCAAAGCTTTGGAAAGCGGACCATAATGGAAGATATGCAGACCGCCGTCGCGCGGTTGCGCGAAGCTTCGCGCCAGGCTGCGCGTCACTTGGGTTTTCTCGAATCACGCTACAGTGAAACCGGCTGCACTCATTCCCAATGTCATGTCCTGGTGGAACTGGACCACCGAAGGCGCGTGACCGTTGGTGAATTGGCGGGCATTCTCCTCCAGGATGTCTCATCCACCAGCCGGACGATTCGGTCCTTGGTCGATCACGGGTTCGTCCAGGTATTGACGGATTCCGAAGATGGCCGGCGTCGTCAGCTGCATCTGACGCCCGCCGGCAGGGAAAAGGTCCGGGAAATCCATGCCGTCGCCGACCAGCAGACACGTACCGCTCTCGAATTGCTGAACCCGGCGGATCAGGCCATCGTGGTACGGGGCATGAGCCTCTACGCTCAAGCCCTGGCTCGCAGCAACAAGCTCACCGAAGTCGAGATCAGACCCATCATTCCGGACGACGATGAGGCCATGAGCGCGGTCATTCACCTGGTCATGTCGGAATTCGGCGCCGAGGGAAACGGTATGTCGATCGGGGACCCCGAGGTCGAGGGGATGTATGAGGCGTACCGACAGGAGCAGTCCGCATATTTTGTTGCCGTCAAGGGCAGAACCTTGTTGGGGGGCGCGGGTCTTGCCCCCCTGGCCGGCTCCAGCGACAAGGGTGTTTGCGAGTTACGCAAAATTTACGTGATGCCTGCCGGCCGCGGGATGGGACTGGGACGCAAACTCATGGACCGCTGTCTGGAAGCTGCCCGCGAAATGGGTTATGGACAAATTTATCTGGAGACACTGGACAATATGTTTCATGCCCGGCATCTGTTCGAAAAATACGGATTCAGATACCTGGATGAGCCTTTGGGCGAGACCGGTCATCACAGTTGTACGATGTGGGCGATTCGCGACCTATAGTCCTCGGAAAAGTCTTGCGGACACCTGAAATGGCGATAGTGAATTCGGCGGAAGCGCAAATGACCCCGGAATGATTTTTATAACAACCCCCCGGACAGGAAACTTGCCCTTGCCGGGGTCCAGGGATTATTTTTCACCAGACGAATTTTTGGATATTTTCCTCCTGTTCCGGTGTTCACATCGACTTGACCCGGGTACCCCTTCAAGGAGATCGACCATGGCTGGGGATTTTCCCTTTTCCGTTCGCAAAGTCCTGATTCCGATCCTGACAGCTGGTTGTCTGCTGATGCCGATCCTGGCGGCGGGCCAGGCGCCTGTTATCGCCCACAGGGTCGATATATCCTTTGGACTTGAAAACCACACGGTCCAGATAACCGATAATCTGGTGATTCCGCCGGGGATCGATATCCTCCGGCTCGGAGACGGTCTGCATGTGGAACTCATCAAGGGGGGCGAAGGCACTGCAGCCGTCCCTGGCCAATCGGTGACTCCGGCCGAAGATGAGGACGGCCCTTTCCAACGACTGGACCTGGAACAGTTGGGCCTCGCCAAAGAAGGGGGAACCCTGACCCTCGTCTACAAGGGAACTTTCCACGAACCGGTGGACGAAGTGGTCTTTTCCCGGGAAAACGTGGGCAACGAGATAACCGCCACCATTGGCGAGGAGGGCATCTATCT
>JAUVII010000251.1 GCA_030592845.1 Candidatus Krumholzibacteriia bacterium | reverse complement strand
GGTCGGTTTGACGGGAGAGGTCAGGCAGGTCGCCGACCTCGAGAGCCGGCTCAGGGAGGGCACGCGGCACGGATTTTCCAGGGCGGTCATGGCTAGGACTGAAGGATCGAGATCACGCGCGGGCAAGGTCGAAGCGATGGAATTGATGACCGCCACCAGTGTGGAGGAAGCGGTGGCCCTGGCCCTGGAACAGCCCGCGCGTCGGGCAAAGGGGAACTGACATGGCCGGCGGTGACATCCATTTGATTCTGTTGGCGGGAGGCAAGGGTCTGCGGGCCGGCGCCGACGGCGATACACCCAAACAGTTTCGCTCAACCGGGCGCGGACCTCTGTTTACCGTCAGCCTGAGGGAATTCCTCACCCTGGATCGCGCGGCCCGTTTTTTTCCATCCGACATGATTCTCACCGTACCCGATGACTGGCGCAAGACCGCCGGTGACGCTTTGGAAGGTCTGGAAATTCCCTGGGCCCTGGCGCCGGCAGGCCATTCAAGGACGGCCTCCACCTGGAATGCCGCCAAAGAACTGGAGGCCAGGTTTTCCCCGCGGCCGGACGACCTGGTCGCCGTGCACGACGCGGCCCGTCCCTTTGCTTCGGCGGAGTTGCTGGTCCGGCTTTGCCGGGCGGCCGATTCTGGAGGAGCGGCAGGGGCGGTGCCCGGTGTGGCGGTGCCCGATACGATTGTTCAGGCAAAAGAGGGGGCTGCGGTGTACCTGGATCGATCCAGCCTGCTCGCGGTGCAAACTCCCCAGGTCTTTCGCTGGGACCTGTTCCACGATGCCCATTCCTGGGCCGCGGACGAGGGGATCGAATTTACGGATGACGGCGGACTTTTGGCCGCGCGGGGTCACGCGCCGGTGGTCGTCGCCGGGGAACAGGACAACTGGAAAGTGACTACCAATGGAGACTGGAAGCGGGCCGTCGCGCGCTTGAATTCCAAATGATCCGTTGTTTCACGCCTTTTTTTTGTCAAAATGTCGGTATTCAAAATCATCTTGTGACAAGGTGTCTTCGGGCAGGAACCGGTGCCCAAGCAGGACCGGAACATTACTGAATTGTAATTCATTAATTTAGAATCTTTCCCCAAATCCTTTCACGATTCAATCCCGCGGCGGGGATAGTTATCACCCGCCCCTAAAGTTGTTCAATACTGAAACTTATAATTTTACGACCTGCTGTCCTCAGGATGGAGACCTCATCACCAAACCGGCCATCGTTGCCTAGTGGCATTTTCCGCAAGGCCTTGGGCCCCTGCTTCCATAATCAATAAAAATTGAAATTATATCCAATGCCATGATTTAACCTCAAATTCAGCATTTCCCACCCAACATGTCCTGTATCGGGTGGACTGGTCCTTGCCAAGTAAGGGTGCCAATGAAAGGGGGAGGACCAAACGGAATTCGGCCAAAACCGGCCATCATGGAGGACACAATGAATCCCCTCGCCCGGGTCGCCCTGATGGCGATCATCATTTCCCTGCCAGGCACTCATGCCCTTGCCGTCACCCTGGCGGTGCCTTCCCAGTATCCCACCCTTGCAGCCGCCCTGGAAAAGGCCGGCAGCGGCGATGAAATCCAGTTGGCTCCGGGCCTCTATCGGGAGTTCGGCCTGCCCGTGCCGTCCGGAGTGACGATTTCCGGGACCGGCACCATACCCCAGGATGTGATCATCAATGGTGGGGGGCAGGGGCGAATCCTCCTGGTGGAGAGCGCCGCCGATACGGTAACCATCCGGAACATCGCCTTCATGAACGGCAGGGCTTCGGGGTCGACCAGTTATGATCAAAGCGGGGGAGCGCTGTTCATCAGCAACAGCAACGCCCGGATAGAGAACTGTGTATTTTCAGCCAACGTGGCCGACAGTCACGGTGGGGCCATCCGCTGTTCCCATTCCTCCCCGGAAATTGTCTCGTGCCAGTTCTACGCCAATTCCGCCCTCGCTGGTGGCGGTGGCGCGCTGGATTTGAGTTACGATTCATCTCCCGTGGTCAGGGATTGTCAATTCCTCGCCAACAGGGCGGATTGGGGTGGCGCCATATCCTGCCGGGGAGGATCGTCGCCGCGGGTGGAGAACTCGGAACTGCGCGGAAACACCGCCGACGGCCTGCGGGGTTTCGGCGGAGGCGTGTATGCGGACAACCTCTCGTATCCGGACCTTCTGCATACCACGGTTGCAGACAATGAAGCCCGATTCGGAGGTGGATTGGCCAGTTTCGGCAATGGACCGATCAACCTGGATTACTGCACCGTAGCCTTCAACAAGGCCGGTATCCTCGAAGGCGGCATGTTGATCATGGATTCCTCTCCCCTGATTACGGGTTCCATCATTGCATTCAATCAGGGTCGTGGAATTTCCGTATCCGGGCCGTGGCTGCCGCAGATTTCCTGTACGGATATCCATGGAAATTCAGCGGGCGACTGGGCTTCAAAAATGGTCGGGATGGAATTCCAGGACGGTAATTTCTCGGTCGACCCCCAGTTCTGTTCGGTTCAGGTAAGCGCCGAAAATCGTTTCCATCTCCAATCGGGTTCACCCTTGAACAATCCCGCTTCTGCTTGTGGAACGTTGGGAGCACATCCGGTTTCCTGTACGGGCGAAAAGAACCTGGATGAGGTTCCCGTGCCCTCCGCTGCCATCGGACAGGTGGCCGCGGCGCCCAATCCCTTCAATCCCCGGACGGTGATCAGTTTTGAACTGGCCGCCGCCCAGGATGTGTGCGTTTCCATCTACGGATTGGATGGTCGATTGATCCATATCCTGGGCGACGGGATGTTCCACACCGGCGCCCACGAGCTGGAGTGGGGGGGGCGGGACAGGTCCGGTCGGCAGGTGAGTTCCGGGATATATTTCGTCATCATTCAGGGTCGCGAGGACACCCAACGGCTCAAAGTGACTCTTTTGAAATAGCATTGAAATACCGGGGCCTCTTGCGGCCTGGCCGGTGCCGTACATATACTCTATTAAACTACTCCGAAATCAATTCCCGGGCTGGCCAGGGCTCGCCCAGGAGGATTCTTTCGTCATAGGGAAAAAGGCATGAAACCTCGCATCCGCACCAAAGCTCGGCACCGCGTGGGCTCCCTGCCCTTTATCATCCTGGTGACGAGTTTTGCCCTGCTGGCGATACTCTTCCTGTTTGCCGCCAACGCGACGGCCCAGATCACCTATCCCCGGGTGGGGTTAAGCGCTTCTCCGACGGAATACATCGACAATATTACGATCGCTCCCGGCGAGGAGTTCACTTTGTATGCCTGCGTGTTCGGCCCTGGTCCGGGTGAGCCCGTGGGTCAGGCCTTCACTTCATTGTCCTGGGTGATTCATCAGGTTTGTTGCGGCGCCGTGATCGATATCCATGATTTCCAGTCCAATCCCGATCTGGAACATACCGGCCATCCCCTGCTGGGAGTCCGAACCACCAGCGAGACTTGCTACGATCAGGACCTCGTTGTTCTGGGCACCCTGACCTGTACCCTGACCAACCCCACGCCCGGGGGAGTATTGTGGGCGGCCGGACCCTTCGACGCCTCCTTCGACTGCGAAGGCGGCAACGCCCTGTTCATCGGTTTGGCTGTGACCATCAACGCCGAAGGCGATGCCCTTCCCACCGATGAAAGCAGTTGGGGATCCCTCAAGGCCATCTACCGGTAGGGACCAAAAAAGCCCCTTTTTCCACATACTCCCACCTGTTTTCTGAAAATTGTGTATTATGTAAGAGAGTTCCAGACCTTCACTTGAAGGAGGCCGACATGCGCGTTCGCCTGCCTGAAATTTTCTTCCCCACGATTCTCTTGCCTTTGATTCCCTTGATGTGCTTTGCCGTTTTGCCGGATGGTGCCCTGGCGTCGGAAATCCATCTGGTGACTTTCGACGGACCCATCACCCCCGTCGCCGCCGAATTCCTGGTCCAGAGAATTGAAGAAGCGGAAAGCGAGGGCGTGGTCGCCCTGGTGATCCGGCTCGATACACCCGGTGGCCTGGATACCTCCATGCGCGACATCGTCAAGGCGCAGCTCGGGGCGCGGGTTCCGGTGATCGTTTTCGTGGCGCCCAGCGGCAGCCGGGCCGCGAGCGCCGGGGCCTTCATCACCCTGGCTGGCCATGTGGCGGCCATGGCTCCGGGCACCAACATCGGCTCCGCCAGCCCGGTGCAGATGGGCGGCGCGGAAATGGACAGCACCATGACCCACAAGGTGACCAACGACGCCGCGGCCTACATCGCGTC
>JAUVII010000346.1 GCA_030592845.1 Candidatus Krumholzibacteriia bacterium | reverse complement strand
ATTGATTCCCCCTTCCTGTTAACCGAAAACAGTATATCACACGGAATCTGAGACAATGAGATCAATATGGAGGGTGATTTCAGCCTGTCTGTTAACCGAAATTTCCGAGATGGCGGCACACCAAATCGACAACCCCCGCTAACCCTTTTATTCCATCAACTTATACGAACAAAAAAAGCAGACCATCTGGCCTGCCGAAAATGAGCAAAAATTCCCCTGAAAAAAGACTGGCTCCCCAAGTGGGACGCTCTTAGAACTTTGTTCTGAGAATGGGTGTTCTAGGCGGGCTGAATCATCGGGACAAAAAGAGGGCTGCGTAGTCGCTTAAAACCAGGGCCTCAGCGAACAACTTGCTTGGTTGGTCTGCCTCGCTCTACTTACAGGCCATATTCTCCCCAGACGACATCCACCCGCATACGATTGGAGTCATCGGAGTCGAGTCCATTGGGATCGACGAGCCAGAGCCTATGATCTGGATGCCGGATGAATAAATGGAAGGGACAGGATCTGCGGAGCGCGACTCAATTGAAGCCACCACTCCTTCTGTGTTAGGGTGGGCTCCAATGCATGGGGCCGACGAACAGGGGAGACTATCATGGGGACATCTGGAATTGACCGGGGTATTTCGCGGCGGGGATTCCTGGGCACATCAGCCGCGGCAGCGGCTCTGAGTTTCGTCCACCTGACCGGAGCCGGTCGCGTTTGCGCACAGCCTTACCCCAAAGTCGTGGCCGACGATTACACCGGCCGTCTGTGTTTCAACGAAAATCCACTGGGACCTTCGCCCGAGGCCCTGACGGCCATGCAATCAGCCTGCGCTCTGGCTCACCGTTATCCGGACTGGTACAGCGGCGGTCTGGAGAGCACGATTGCCGCCCACCACGGACTCAGCTCGGCCAACGTCTGCGCGGGTGCGGGCGCCACCGAGGTAATCCGCCTGGTAGCCGACGCCTTGCTCGGGCCCGGTGACGAACTCGTCACCGCCACTCCCACATACACTCAGATGGGCAGCGAGGCCGTAGCCAACGGTGCGTCGGTGGTTCACGTCCCGGTGGATGGAAACCACGTCATCGACCTGGACGCCATCCTGGCGGCGGTCGGACCCGCCACGACCATGGTCTCCCTGGTTAACCCCAACAACCCGTTGGCCACCATCTTCGACAAGACCGCCATGGAAAGTTTTGCCGAAGCCCTTCCCGACGACGTGATCGTGGTCGTCGACGAGGCCTATCACGACTACGTCAGCTCGCCCGACTACGAAAGCTGTATCCGATTCTTTCAGGAGGGCAAGCCGTTCATCGTTGTGCGGACCTTGTCCAAGGTTTACGGACTGGCCGGATCGCGCATCGGTTATGCTCTGGGCTCGTCCGGGTACATCAGCCAGATCGGTTCCTTGCAACTGTTCGGAACCATCAGCCGACCAAGTCAGGCCGCCGCGCAGGCGGCTCTGGGTGACACATCGCACGTGACCAATACCGTGGCCCTGAACGACCAGGCCAAGGGCATGCTCGAAGCAGGGTTTACCACCCTCGGCCTCGATTTCATTAGCTCGCACACCAACTTCATGATGTTCGACACCGGCGGCAACGCATCTGGCATTGCCTCGCAGCTCTCGGCCATGGGCTACCAGGTGCGAACCGGTTGGGGGATGCCCCAGCACATCCGGGTTTCCACGGGTCTGCTGAGTGAAGTGCAGGGGTTTTTAGATGCGCTGACTAGCATTCTGGTTTCCGGCGTCAGCGAGGATCCCGGATTGCCACACGCCCTCGCAATAAACGCCACCTATCCCAACCCGTTCAATGCGACCTGCAACATTCGGCTATCGATTCCCGGCACCGAACCAGTGAACCTGACGATCTACGATCTGGCCGGCAGGAAAATTCGTGTACTGGAGAACGACCGAATGACACCCGGATTCCACCAGGCAACCTGGGACGGCCGTGATTTCGCGGGACGCAACGTTGCCTCGGGCACCTACGTTCTCAATCTCATTCAGGGGGAGTTCGCGGCCAGCAGTCGGGTCAGTTTGCTGAAATAGTCCGCGTCTCTTTTCAGATTTGACCCATTCCGGTCGCCAAGCCCAGGGAGGTTCGAGGTTGCGCCTACCAAATATTCCGTCCGCGCTGCGACCCAACGACTTGGCACGCCAAGCCGATATCAATGTTAATCAACAACGAGTTGTCTTCCGCGGCCGGCATCATCCGACCCCCTATCACCAAACACCTGGCCCAGATACGCGAAAACCCGAT
>JAUVII010000311.1 GCA_030592845.1 Candidatus Krumholzibacteriia bacterium | reverse complement strand
GTTCAGCATCGAATACGATCCGAACCGCAGCGCCCGCATCTGCCTGTTGCATTACATCGACGGCGAGAAGCGCTACATCCTGTGGCCCAAGGGTGTACAGGTCGGCGACCCGATTCTCGCCGGAGCCCAGGCTCCGTTCAATCCCGGTAACGCCCTGCCCCTGGAGAACATTCCCCTGGGGACCCTGGTGCACAATATCGAGCTGAACATCGGCAAAGGCGGTCAGATGGCCCGCAGCGCCGGCTCCTTCGCCCAGGTAATGGCCAAGGAGGGTGATTACGTTACCCTGCGTCTGCCCAGCGGCGAGGTTCGCATGGTCCACTCCAGGTGCTACGCCACCATCGGAGAGGTCGGCAACGCAGAGCATGAGAACATCGTCAGCGGCAAGGCGGGCCGGAGCCGTTGGCTGGGCCGACGCCCGACGGTTCGCGGCGTGGCCATGAACCCGGTCGACCATCCCCACGGCGGCGGTGAAGGCCGGACCAGTGGCGGGCGTCATCCCGTCAGCCCCTGGGGCATGCCGACCAAGGGTTTCAAGACACGCAAGAAGCAGCCTAGCGACGCCTTCATCGTGCGGCGCCGCAAGGTAAAGAAAAAGTAGAACCGGAGGATTTACAGGACATGGCTAGATCAATCAAGAAGGGACCTTTCATCGAGGCTTCCCTCCTGGCCAAGGTCGAGGGCCTGAACAGCAAGAACGAGAAGCGTGTCGTCAAGACCTGGTCGCGACGTTCGACGATCGTTCCCGAGTTTCTGGGTCACACCATAGCCGTGCACAACGGCCGGCAGTTCGTGCCCGTGTACATTCAGGAAAACATGGTGGGCCACAAGCTCGGCGAGTTCGCTCCGACGCGGACCTACCGCGGCCACACCAGCAAGAAGTAGTAACCGGAGGTTGTACAGATGGAGGCACGTTCCGTCTCCCGTTTTGTCCGGGTTTCACCCCGTAAGGCCAGGCTCGTGGCCGACCTGATCCGGGGCAAGAACGTGGATGAAGCCATGGGCATTCTCGCCCTGACACCGAAAAAGGCCTCGCCGATCCTGCGCAAGGCCGTGCTGTCGGCAACTGCAAACGTTCAGTTCAAGAACGACGGCCAGGTGGCCATGACGAACTCCGACATCTTCATCAAGGAGATCCGGATCGATGAAGGCCCAACGCTCAAGCGGATTCGCCCGCGGGCCCAGGGTCGGGCGTTCCGCATTCTCAAGCGGACGAGCCATATCAAGGTCACCGTCGAGGCCAATGTCTGACGCGAGCGGCGGCCGCTAGTTCTGCAGGGCTGAACAGCCCGTCTGGAAGAGGATAGAGCCTGCCCCGGTCAATGAGGGCGGCCAAAGGAAGGAAGACCATGGGTCAGAAGACACATCCGATCGGGTTCCGGTTGGGAATCGTCAAGGACTGGAACTCCAGCTGGTTCAACGAAAAGAACTTCGCCGACTGGTTGCATGAGGATCTCCTCATCCGCAAGTACGTGATGGCACGGGTCGGCAACGCCGGAGTGGAGTCGGTCAAGATCAAACGGTTCCGCGACAAGGTCATCATCATCGTGGCCACCAGCCGGCCCGGCGTGGTGATCGGCAAGAAGGGGACCAAGGCGGACCAGCTTCGCGCCGAGCTCCAGAAGATGATCGGCAAGAACGTCAAGCTGGACGTGGACGAGGTCAAGAAGCCCGAATTGAGTGCGCCGCTGGTCGCCGACCACATCGCCGCCCAGCTCGAAGGCAGGGTCGCCTTCCGTCGGGCCATGAAGAAATCCATCGCGACGGCCATGCGGATGGGCGCCAAGGGGATCAAGATCCGCTGCGCCGGCCGTCTGGGCGGAGCGGAAATGGCCCGCATCGAGTCCTATCACGACGGCAGTGTGCCTCTGCACACGTTGCGTGCGGATATCGACTACGGAACCTCGACCGCGCGGACCCAGTATGGCGCCATCGGCGTCAAGGTCTGGATCTGCAAGGGCGAGATCTTCCCCCACGAGTTCAAAGAGCAGCTGCGCAAGCAGGTGGTCGAGCAGCGCGCCTAGCGCCTCAATCGAAGAGGACGATGTAACATGTTGATGCCGAAGCGCACCAAGTTCAGGAAGATGCACAAGGGCCGCAACAGGGGTATGGCTACCCGTGGCACCACCATCTCCTTCGGCGACTACGGTCTGATGGCTACCACCGCCGGCTGGCTCTCCAGCCGACAGATCGAAGCCACCCGTATCGCCATCACGCGCCACATGAAACGTGTGGGTCAGGTATGGATCCGGGTCTTTCCGGACAAGCCCATCACCATGAAGCCCGCCGAAACCCGGATGGGCAAAGGCAAGGGCGCTCCGGAGTACTGGGTGGCCGTGGTCAGGCCGGGGCGCATCCTGTTCGAGATCAACGGGGTCAATAACACGGTGGCCAAGCAGGCCCTGAGTCTCGGTGCCGCCAAACTGCCCCTCAGGACGCGCATTGTCAGCCGGTCGGGAGATTAGTGATGAAAAAAGCCAACGAATTGCGGGATCTGCCCCTCGAGGAACTGGAAAACCTGGAGCGGGAAAAATCGGAAGATCTGATGAACCTGAAGATTCAGGTCAACATGAGAGCTGTGGATAACCCCCTGAGGGTGCGCACTGCCCGCAGGGAAATCGCGGTTATCAAGACCGTAATCACCGAGAAGAAAGCCGCGCGTTAGAACGGCGGTCGACGGCCCGGAGGGAAACTTCCCGGCGCCAGGGAGATGGAATGATGGACAATACTGAACGAAACATGAGAGCCGTCCGGATCGGCCAGGTCGTGTCCTCGAAGATGGACCAGACCGTGGTCGTGAAGGTCAGCCGCCGGTTCCCGCATCCTCTCTACAAGAGGATCATCACGAGGACCGCCAAGCTCGTGGCTCACGATGCCGAGAACGAATGCCGGGAAGGCGACGTGGTGAAGGTCATGGCCTGCCGTCCCCTC
>JAUVII010000285.1 GCA_030592845.1 Candidatus Krumholzibacteriia bacterium | reverse complement strand
GGAAGGGATATGGCCGAGTGGATTACTGCCGCACATTCGAAATGTCGGAAATAGGCAGGCAAGTTCAGAAATGGATGCCCGCTGGCAGGAAACAATTACTAAAAAGCACTCACGGTAGATAGAACAGCGATAGATAACCCAACAAAAAACACGGCAAACCCCAGTAACACCGAACGTCCGGTCCTGGCTTCCATCACATTAAGGGCTTTGACCACTGAAATTGCGAAGACAGGGCCTGGGATTTTGATTTTCTTTTTGACTCCTTGGTGGCTCACCTCTTCAGAATATCCCTCGCTCCAGAATGCCAGGCTATCCTGCTCGATGATGCGGACCCGGCCCTTGTACTCCACCATAGTATCATCATCTAGAAGATAGCCGCGAACGCTCTGACCCTTCTCCTTGTGAATCCCCGTGCCGCCACGTGCGATTTCGTCCTCGACGGACCTAAGACTGGTCCGTGCGCAACCGCTAGTCACGACCAGGAAAGTGACCAAGGTCAGAATCCAGATAATACGTCTTCCCGTAGCCATCATTATTGGTGCCCATTGTTAAATATCTCGTTCGAATAGCGCCGGAATCTGTTTTGATGGGGCAAGAATACCATATCGAATATTTATTGTCATCTACGGTCTGCATTGACCGAACCCTCTCGCTCACCCCGTCCGATGCAAGGTGGTTTGAGAAGGAAAACGGCTGGGTCTAATACCGTAACACCTTCGAGATGCCAGAAATAGGCAGGCAAGTTCAGTTACTGGAAACTGACTTCTTTGGTTGCCGCCGCAATTATGTAGCAGCGCTCAATATTCGAATTGGTATCAGCCGGGACGACGAAAAATCCCGTTCGTTTGGGCTGATAACCTGTGGTGGTTCCCAATAGGACTTCGCCGTCATTGAACACCACCTTAATTCGGCGCCCGGCCGGTGGGTGTAACGAATCGAACTCGTTTCCCTCCTCGTGATGGGGATCCCCTTCGAAGTCTTTCACGAAGAACAGCGCCTTCAAGTCCTTCGTGTTGATCTCCAAGAGCTTTTCCCCCACCGGAGCAGCCTCCTCACTCAAATGAAAAGAATCTTTGTTGGGAAAAAAGTCGGCTGTTAGGCCCTTGACCATCCGACCGTCGACGAACCGTGCAATGACTTTGTTCATTTGTGCCTCTATTCGGAAAACCGTACTTAGGCCCCCGCAGCTTAATCTCTACGATAAATATCGGCCGATATATCCAGTTTTTTAGAAGTGCCTTCACCAATCGTCGGCCCTGAACCCCGAAAACGGTCCACGAAGACTCACTAATTTGACAGTCAACCTGTGTTGGACAAAACCGCTTTGCGGTTTCGTTCAACACCTAACCATTCCCAGGTATTTGAGTGGCACCCTGCAGCCCCAGCCCGATCTTATCCCCCCAACAGGGTGACGAACTCCCAATTTAATGGTACTTTCCCCATCCATTAACTTCCCAATAACATTCCAATAGTGGAGTCCGAATGTTCAGAAGCACCCTGCTTGCCATAACAGCCCTGATAACCCTCATCGGGACGGTATCCTGCTCCAAAGCCCCAACCCCATCAACCGACCCAACCATAGCTCCACCTCCCACTCTCTCAGAAACGCCCACCACTAACCCAACCCTGGAAGCCTTGATAGACTCCGCCCTAACCGACCCCTACGCCTACACCAAACTAGCCGAACTATGCGACGAGGTAGGCCACCGCCTAACAGCCTCCCCAGGCATGAAGCGGGCCATCGCCTGGTCCGAAAAATCCATGCGCGACGCCGGCTTCGACAGCGTTTGGACCGAACCGGTCACCGTCCCCCACTGGACCCGCGGCAACGAATGGGCGCGCTGCACCGCCCCCGTGGAATTCGACCTGGCCATGACCGGCCTCGGCCTCAGCGACGGCACCGGCCCCAACGGCATCGAAGCCGAAGTCATGGCAGTCGGCAGCTACGAAGAACTCGACGCCCGCGCCGCCGAGGCCATGGGCAAAATCGTCCTGTTCGACATGCCCTGGAAGGGCTACGGCAGTGTGGTCAAATTCCGGACGGGTGGAGCCAGCGCCGCCGCCCGTCACGGTGCGCTGGCCGCCCTGGTCCGCTCGGCCGCCAGCGTCAGCCTGGGCACACCCCACACAGGCATGATGAGCTACAAGGATGACGCCCCCCGCATTCCGACCGCGGCCCTGTCGGTGGAAGATGCCGGCCGACTCCGCCGACTGGCCGATAAAGGCCTCAAACCCCGCGTAAAGCTCTATATGGAGGCAAAAAACCACGGCGAAACCACCAGCTACAACGTCATTGGGGACATCAAGGGCCGGGAACTCCCGGAAGAGATCGTCCTGGTCTCCGGCCACCTCGATTCCTGGGATGTCGGCACCGGCGCCCAGGATGACGGCGCGGGGGTGGTCCTGGCCCTGGCCTCGGCCCGAATTCTCCTGAAACAAGACCTCCGCCCCCGCCGTACTGTGCGGGTTGTCCATTACACGGCTGAAGAATACGGGGCACCGGGTGGCAAGGCCTACCTGGAAGCTCACCGGAGTGAACTTGACCGGCATGTTCTGGCCATTGAAAGCGATTCGGGGGCCTTCGCCCCGCGCGGATTTACCATCGACGCCGACAGCGTCGTGGTTGCCGCGCTGGCCGAAGCAACTGCGCCCCTCGCTCGGGTCGCTCCCGCGGAATGGTCCGTCCACAAGGGCGGATCGGGCGCCGACATCGGGGCCATCGTTCGTGAAGGCGTCATCGGCGTCGGCCACCGGGTCGATACCACCCATTACTTCGACGTGCATCATTCCCGGGCCGACACCTTCGAGAAAATCGACCCGGACTATCTGGCCCGTAACGTGGCCGCCATCGCCGGCCTCATCTACCTCGTGGCCGAATCACCCGCCCGTCCCGGATCGTCCCCGGCGGGCCAACTCTCCTCTGGAGGTCATAGATGATCACCCTGTCGTCACCAAAATCCCGGATTTCCGTCTTGGCGATCCTGACGATCCTTATAACTGCATTCACGGCGACCGCAGCGGTGGCCGCGGACCCCGTGATGGGCGATCCAGACCCGGGCGACATGCGCCTGCTGCGCAATCCCGACATCCATGGTGATAACATCGTCTTCACCTATGCGGGTGACATCTGGACCGTTGCCGCCCAGGGTGGACAGGCCGTCAGACTCACCGGCTCGGTGGGATTCCAGAGCGCGCCCAAGTTCAGCCCCGACGGAGCGACCATCGCTTTTTCCGGTAATTACGACGGCAACAACGACGTCTACACCATCGGAGCCGGCGGCGGCGAACCCACACGCCTGACCTGGCATCCAGGGGGAGACCGCGTCATCGACTGGCAGCCTGATGGCCAAAGTGTTCGCTTCCAGTCCCGCCGCCAAAGCTTCACCGGCCGGGACCTTCAGCTTTATACCGTCAGCCCCGACGGTGGCCTGCCCCAGCGCGTCAT
>JAUVII010000201.1 GCA_030592845.1 Candidatus Krumholzibacteriia bacterium | reverse complement strand
TAATAGTTCAGGCACCGCGCGATTTCCGCGGTGACGGCTTGGTCGCGCTGGTAGTCCGATTTTCCGGGGATTTGCAGGTCATCGCGGGCGAGCAGATCGTCCTTGATGATATTTTCCACATCCAAAACAAATTTTTCATACTCGGATTGTTCGACGTTGACGACTTGTCCACGCAACCGTTCCTGAAGCAGATCCGTCATCCGGTTCACGGTTTCGGTGGGATCATCTTCATATTGCGGGCGCCATTCCGCAGGCACGAGGGGTTTCCCGAATTTGACCAGGACCCGGCTGCGGAACCGTGAACAGCTCTCGAAGTTCAGGCCGACCGGAACCAGGGCGAGCCCGAGATTCCATCCCGCACTTTCCTCGGCACCCAGCGCGATGCGGGCCGTGCCCGTCTTCAGTTTCTGGACTCGTTTCTCCTCGGCGCTGGTTCCTTCGGGGAAGATCCCGATGGCTCCACCTTCGTCCAGGATTTCGTAACAGGCGGAAAACATGGTGAGGTTCTTGTCGGTGGACCCATCGACGTCCCGGGGGCGATAGACGGGGATGACCCCGCTGTTGCGCATGAACCAGGCCTTGAATCGGTTCTGGAACAGCCCGCTGTGGGCGACGAAGTGGAGCATGCGGCCAGTGGCCAGCCCCAGGACGAGACTGTCGGTGATGGAATGGGGATGGTTGGACGCGAAGATCATCGGTCCGTCGGCCGGCGCCCTGGACCGGCCGACCACTTCGATTTCCTTGAAGTAGGCTCGCATACCCAACCGCACGATGTTGCGGTTGATCCGGTAGAGCAGTGGGTCGCCCATGGGTTTCTAGGACCCGTCCGGCAGCAGGTAGCCGGTCTTGTGCAATTGTTTCAGGTCTGTTGTGGGTCTGGCGGGATTCAGGTGCTTCGCCAGGAATTCGTAGATCTTCAGCCGGATTTCCTGGGCCTGTTTGCCGTCGAGCCGGTCAAAGCTGTGTCCGCCGGGTACGTCTTGGAATATTTCGTATTCGAACTCCTTGTCTTCGGCCTTCAGCGCCTGGATCAGGTGTTCCACTTCGAGCACGTTGACGTCCTCGTCGTTGGTGTTGGTGTGGATCAGCAGCGGCGTCTGCAATTTTTCCGCGTTCCAGGCCGGTGAGCGCCGTTTGTATTCCTCGATGTTTTCTGTCACCGTCTCGCCGATGTGATAGTCGGCTGAATAGAGCGCCCGGTACTCGTCATCGAGATATCCCAGCCGCGCAATCAGGTCGCTGACCGGAACGCCCGCGTAGACGCATTGGTAATCGTCGGGATGGGCGAAGGCGTTCATCAGGCCGATCAGGCCCCCGTGGCTCCAGCCGATCATGCCGACCCGCCAGCCATCTATGAAATCGTAGTTCTCGATCATGTAGGCTCTGCAAGCGTGATTGTCTTCCACCTCGAGCCCGCCGTAGTCGATGTTTTCGTAGACTCCGCGTCCATAGCCGGTGCTGCCACGGTATTCCGGGGCCACGATGGCATAACCCTGGGCCAGCAGCTCCCTCACGATATGGATGTAATAGGTTGAGAAGTCGGCATGCACTCCGCCGTGGGGGAAGACCAGCAAAGGTGCTTTTTTCGAAGTGTCGAGATCATGGGGAAAGAAGATGTAGGCGTAGAATTTCAGGGGGTTGCCCGCCCCGATGGCCGTCTCGCTCTCTTCCTTCCACCGCGGCGGGCCGTGCAGGCGCACCTTGTCGATAACGGCTACATCGCCCAAGCGGTCGAACCAGAGGCCGTCGTCCACTTTCTTTTCCAGAACATCCAGGCGGTGACGGAATCCGCCCAGGGTCTTGCTGATGCCTTCGAGCTGGGCGGCAATGCTGTCGAGGGTGGTGGCCGGCACAGGTTCGTCGGCCACGGCAACCGTCCCCAGCGACAGGAAGACCGTCAGGATCAGAATGATCGATTTCATCGGTAGACCTTTCGGTTAATACCCGGCCGCCTGGCCGTCCTTGCGTGATTCCGAGGCGCCATAATACACGCCCTGCTTCTCGTCGAACATGATCGCCTGGTAGCCCCCGAAGGAACCCACATTGATTTGCAGGCGATGGCCCATCTCCGTCAGGTCCCGGCGCACTTCGTAAGGGATGCCCGATTCCAAGGACACCACGCCACCTTTGGTCATTGCTTCGCCCGTGGGTTGGCTCGAACCGGTGTGCAGGATTCGCGGCGCGTCGCCGGCTTCCTGCAGGTTCATGCCGAAATCCACCAGGTTGATGATGATCTGCGCGTGGGCCTGGGGCTGGGTAGCGCCGCCCATCACGCCGAAACTCAGCCAGGGTTTGCCGTCGATGGTGGCAAATGCGGGGATGATGGTGTGGAAGGGCCGCTTGCCCGGCGCGTAGGTGTTGGCTTCGCCCTCATTCAGGCTGAACAACTCTCCGCGGTCCTGCAACCCGAAGCCGAGACCTTCAGGACACACCCCGCAGCCCATGCCGCGGTAGTTGCTCTGGATCAGCGAGACCATGTTGCCTTCGCTGTCAGCGGTCGTCAGATAGATGGTGTCGCCCTGATATAAGGCGGGATTGCCGGTGTCGTAGCGGCGGGCGGCGCGCGTCGGGTCGATCAGCTTGGCGCGCTCCGTCGCGTATTCTTTTGAAATCAGTCCCGTGACCGGTACATCGGCGAAGTCCATGTCGGCGTAGAACTTTGCCCGGTCCTCGAAGGCCAGCTTCTTGGCCTCGAGGAAGGTGTGGACGTACTCAGTGGTTCCGAAACCCATCCCGGCGATGTCGAAGGTCTCCAGGATGTTCAGGATCTGCAGCGCGGCGATGCCCTGGCCGTTGGGGGGCAGTTCCCAGACGTCGGCGCCGCGGTAGTTGGTCGAAACCGGCTCCACCCATTCACTGCGGTGTTCGGCGAGGTCTTTGAAGCTCAGGAATCCGCCTGCGTCCTGGACGGTGCGGGCGATGACCCGCGCGATGTCGCCTTTGTAGAACTCGTCGCGGCCGCCGGCAGCAATTTTTTCCAGGGTTTGGGCCAGAGGTTCGTTGCGCCAGATTTCACCCTTTGCCGGGGCCTTACCGTCCTTGGTGAAGGTCTCCAGGAAAAAGGGCTGATCACTGCGGGTCGGCACGCTCATGTCCCAGTAATACGCGATCAGTTCACTGACCGGGAAACCGTCCCGGGCGTAACCGATGGCAGGGGCGAGCACTTCACTCATCTCGAGCTTGCCGAATTTTCCGTGCAGCTCGAACCAGCCGTCCACGCAACCGGGTACGGAGATGGGCAGAACCCCGTAAGCCGGAACGCTGGTCAGTTCGCGCTTTTTGAATTCCTCGAGAGTGAGTGACAAGGGGGAGCGGCCGCTGGCGTTCAACCCGTGGAGCCTTTTTGATTTTGCATCCCAGACGATAGCGAACAGGTCCCCGCCCATGCCGTTGCCCGTGGGCTCCATCAATCCAAGCGCGGCGTTGGCTGCGATCGCGGCGTCAACCGCGCTGCCGCCCTTCTTCAGGATGTCCAGGGCGATCTGGGTGGCCAACGGCTGGCTGGTGGCAGCCATGCCGTTTTCAGCAATGACTTCGCTGCGGGTGGCGAACTTTTTTCCAGTTACGCGGTCGGCCGCCCCGGCGGATAATCCAATGAGCAGGATCGCGGTCAAAAGGACGGCAACGAGGCGATTACGATTCATGGGGCGCTCCCGGTTCGTTTGGGATTCGACTTGGCGATACTAACCCATGCGGGGGCGTTGGGATATCCGGAATAAGATGGGTCTGGAGGAGGTGGACCCATTCGGCTCTGAGCCATCGATACGTCGATCAGGCCGGCCGGCCAACCGCGTGGAGTTCAGCCGCGGGCGCGATCTGATGGTCTAACCTGGACCCACCCTCCATCCACGGCGGAGACTCTTTTCAAATACAGAGATTCAAAATCTCCGTCAAAGTCGGATTGCACATATTTCCAACTGCGGCGTAGGTCCCATTAAAACCTTCCTCCACAAGCTTCTGCAAACCGCAATAGTTGCAAAGTTCGGGATTGTTCAAAATATATAAGGCTCCGCCGACACTTGACAGATTACTCAGGTGCGAAAGAGCGGAAAGTTCATCATTGTCCGTAATGATAACGGTCCCGCTAACCGTTTTCAGATTATCAAGACCATATAAAGAATTAAGGTTCGAATTTTTCTCAACCCCCAGATTTCCGCCGATTGTATTCAAATTAGTCAATCCAACCAAATCGTAGATTGAATTATTTTCGCTTATGGCGAGATCACGTTTCAGGGTAGATAAATATTCCAGGCCTGAAAGGTTGGTAAGGGCATGATTCATACGAATGTTAAAATGGCCATCTACGGACATCAGGCCGCTCAATCCTTTCAGGTCGATCAGGATGGGATTTTCTTCAATCCCCAGATTACCACCGACATCTGACAAATTTTCGAGCCCAGCCAGGCTCTTCAGGCTTCCGTTCATGCCAACGAAAGTATCTCCGGTAACAAAGGTTAAGCCACTCAAACCCAAAGTACTTGTAAGGTTTGAATTCTCTACGATGGACAAATCACCGTTCACCTTGGTGATACCCGAAAGGCCGGAAAGATCTGGCAAGGCACCATTTCCACCAATAAAGATATCCCCTGCAATTGATTCCAATTTGGCCAACGCATGAAGACTGACCAGACTCGGATTCTCTTCAATCTCGAGTCCATCAACCCCGACTGACATCAAATTGTCCAGCCCGTTCAAATCCACCAGCAGGTCGTTCGCGTAGACGGCCAACCCCTTGACCGAGGTCAGGCTTTGCAGGGCATCCAAACTGACAATGGAACTATTCGGTTGATTTTGCACGCCTATGACAAGCCGGTCCGCATAATCCGTGTGACCCAATGCCCCGAAGGCGTCTATCTTGGCCTGCGTATCAAGAACAGTAAGGTCCAGAGGAGGCGATACCGGCGACTCATCATCACTGGAGCAACCAACCAGGGCGAAAATCAGGAACAGGAAAAGTGCGCATCTTATGGGTTTCACAGGATTCTCTCTTTCACATTTCAAAATGGTAATAACTCGCTTCTGCTATACCATTTGAAAATTCAATAAAAAAAGAGACATACTATATTTTGAGAGCCAAAATGTGGTGCAAGGCGCGACCAATGGCTTCGATGGCGTGGACAGTCTTTATGTCTGTGATTATAGTCAAAAGGAATTCTATCGGACGATCGCGCCAACGATGAGGATGCTCTAATAAAATCCGTACACGAAGTTGTCGAGGCCGTAGCCCGCGGCGAGAAGATGGCCGCGGCCGAGCTATTGCCGTTGCTCTACAAGGAGTTGCGTCGGCTTGCGGTGTCCCGGATGGCGAAACTGCCTCCAGGCAATACCCTGCAGCCGACGGCGCTGGTCCATGACGCCTACCTGCGCCTGGTTGGCGACCAGGATCCGGGGTGGGATGGTCGCGGACATTTTTTTGCTTCCGCGGCTGAAGCGATGCGTCAACTGTTGGTGGAACAGGCCCGGCGCAAAGCCGCGGTCAAACACGGGGGCGGCCAAAAAAGACTCGATGTCGACAAGGTCGAAATAGCCGTCGACCACCGCCTTGGTGAAATCTTGGCCATTGATCAAGCCATTGACCGCTTGCGGGTTCATGATCCACGCAAAGCGGATATTGTTTTGCACCGTTATTTTGCGGGTTTTTCCCGGGAGGAAACCGCGGCCGTCATCGGCGTCTCGGTGCGCACGATAGACCGGGAATGGAGGAGCATTGTGGCGCGGCTACATCGCGATCTCCACGGTGACCTTCCCCCGGTAAGGGAGCCCGGCGATGCTG
>JAUVII010000310.1 GCA_030592845.1 Candidatus Krumholzibacteriia bacterium | reverse complement strand
TTTTATTGGGCCCCCGGCACTACCGGCGTCCGCCGCTCCTGGCCTTCTTCTCGAACTCGGCAATCAGATCCACACCGGAGCCCAAAGATATGATCCGGAATTCCTCCACATGCAGAGTTGGATCATCCAGCACGTTGAGCTCCAGGTCGAACGTCTTGCATAGTTCGCGGAACTGCTCGGGGCGCGACTCCAGCAGGTATAGAGCCAACACGGGGTTGGCCTGGATCTGAAGACGCTTCTCCCGGGTGACTATGGCGATCCGATGTACCAGCCGCTCGATGCGATTGCTCATCGTCTCCATGGACAGCACCTTGCCAGTGCCCGTGCAATAGGGGCAATCGTCCGACAGCTGGGACAGCAAGGAAGGCCTGACACGCTGGCGGCTCATCTCCACCAGGCCCAGGCCGCTGACCTGGAAGACCTTGTGGCGGGCGCGGTCGCGCTTCAAATGATGGCGCAACTCGTTGAACACCCGTTTTTTGTTGCCTTCATTTTCCATGTCGATGAAGTCGATGACGATGATCCCGCCGAAATCACGCAGGCGCAGCTGGCGCGCGACTTCGCGAGCGGCCAGCATATTGGTCTGCAGGATGGTTTCTTCCTGGTTGTGCCGGCCGGTGAAACGGCCCGTGTTGACATCGATGGATACCAGGGCCTCGGTCGGCTCGATGATCAGATAGCCGCCCTTTTTCATCCAAACACGCTTGTCCAGCGTGCGCTTGATTTCGGGCTCAATCTCGAACTGGTCGAAGATCGGC
The DNA here is from genome assembly GCA_030592845.1 of Candidatus Krumholzibacteriia bacterium. GTDB lineage: Bacteria > Krumholzibacteriota > Krumholzibacteriia > LZORAL124-64-63 > LZORAL124-64-63 > JAGLCY01. The sequence goes on along the minus strand of JAUVII010000310.1, from coordinate 2,203 downwards.
AGATCACCCTTGTAGTATTCGATCCGATTCTTCAGTTCGGGCGCAAAATTCTTCACGTAGGTGCACAAACGGTCGTAGTCTTCCTTGTCGTCGATGACGAGACGCGCCGTGTCTTCCTTGAAGATGTCCCGGATCAGGGCCACCACCAGACCAACATCCTCGTGCACCAGGGCGGGAGCCACCACTTCCTTGCCCTTGGTCTTGATCATGTTCAACAAATCGCTGAGGTAGCGCACGTCCGCCTTGAGGGCATCCTCTTTCACGGTCGTGGCGGCGGTGCGGATGATGAAGGCGCCTTCGTCGGAGCGGTGTTTCTGCAGGAGCTGTTTGAGACGCACCCGCTCTCGGCGATCGTCGATCTTGCGTGACACGCCTATATGCCGGCCCTTGGGCATCATGACCAGGTAGCGGCCAGGCAGACTGATGTCCGCGGTCAGGCGCGGCCCCTTGGAGCTGATGGGTTCCTTGGTGACCTGGACGAGGATATTATCCCCCACCTTCAAAACATTGCCGATGTCGGGGATCTGCCGGTGGCGACGACGGCCGCCACGCCCCCCCGAACTGCCTTCATCCTCATCGCTGTCGTCGTGATCCAGATCCGAGGCGTGCAGGAAGCCGGCCCGTTCCATTCCTATGTCTATGAAAGCTGCCTGCAGGCCGGGTTTGACCGAGGATACCTTTCCCAGGTAGACATTGCCGACGATCCGCTTGGAGTCGGCGCCCTCAACAATGAGTTCCACAAGTTCGCCGTCTTCGAGCATGGCGATGCGTATCTCGTGAGGGGACGAGTTGATGACCATTTCTTTTTTCATAAAAAACCAGCCAAAGACGCCAGACGGGTCAACCGATCATATGCCGGCCCATCCAGTAGCGCAGGCTGGATTCACCTACTTCCTCGATGGGCGACAACCATCGCCCATCGGAGTGACGACCGAAATATCCCGTGCGGGTGATGGCACAATGGCCCGGTTCGGGCAGCGCGTCCCCCAGCAGGGCGGTCAGAAAATCGTGTACAGGCAGGGAAGCCCCGATTTCGCTGCGCAACAATGAAAAGCGCAGAACGGGGCCGTTGCCGGCCTCTGTTTTGGTAAGCAGCCCGAAATCCCTGGTGGATACCAGCTTGCGGGCGTCGAGTTCAACATCCCCCTTGGGGCGCTTCCTGACGTAAAGCCAATGATCACTGGCCAGGAAAGCGTCCACGGCGGCGGCAACCGTCTCAACGGCAGGGCCGCCCTCAGCGCTGCCGGGCAATTGAACCCGGTAGTCCATACGGGTGACGATCTGATCGATGGACCGGGGGGTCTGTCCACCTACTACGGCATCCCTCAAAATTTTCAATCCCGGTGGCAGGGTCCGGTTGATTTCCTCGATCCAACCGGGCACCTGGCGCTCCAGGGCAATGTCCAGACATTCGCGCAAGCCCACAACACCCACTGGTAGAGGAGGGCCGAACTTGAGCAAGGGATGTGGATGATAGCCCTTGCTGTAGGCGGCAGGCAAGCCCGAACGTCGCAGGGCGAGGTGGAGCTGCCGCTGGAAATCCAGGTGACCCAGGAAAACCATGTCCCCTGATTTCTCGAATTCAATACGATACCAGCACTTGGCTGCGGCCTGCTGGCGCCAGATTTGCCATTTGCGCGCTTCCTGGCCTGATTGGGCTTCATCGGCATTCCGGCGGTCAAAACCCTGCCCCTGCTCCACCTCAGGCGCCTGAACCGGCGGAGTGGGCGGCGGCGGGGAAATCCGTTCCTGCGTCCCGGCGCGGCCCTTGCTGGGAATCGCGGGGCCCCGGCGGGGCGCATCCCCCTTTAAAGCTTCCAGTTTGGCGAATATGTGGACCATGTCGCCATCGCAGGAAGTGCAGTCGTAACAAGCACCCTCCAAACGACAGTCGGGCAGGATCCTGGCGCCGGTCGCGCGTCGCCAATCCCTTTGCAGAAATGGTTTATCCACCCCCGCGTCAACCGTGTCCCAGGGAAGCGGCGTATCGGGATCCCGTGGGGCCAGATACGGTTCCGGGTCGATGTTCGTCTCCGCCAGGGCCTGCTCCCAAAGTTCAATACGGAAGTGCTCGGTCCAACCATCGAATCGGGCACCCAACTCCCAAGCCCGTTCGACGGCCCGCGAAAGCTCGACGTCGCCCAGTCCGAGAAGCCCTTCGAGGAAGGAAGTGTGAGGTTCCCGCAGACTGACCTTCACCTTC
>JAUVII010000187.1 GCA_030592845.1 Candidatus Krumholzibacteriia bacterium | reverse complement strand
GCCCGATGCTCGATCCGTAGGTCTGGCGGTCCTTCAACCCCGGCCTGACGTTCCACGAAGAATTGAACCGGGCGGTATGACGAATCGCGCGGAACCGGCCCACGTTCATGGGAACCATGCCGTACATGGTGGTGCCCAGGGTGGTCCCGAAGGAAAGGCTGGGCGAGGTTTCCTCGAAAGTGAATGAGGTATCACGGTAGGCCCCGCCGGCAGCCAGATTCGTGTCCGGGTCCCAGATCCGGCCTTCCATTTCATGCCGCTTCCAACCCTGCGCCGCGCTGGCCGAGACACTCACGTTGAAAATGGCGATCCGGGGAGGCCGCAGACTCAGGGACCAGTTGCCGTTGGCCTGATAATCCTTGGTGTCGGTCAGTTCCTTGCCCACTTCCGAGGCCTGAAAGGAATAGCCCTGTGAAAAATAAGTGCTCCGCAGCACATCCCCGATAAAGCTTCCCTTTTGTCCCCCGCGCAGGGACGGCGCCAGGGTCAACTGCCTGACATTCAGGGAGAGGCTGGGCAGGGTCATGGAATAAAGCTGATTGTTGCTGCCCGGGTCGGTGGGATCCGCGGCGTTGACCCTTTCATCCCGCTTGGCGTTGAGGTTGGCCCCCATGAAGGACCAGTTGCGGCTGATATAGACCGTGGAATTCATCTGGCCACTGACGATGTCCCGGTCGTTGGAGCCCGCCAGATCATTGCTGGACAGGGTGGTCGAGGCCATCTTCACGTCGGCGCGAAATTTGTAATCATCGAAAAGCGTGGGCTGGTTGTGATTCCAGCGAAATTGCCATTCGTGGGCGCGCGTACCCTCTCCCAGGCCATCCTTGCGGGAATAGTCGATGCCCCCGTTGAATGCATACCGTTTCACGTAACGGTTCTGGACACGGAATCCGAAGTCCCGTTTTTCGTTGAAGTCGGCTTCCACCAGGAAGTCCATGTTGTCGTTGGTGGCCCAGTAATAGCCGAAGTCCCTGATATAACGGCCGTCCCGGCTGGACCAGCCGAAGTCGAAAGAAGGGAAAAGGATTCCCGACTGACGGCCCGATTTGAGGCTCTTGTAATAGAAAGGCAGGGCGAATACGGGTACGTGTCCGATACGCAGGATTATGGGCGCGGCGACCACCTTGTCCCCAGGCCTCATCTTCATGTTCTGTGACCAGAAATGATAATGCGGGTCCTCCCGGTCGCAGGAGGTCATCCTGCCGCCACAGATTTTCATGGTTTGATCCGGGAATCGCCGGATGCTGTCTCCCCGGTAGTAGTACTCATCCATGGCCGTGACACCGGTTTCGACGGCCGCCGTCTTGTGTTCGAAGTTGTATCCCATTCGGTTGCCGACGATGGTGTCCGAGTCTTCCACCAGGGGACTGCCCTCGGCATACAGTTCCCGTTCATCGGTATCCATCTTTATATGATCGGCGGTCAGCTTCATGGTGCCGAACTCCAGGGAACTGTCGTATTTGATTTCCATGGTCCGGTCCTGCATTTCGAAGGTCACCTCGCCGCCGGCATAATCGACCTGCTCGGCATTGGCCAGGAAGTCCAGACCCGATTCGGTGGTGTCGAAACCGGCGGAAGCCAGGGAATCCAGAGCCGCCGAGAGCAGGGAATCGGCGGCGGAAATCTGAGCAGGTGTCGCACCGAAGGAAGCCAGGGTGTCCGCGGCCGCGACACTGTCGAGTCCCGACCGGGCCAACTGGTCCACCAGTCGTTTTGAGCGGCCCAGCATTTCCATCATGGCGGCGATCTTGGCAAAGCGGTAGCTGCCCACCGCGTTGCCCATGACCTTGACCCTTTTGACCTCCTGGTCATGAAAGTTGATGATGATGGTATCGCCGGTGACATCGTTGGTCGCCACCTCGTCACCCAGATCCTGGGGCGTGAACTGGCTGCGGGCGTTGCCGACCACCACCGTGCGGATGATCTTCGAATCCTCCATCTCCACGGTGATGGTGTCGCCCTCGAGGACATCCAGTCCGGGCAGGCCGTGGTAGATGGTCGCCAGGCTGTCGGGCGCGGTATCCTCCATGCGTCCGTTGCCCATCACCAGGACTTCGCGAAGCTGCCCCTCGGAGTAGAAAAAATCGATCCTGTCGCCCTTCATCACACTTGATCCGGACATGGCAACCTCGGGATCGCCCGTCAGGACCAGATGTTCCTGGCCATAAGCCACCGCCGTGTCCGCGCGGGCCCGGGTCTGGCCCTGGTCGATGCGCACCGAATCGATCATCACCACCCGGTCCTCTTCCCGGTAGAACCGCATCAGGCCCGCCACGCTGGTCAAAGGGCCGCCGTTTTGTTCGCGGCTGGTCAGGACGGGATTGACATCGACTTCGGCAGTGTTGTCGGCAGAGGAAAAATTCGCGTGATCCCCGGTGACAAGGTTTTTGGCTCCGGGTTCCATGATGCGCACGTGACCGAAGGCTTCGCCGTCACCGGTCTCGCGGTCCTGGAAAATGGTGTCGCCCTTGATCGAATAATCCGGTGTCACCAGCAGGGCGTCCCCGATCAGCCTGAGATAACGCCCATTTTCCCGGGTTTCCCCCCGAAGGCTCGTCCCGATGGTTCCTTCTTCCTCAATGCGCACGTTGCCGAAAAAATCGCCCTTGGCGAGGTAGCGATTGTAATACGCCCGGTCACAGGTGAGAACGGCCCCGAACCGGGTCAGGCGGACATTTCCGTAAAACTGGTAGTATTCGCGTTCACGATAATAAAAAGCGGTATCGGCTTCGGCTTTCACTGTGTCCCGGTCGATGTGGACATTGCCGTACATACAGGAAACTTTTTGACCGTCGATGATGCGGTCGACATAGCGGTCGGCCAATCCCCGGGTTCCGGGTCGTGACACTTTATTTTCAGACCCGGTTCCCTGGGCCTGGGCGGTGTCGGGAATTTCCAGGATACGGCAGGCGCCCAACACGGCCGCCACCATGACCGCGGGCAGCAGGACCCCGCGCACAAACCCCCGGGTGGCACGCCTGGCCGGCGTTCCACAAACGGGTGATTTGCCGCCGGTCCTTTGCATCAGTCGGGCCGCCCCGTTTCCCTGGCCAGACAGGCTGATCCCACCGCTGCCGCCAGGGGGCCCAGTTCCGCCGTCACCACGGGAATGTTTTTGGCCTCCCTGGCCAGGACCAGTCCGGGAACCGTGGCCTGGCAGGGATCGAGAATGAGATCCCCGGCCTGGGCCACTCCTCCGCCGATGATGATACGGTCGGGATCCAGCAGGTTGACGATGTTCCCGATGGCCTGGCCGAGCCTTATTCCTGCCACCTTGAAAATTTCAACGGTGGTGCTGTCACCCTGACGGGCGAGTTCGGCCAGGTTCAGTGTATTGAGGGCCTGGCCGCGGCTGGAGACCAGGCGGGCCAACGCGCTCTTCGGATTCCCCTCGGCCGCCACCTCGCGGGCGCGGCGCAACAACCCCGTGCTGCCGGCCCAGGCTTCCAGACACCCCCGCCCTCCGCAAGTGCAGGGCGGACCCGCGGGATCCAGGACCATGTGCCCGATTTCCCCCGCGCCGCAATGGGTTCCGACCACAAGTTCCCCCTGGAGAATAACGCCGCCGCCGACCCCCGTGCCCAGGGCGATCATGACAAGGTTCCGACAGCCGCGTCCGGCCCCCTGACGAAATTCACCGTAAAGAGCTCCGTTCACATCGTTGGCCAGGGCCAGGGGAATGCTCCCGAATACCTTCGAGATATCTTCAGCCAGATTCCGGTCTTCCCATCCCGGCAGATTGGGAGAGCGGCCCAGCATGCCCGTCCCCGGATTGACGATACCCGCGCAAGCCAGGCCCATGGCCGCGAGGCGGGGCAATCCCGGATCGCCTCCCAGTACATCCGACACCGTGGCTTTGAGACGTTGCATACTGGTGGTGATGTTGTCCGGGTCGGTGGGGACTTCGCCGCGTTGCAGGATGTCACCCGCACTATCGGTCACCACGAATTTGACACCGGTTCCGCCAGTGTCGGCGCCGAGGAAGAGATCCTTCTTTTCCATCAATCCTCTCCAATGTACTTGAGCACCTTGTCCGCAGACCGGGGTTCGCGGGTGGATTCAAGGTCGGTGAATCCCAACCGGTACAGGGTTTCGGCCACCGTGAAACAGCTTCCGGTGACCAGGACGACATCCTCCGGCCGCAGCTTGCGGGCCAAAAATTCCACGGCCTCACCGATGCCCGGGGCAACCGCGGCGGCCGGCAATCCGGCGGACCCGCTGGACCATGCTTCCGGCTCACGACCCCAACCACGAAACAGTTCTTCCAACTCGGCCCGGGTTTTTGACCTGGGCAGGGAAACCGGAACGCCGATCACGGACTCGATCCCCGTCAGCATGGCCGCCGGGTCGGCGGACACTTCCTTGTCGTACATGGCGCCGTACAGGACGATCTTCCGGCCCGAAACCGGCCGGGCGGAAAACTCCCGCCACACGTTCTCCAGGGCCTGGGTATTGTGAGCGGTATCAAAAATCCAATCCGGATTCGAAAGCACGGTCTGGTACCGCCCCGGCAGAAAAAGATTCCCCAGCGCCCCCGCCGGATCCGCGGGCAACAGTTCCATATCCAGGACCGATTCCAATTCCGACAGGACCAGAATCGCCAGTGCAACGTTCCGCCGCATGGTCACCGTACCCGGATCGGGCAGGCCCGGGAATACCTTTTCCCGGAGGACCAGGTCCCATGCTCCCCGGCCGCTGTCCGAATCGGCATCCGGAAAACGGGCCAGTTCATCCAGAAAATGACAGGGGCTGCCCGCCAGGACCGCCGCTGTAAAGACCTGCCCGCGCAGTTCCGGGTCCACACCGCAGAACAGGGGCACTCCCTTTTTCAGGAGGCCCAGCTTCTCGGCGGCAATCTCCGGCAGCGAATCACCGAGAATACGCTGGTGGTCCAGGCCGATCGTTGTCAGAAGAGTGGCCACCGCGGGCAGGGCGTTGCTGGCGTCCAGGCGACCGCCAAGCCCCGTTTCACAGCAGAGAAAATCCACTTTTTCATCGTGGGCGATCTGAACGGCGAGAGCGGTCAGGGTTTCGAACCAGCTGGCTTCGTTTTTTTCCACCAGGGGTTTGATTTTTTTCACGCGCTCCGCGAAAGCGGAAGCGTCCACGGGTTCATCGTTGATCATGATCCGCTCGTGGACACTCAGCAGATGAGGGCTGGTGTAGGTCGCCACCTTGTAGCCCGCGGCCTGCAGCAAATGGGCCAGGGTACGGGTGGTACTGCCCTTGCCGTTGGTGCCGGCGGCCACCAGGGTGCGGAGGTTTTCCTGAGGATTGCCGAGATCCGCCAGGAGTCCCTGGACACGGACCAGTCCGGGGCGGATGCCGAATCTGTTGAGGCTGAACAGCCAGCGGGTGGCCTCGTCGCCGGCGACGAAGGGAGGGGTGAGATCCAGGCCGATGCCCGGTTCGCCGGGGAAATTTCCGGAACCATGCGAGTCCCCGTCCCGGCGGGGGCTGCCGAGAGCCATGCCGTCAGCCCCGCGGCGGGCGCCGCACCGAAACGTCCCGACCGTCGACGAACCAGTGCAGGGTCCGCTCGAGGTGTTCCTTCAGGTTTTTCCGCTCGGTAATGATGTCCACCATTCCGTGCTCGAGAAGGAATTCGGAGGACTGGAAACCTTCGGGCAGGTCTCCGCCAATGGTCTGCTTGATGACCCGGGGACCCGCGAATCCGATCAGGGCGCCGGGTTCGGCGATATTGATGTCGCCCAGGGTGGCGTAACTGGCCGTCACCCCGCCGGTGGTGGGATTGGTCAGGACCGAAATGTAGGGTATCCCCTCCTTGCGCAACCGGGCCAGAACCGCGCTGGTCTTGGCCATCTGCATCAGGGAAAGGAGAGACTCCTGCATCCGCGCGCCGCCACTGCGGCTCAGGATGATGGCAGCCTCCCTGTGGCGCAGGGAATCCAGCAGGGCCCGGGCGATTTTTTCACCCACGACCGAACCCATGCTGCCGCCCATGAAAGTAAAATCCATGATGGAGACCGAAACGGGAATACGACCGAGCTGGGCCCGCCCGGTGATGACGGCATCTTCCTTGCCCGTCTTCTGGCGCGTGGCCTTGATACGGTCCTTGTAGCGTTTGGAATCCTTGAAATCCAGGGCGTCCTTGCTGGTGAGGCCCCGATGGGTTTCGGACCAGGTCCCCTCATCGAACAGCAACTGAATGTACTGCTCGGTGGTGAAGGGCAGATGATGGCCGCAGGACCCGCACACCCACAGGTTCCGGTCCAGCTCGCGGTGGTAAAGGATCTCCGAACACTTGGGGCACTTGCGCCACAAGTTGTCGGGGATATCCTTCTTCTGACTGGTCAGGGCCTTGATCCCCTTTGCTGCCTGTGTCAACCAGGACACGGCGACCTCCTCTTAAATCGGGGCGGGCGGATATGTTTATCCTTCTAACCTAGCCCCTTTCGCCTATTCCGGACAACCTTTTAGTTGTGCCTTCGAGAATGTGTCCGGTCTGCCCCATGCGCTTAGCCGGAGCGGGTCATGATGATGGCATCTTCCCCGTTATCCGCATAGTAACTTCTCCGCAACCCCGTGGCGACAAAACCATGCCTGCGATAGAAGGCCCGGGCCACGTGAAT
>JAUVII010000291.1 GCA_030592845.1 Candidatus Krumholzibacteriia bacterium | reverse complement strand
CCGGCGTCCCGGTGGGCAAATTCGTGAAAACAGATATGGAGGAAGGGGAAGCCGCCCGGGCCAAGCTGGAACCCTCCCTGGGGGCCGAAGGCCTGGACGCCGCCCTGCGAATCCGCGAACGACTCATAGGGGGGGATGAAAGCCAGAGGGATCTCTACCTCTGCCACGGTTTCTGCGAACTTGGATCTTCCCGCCTGATACCCGTACTGGTCCAGTTCAGGGACTTCCTCGTTCTCAATCCCGGCGAAGTCATCATCATCATTTTCGAGGATGCCGTTGCTCCATCCGCGATCGCCCACGCCTTCGAAGAGAGTGGCCTGGAGAACCTCGTGTACCGGGGCGCGGCAACTCCCCCTTGGCCCACCCTTGGCGAGATGGTCAGGACCAATCAAAGAGTTCTCGTGCTTGCGGAAAACCACAGCGAAGGGGTGCCCTGGTATCACCCCGCGTTCGAGGTCTGTCAGGAAACACCCTACCATTTTTCCAGTCCCGATGATTTCACCTGCGGGCCCAACCGCGGCGGCGACACCGGTTCCCTCATGCTGATGAACCACTGGGTCACCACGCCGCCCACCTCGCTGCCCAGTATCGCCGGCCAGGTCAACGCCCACGACTTTCTGATGAAAAGGGTCGAGACTTTCAGGCAGGAAAGGGGCAGGACACCCAACATCATCGCGGTGGATTTCTACCGGACCGGGGATCTGATCGAGGTCGTGCGGGAACTGAACGGATACTGATCCCGGCCTCATGGCAACAAAATGGCCCGCCCCCAATCGGGGACGGGCCACTGTCTTTGCGACAGGAAACCAATTACTCGGCGTCCCTCGCCTCCAGCTTGAGCAGCTTTTCCCACTCGGAATCCACATACTGCTGGCTCGTCTCCAGGATGTGCTCGTTTCCGGGCTTGAACAGGTGCTTGAACCGGCCCTGCTTTTTCATCCAGGGAGCGATCGGCTTCCGTTCCTTGGGCTTCTGGTTGATCTTGTACACCCCGTTCTCGACCTCGAACAGGGGCCAGAAGTTGGTCTCCACCGCTTCCTTGGAAAGATCGATCCCGATGGCCGGATCGAAGTGCCAACCCACGGTGCAGGGCATCAGGATGTTCAGGAACGCCGGACCGTCGCAGGCCAGCGCCTTTTCCACCTTCATGGCCAGATCCTTCCAGTGGAAGGGTGTGGTCTGGGCCACGTAGGGAATGTTGTGCGCGACCATGATCTTGGTCAGGTCCTTGCGGTTCTGCTCCTTGCCCTGCTTGACCGAACCCGCGGGCGCGGTCGAGGTGTGGGCGCCCAGGGGCGTCGCGCTCGAACGCTGGATCCCGGTGTTCATGTATGCCTCGTTGTCGTAGCAGACGTAGAGCATGTTGTGACCGCGTTCCATCGCTCCGGACAGGGACTGCAGACCGATGTCGTAGGTGCCACCGTCACCGCCGAAGGCGATGAAGTTCATGTGGTCCCGTTCGACCGGCAAATCGCCGTGTTTCTTGAGCGAGCGGAAGGCAGTCTCCACGCCGCTGATCGTGGCGGCGCAGTTTTCGAAGGCAGTGTGGATGAACGAGGTTTTCCAGGCCGTGTAGGGGAAGATGGTGGTGACCACTTCCATACACCCGGTCGCCCCGCCGACCACCGTGTCGACGCCCGCGGTCAGCATGATCTGCTTGAGGATGTTCGTCCCCGTGCATCCCGCGCAGGCGCGGTGTCCCCCGGCCAGGAGGTCTTCGTGTCCTGTCAACTGTTTGAGATTAGTTGCCATGGTGATGCCTCCTTTCCTAGGACCTGATACCCAGGAGGTTGATGTCGTTTATCGCGCCGCCGGCGGCGACCTTCTGGAGATCCTCGATGACCGTCGCGACCTGCTTCAGATCGAAATCTCGTCCGCCCAGGCCGTAGATGTACCCGTGGATGGGAATCTGCTGGCCGTACATGGCCGAGCGGACTTCCATGAACACCGGACCACCCTGGCCGCCGAAGCTCGCGCTGCGGTCCAACACACAGACGGCCTTGCGTCCGGCCAATTTCTCGGCGATGTACGCGTGAGGGAAAGGCCGGAAGGTGCGCATCTTCAGCATACCGACCTTCACGCCCTTCTCGCGGTATTCGTCGATGACGTCCTTGGCCGTGCCCGCGCTCGAGCCCAGCATGATCATCACCATATCCGCATCGTCCATCTTGTACTCTTCGCAGAAACCGTAATGCCGGCCTGTCATGGCGGCGAATTCCTCGCTGACGGCCTGGATCACCCCGGGCACCTTGTCGTAGGCGGCCAACTGGCTGCTCTTGTGCTCGAAATAGTAGTCGGTCAGATCCAGGGGTCCGACCGTGATCGGATTCTCCGGGTCCAGCAGCGTGTAATTGGGTTTGAACTTGCCGATGAAGTCGTAGGCCGCGTCGTCCGGCAACATGTGCAGGGCGTCGGCGGTGTGGCTGATGATGAAACCGTCGTAGTTGACCATCACCGGCAGCCGGACATCCATGTGTTCGGCGATACGCCACGCCATGACCGCGTTGTCATAGCTCTCCTGCGCGTTTTCGCTGAACAGGTGGATCCAGCCGGCGTCACGCCCACCCATTGAATCACTGTGGTCGCAATGGATGTTGATGTTTCCGCTCAGGGCCCGATTGACCATGCCCATACAGATGGGCAGACGCAATGAAGCGGCGATGTACACCACTTCCCACATCAGGGCAAACCCGGCGCTGCTGGTGGCGGTGAACGTGCGGGCGCCGGCGGCGGCGCTGCCAACCGCGGCACTCATGGCCGAATGTTCGCTTTCGACCAGGATCATCTCCGTGGTCGATTCGCCGTTGGCCACGAACTCGGCGTATTTGTGCATCATCTCCGTCTGGGGAGTGATGGGGAAGACTGCCGCGACATGAGGCTTGGCCTGCTTGAAAGCGTAGGCCACGGCCTCATTGCCGGACAGTGCCACGAGTTTCTGTTCCATGACTCGGATCCTTTCCGGCAAAAGCCTATTTCTCTTCCCGCACCATGACGAGGGCGGACTTGCCCTTCTTGGCGGGAGGACATTCGTGGGCGCAGATTCCGCACCCCTTGCAGTGATCCAGGATGATGCCCTTCATGATGGGCTTGTCTCCCGAAGTGACGATCTCGATGGCGCTGTCGGGGCAGTAGATCCAGCAGAACATGCACTGGATGCAGTTCTCTTCCACGAACTGGGGCACGAAGGTGCGCCAATCACCGGTGGTGTATCCGTGGGCATTGCCGGCGTCTCTGATGATGCCGCCATCGTGTAGGTCGTCGTTCTTAATAAAACTCATGGTGAGACCAACTCCTTATACGCCCGATCCACTGCAGCCAGATTCCCATCGATAACGATCTGGGAAAATTTGCT
>JAUVII010000323.1 GCA_030592845.1 Candidatus Krumholzibacteriia bacterium | reverse complement strand
TGAACAGGTCACGCCGGCCTTCGGAATAATACCTGGCCAGACGGGCGAGGCTGGATTGAGACAAGGCCAGGATCACCGTGGATCCGGCAATCACCAGGTAGGACAGAGCCGAAAAAATCCCCAGTTCCTCTTCCCCGAAATAACTTTCCAGGAAGGTCCGGGGAATGGTGTTCCTGAGGGTTATCAGCAGCATCACAAACCCCAGGGGAAGAGCCATCCATACGATATCCCGAATGATTTTCTTGTTCCAGCGGGGCCGAACGGTGGTCTCGCCGGAGTCCCTGATCAAACCCCGCAGACGTGGCCAATCGAAATAAAGGACCGTCAAACCCCAGCCACCGGCCTGGGCGGCCAGACTGAGAGTGAGATTCCTGGTCATGTAAAAGGTCCCGCCGAACAGGACCAGGGCCGCAATCCCACGCAGCCAAAGCGAACGTGCCACCAGATCCATGCGTTCATTCTTCTGGGCGAAACCGTAGAAAATATCGCTGAGCGACTCTGCAAATCGCACCAGCGCGAACATGCTGATCACCCAAAACTGTTCACGGTTATAACCCAGGCCAGCGACGGCCAGAACCAGCAGCAGTGCTGCCGGCAAAAACAGCAACCGCACCCCAAGATAGTCCCGGAACTCGTAGGCCTTATCGGCATCGGTGGCCAGAACAGTCCGGAGGCTAAGATTGGCGAACATGAAAAATGGCGTGGCGATGGCCGAGCCCAGGGCGAAACGCCCCACCACATCCGGGGTCCCCATTTTGGTCAGGACAACCAGGATCCCCCACAGGCAGGCGGCGAACATCGCGTTGCCGAGAATGGTCCAGGAAAAATTACGGCGAAGCGATGGTGTGCTGTCGGTCATGATTCACCGGCGTCGGTAACCTTCGGCGCCTGGGGAGGCTCTTCAGCTGCTGATCCCGTCAATCCCTGAAAATCGGGGACCAGATCAAGCAACTCACGCCACAAGACATCACGGTCTCCCCGTGAAGCGGCCGCCACAAGGTTGCTGACCCCGACTTCCACCGCCATGGGATCGATGGCCTGCCGGCGCGCAACCAGAATATCGGGGTTTTCAGTTTGGCGCGGTTCCTCACCCTCGGCCCACAACTCCTCGTAGAGTTTTTCCCCGGGACGCAGCCCGATGTACTTGATCTTTACATCCACGTCGGGAGTCAAACCCGACAGGCGGATCATCTGCCGGGCCAGTTCGTCGATCTTCACCTGGTCTCCCATGTCCAGAATGAAAACCTCGCCGCCTTCCCCCATCGCGGCGGCGAACAAAATCAATTGTACGGCCTCGGCGATGGTCATGAAAAAGCGTTTCATGTCCGGATGGGTGACGGTCACCGGTCCACCACGGGCAATTTGCCGATGGAACATTTCCACCACGCTGCCCGCGCTGCCGAGAACATTGCCGAAGCGAATGATCGAAAACTGAGGACCCTCGCCTCCATTGAGAGACCCCGTCAGAACCACTTTTTCGGCCACCTGCTTGGTGGCCCCCATGACGTTGGTGGGATTGACCGACTTGTCGGTACTGATCATGACGAAGCGTTCAACCCGGTGCTCAACCGCCATGGCGACCAACTGGCGGGTGCCGAACACGTTGTTGCCCACCGCTTCCTCGGGATGAAACTGCAGGATGGGCACGTGCTTGTAGGCCGCGGCGTGAAACACGATATCCGGTCTGGCCTGCTTGAAGAATACTTCCAGACGCGTCTTGTTTTTTATGTCCCCGAGAAGGAAATCAAACCGCGTTTCCCCGGGGTGGTCCTGAAGCTCGCGTTCGATGCGGAACAATCCGTTCTCGTCCTTGTCCAGGCAGGCAAGATACGCGGCCCCGGATTCGGTTATCTGACGGCAGAGTTCCGATCCGATACTGCCGGCGGCACCGGTCACCAACACCCGTTTTCCGGCCAGTAATTCCTGCAAAACCGAAAGGTCGCCCGCCACCGGGCGCCGGTGCAGCAGGCTGTCGGTACTGAAATCCTCCACCCGCCGAATGCTGGGTTTGTCGCTTTCCATGATCTCCCAGAAACTGGGAACCGATTTCATCGGCAGACCCGATTCCTGGCAGCGGTTGATAATTCGGTAGAGTTGGGAAGTCGATGCCGAAGGGATGGCCAATACCACCACGTCGGCTTGCTTGCGAACAGCTACCCGGGCGATGTCGTCGATGTTGCCCATGACTTCGACGCCGCGGATCCGCATGCCCAGGACCTGCCGGTTGTCATCGACGATGGCCACCGGTTTGAATCCGCCCAGGCGGGGCGACTGCATGGCCTCGATGGTAAGGTTGCCGGCGTTTCCCGCACCCACGATAATGGCGCGGCGCCGGGGCGCCCGGTTGCCCAGGTGGTCCGCCGGCCCGCCGATGATGCGATAGATGAACCGACCGATGGTGACCAGGACCAGACACAGGACCATGTCGATGGCGAGGGTCGACAGGGGGAAGCCCCCCGGGCTGGTCCAAAAGACCCAAAGCATGATGATGATCAGGGCCGAACTGGCCAACACACTCAGCACCAGGGGCGGCAGGTCCTCCACCGAGGCGAACCGCCACGACTGCCGGTGGAGCCCGATGGCCCAGAAGAAGACCATACGGATCGGCACCGTGACACCGAGCATGGCCAGCCACCAGAGGTGCCAGTCATGAATGGACGTACTGAGAACATT
>JAUVII010000298.1 GCA_030592845.1 Candidatus Krumholzibacteriia bacterium | reverse complement strand
TATTCATGTTGAAGAACTCGTCATTCCGGAACGGGAACGAACTGTTGAACAGATTGACGGTGTCGGCTATTGCAGCCACCGCGTCCTGCCAGTCGATGGTTTGATCCGTGAAGAAGGTATCGGCAATGGCGGCCGCTCCGACGGCATGACGGGTCCGGAAGTCGGCATCCAGGACAAGCCCCTTCAGGCCCACGCACTCGACGTCACGGTCAAACTTGGCAACAAGATTCCTGCCATAGATGTACTTGGTGGCTGGTGAGGTATAATCCATGGCCGAGATGCCGGCGGTCGCATAGGGGTACATTTGCGGACCGCGCGGGACCAAACTTCCATCCGGCATTTCCTTTTGTCCAAACCCGATGATGTAGGCTTGGTCACCAATCACATAGGTAGTCTCGGTAGCCTCAAAAATGATCGGGACCATGTAATTGGGCCGTATTTCCAGAAAGGAGTCCATGCTGTGGCCGCCAACCTGGAAATAATTGCCGCCATGCTGTTGGTAGGGTGTCAGCCACACGTACTTGTCCTCATCATTCTCAGGCCGAAATTGATGGAACATGGTCTGGAGCCTTTGGGTACGAGCGTAACAAAGGACCGCCTTGTACATAACCAAATCAGCGAAACTCACCTGTTCGGTGTGATCCTTCCGGTCACGGTTCCAGTCGAAATTGTTAACGCCACCTGAAGGCTCAGCCAGGAATTGCCAATAGGGATTGCGGTAGACTTCGTTATCCCGCGGATTGCCTTCCTGGTCCTGCCACGTGTTGAGTCCGCTATCCACCACCTGGTCGATGAGCAGCAACTCAAATTGATTCTGCCGGTCCACGTATGGAATGACCTGCAACTGCCAGGTCATGACTGTGACCTGCCCGATGTCGTCCACCACACGGAGGGTAAAGATGTGGATCCCCTGGCTGAAAGATCGCTCGGCAGCCAAAAGGTTTTCAGGCGCGATTCCTGGAGAAACGGCCCAGCCCGGATCGTTGGGATCTTCGGGGTCGATCAGGTCCCAGCCATGGCGGTAGGAGACAATGGTCCCTCCGTAAGCGCTGGCATCGGCGATCCAGCTGAAGTTCAATGGTTGGCCGCCCGCGATTTCGGTCATGGTCGAAGCGCTATTGGTGCAACCAAGGAACGGCTCGCAGAGTGTGACCGCGGGCCGGAAAGCGCCCTCTCTCACCTGAAAATTCATCACTTCAACCTGATAGTTCAGGGCAATGCTGACCGCCCCGTCGGCATCCATGACCTGAAGGGCAAGCAGGTAGTAGACCGTGTCGGTCAGGCCACTCACCCAGATATCGGGATATGAACCGTCGGTGGGGTAGTCCATCCAGGAACTCCAGCCCGAATCGTCCCAGGACAACACTTCCGCCGCGTGCGCATCAAACTCAAAGGGAGTCCTGATGTAGAGCGGCTCCCCAAGCGCGGTTGTATCATACTGCGTCGAGGTCAGCAGGTACCGGTACTTGACCGGCAGCAGCGATGGTGAGTCGGGGTCCGTTCCAAACACACCGGCCGTAAATGAGGGCGGCACTATCTTGGCTGCCTGTGTACCCAGGTTGGGGTAAAACACCCTCACGGTCGGCAGTAGTCCATCGGATGGATCGGTGGCGCCGGCAACGCCCACCATCATCAGGCCGGCGACCAGGATCACCAACCCGGCAACATTTAAAATTCTTATTCTTGATTTCATCCCCGTAACCTCTTTCCGGGATTGTTTTTATAAAACTATTTGACCAGGGTCATCCTCTTGGTGTCGATCGTATCGACAGTTTTCAAGCGGAAGAAATAGACCCCCGCGGCCGCCTGACGGCCCCCTGAATCACGGCCTTCCCAGACTGCGTCGTGATGGCCGGCGGACATCGTTTCGCTGACCAAACGCTTGACGAGACGACCGGCGACATCGAACACCGCCAAGTCAACGGGTCCGGTTTTGTTCAGGTCGAACTTGATGGTCGTTCGGGGATTGAACGGGTTCGGGAAGTTGTCGTACAGTTGGCTGAGAGCAGGCAGGCCGCTGCCTCCACCCACTCCCGAAACGAAGTTGCAATCCACGGGGAAGGCACCCATCGGCCCGCAGGCAGCGGTCGCACAGGGAGAGATATCCTTCAGCGTGAAAGGATTGGTGCTGCTTTCGTCTCCACAGAACCTGGGGTTTGCGGAAATATTCCCGTTGATCGCTTCAAAAGGAACCAGGGCACCCACCCAATCGCCGCCCGCGTTGTTGTAGATGTCCGAGCAGGTAGGAGCGGGCGCGCTGGCCGCATCGCCGTCCCAACCCCGGCCGTTCAGACCGTCGACGATGATGACCCTGTCCAGCACCAGGCCGGCGGCATCCCAGGTCGCCAGGCCGGAACCGACGGCGCCATCGCCCCGCACCACGGTACATTCGGTCAGCGAAGGCGCCGATCCGAGGGCCGCGTTGATCGTGCCCCCGGCCGCTTCAGCCGAATTGTCCACGAACAGGCATCGTTGGAATATCGGATTGGACGCGCCCGTACAGGCCACCGCGCCTCCGGTGGCCCGGGCGTAGTTGTCCTCGAAAACACAGTCCTGAAAGAGCGGAGAAGACCCATAGTTGCAATAGACGGCGCCTCCGTAATCAGCCTCAAAACCGCTGATGATGACGTTGGAAATAACAGGCGAAGAATTCGTGAGGCTGATGGCACACCCCCGCGTCACTGGCTGGATGTCGCCGGGGGCCACGGTAAGGGTCAGGTTTTCTAACCTGGTTGTGGGCCCGCAGTCGCTGAAAAAAACCAGGGAAAAATAACCGGAAGAATGGATACGCACACACCAAGCGGACCCTTCTATGCCACTGATGGTCACCCCATCGGGGATCTCGAGCGCCCCTTCAAAGTAGTCGCCGCACCCGACCAGAATCACATCACCGGAAACGGCGCCGGCCAATGCGGCACCGATACCGCCCTTGTCACCAGCGGTCACGGTCAGGGTTTTACCGGCGGACACCGCCGGAACCAGCACAATGAGGCTGGTAATCAATAGACGGACCCATCCGCCTGAGCGCAGACAATTCATCGCATTCTCCTTGTCGGGGGTAGCAAAAAAGGGCGTTGATACCTGTAACTACAAAACAGCATCCGGCTCATCTTTCAGTGCC
>JAUVII010000347.1 GCA_030592845.1 Candidatus Krumholzibacteriia bacterium | reverse complement strand
GGCGTCGGAAATCCATCTGGTGACTTTCGACGGACCCATCACCCCCGTCGCCGCCGAATTCCTGGTCCAGAGAATTGAAGAAGCGGAAAGCGTGGGCGCGATTGCCCTGGTGATCCGGCTCGATACACCCGGTGGCCTGGATACCTCCATGCGCGACATCGTCAAGGCGCAACTCGGCGCGGGGGTCCCGGTGATCGTTTTCGTGGCGCCCAGCGGCAGCCGGGCCGCGAGCGCGGGGGCCTTCATCACCCTGGCGGGCCATGTGGCGGCCATGGCTCCGGGCACCAACATCGGCTCCGCCAGTCCGGTGCAGATGGGCGGCGCGGACATGGACAGCACCATGACCCACAAGGTGACCAACGACGCGGCGGCCTACATCGCGTCCATCGCCGCGGGCAAGGACCGCAATGAAGAGGTTGCCCGCTCCTTCGTGACCGAGGCGGTGAACCTGACCGCGGCCGAGGCCCTGGAGCAGGGTGTGATCGAAATCATCGCCTCCGGTATCCCGGCCCTGATGGACAGCCTGCAGGGCAGAGAGGTTGTGGTGGACGGGGAAACCGTGGTCCTGGAAACAGCCGAAGCCGCCATCATCGAAAAGAACATGAGCACCCGGCAAAAGCTTCTCAAGGCCCTGGCCAACCCCAATCTCGCCTACATCCTGATGATGCTCGGCATCTACGGGCTGTTCTTCGAACTGAGCAACCCCGGAGCCCTGGTGCCCGGTATTCTCGGAGGGATCTGCCTGCTGCTGGCCCTGTTCGCCTTCCAGACCCTGCCGGTGGACTACACGGGCATCGCGCTGATCCTGTTGGGGGTGATCATGCTGATCCTCGAGATAAAGGTCCCCAGTTTCGGGGCTTTGAGTATCGGCGGCGTCACGGCTCTGGTTTTCGGTTCGCTCATGATTTTCGATTCCTCCCAGGAGTGGGCCCGGTTGAGCATGAATGTCCTGATCCCCACGGTGATCGTGTTCGCCGGGTTTTTCATTCTTTGTGTCTGGCTGGTGGTGCGGGCGCAGAAACGTCCTGTAACCACCGGCCTGGGCACTTTGGTGGGTGAATCCGGCCGGCTGGTCCAGGGTATCGAAAATCCCGCCGAGCCGGGAAAGGTGGTGTGCCGCGGTGAAATCTGGGACGCGCGGGCCGATCTTCCCCTGGCCTTGGATGCGCGCGTGCGGGTCGTCGCCGTCGAGGGCCGCACAGTCCAGGTTGTTCCTGAAACTTTGTCCGATCAATCCAGCGTCAAACCGAGGAGTTAGCCATGCCGTTCCTGTTCCCGGGCACATTCCTGATTCTCTTCATTTTCGTGTTGGCCAATTCCCTGCGGATTCTTCGCGAATACGAACGGGGCGTCATTTTTCGACTCGGACGATTCGTGGGTGTCCGCGGACCGGGCCTGATCCTCCTGATTCCCTTCATCGAACGGATGGTGAAGGTCAGTTTGCGCACCGTGGCCATGGACGTGCCTCCCCAGGACGTGATCACCAGGGACAACGTGTCGGTCAGGGTCAACGCGGTCCTGTATTTCCGGGTCGTCGAACCCGAGAGGGCGATCATCGACGTGGAAAACTTTCTCTTTGCCACCAGCCAGTTGGCGCAAACCACGCTGCGGAGCGTGGTGGGCCAGGCGGAACTGGACGAACTGCTGTCCAAACGTGACCAGCTTAACACCCAGGTGCAGACCATTCTGGACGAAGCCACCGATCAGTGGGGCATCAAGGTCATGACGGTGGAGATGAAGGACGTGGACCTGCCCATGGAAATGAAACGCGCCATGGCCAAACAGGCCGAAGCGGAACGTGAACGGCGGGCGAAGGTGATCCACGCCGACGGGGAATTCCAGGCCAGCAAGAGGTTGAGCGAGGCGGCGGCCAACATCGAGGAACATCCGATCGCCCTGCAGTTGCGCTTTCTGCAGGCCTTGACCGAAGTCGCGGCCGAGAACAACAGCACGATGATATTCCCGGTTCCGATCGATTTGCTGACGCCCTATCTGAAGAAAGGGGTCCAGGAAGATTGATCCGGGGGCATCATTTCACCAGAGTGAGCATCCTGGCCTGGGTCTGGCCGCCGACCGTGAGCCGGGACATGTAGGCGCCGCTGGGCATGCGCCGTCCGGAATCATCGGTGCCGTTCCAGGTGGCTTCGTAGCGTTGCCCGACGGCCTGTACGGTGTTCACGAGGGTCTTGACGACCCTGCCTCTCAGATCCAGGATCTGCAGAT
>JAUVII010000334.1 GCA_030592845.1 Candidatus Krumholzibacteriia bacterium | reverse complement strand
GATGGCGGAGATTACTTCCCCGTCACCAACAGCTTCATGTATTCCCCCACGTCCGCAATCTTATCAAAGCCCCAGGTCGCTTCAATAATCTCGTCCTGACGCGCGGTGTCGATAACGGCCTCGCTGTTCGCCCGGAACTTGGCGATCAACTCGTCGTCACTGAGAGGATTCGCCGGACTACCTTTGGCGTGGTCCACCGTCTCGACGAATTCCCGCCCGTCGTTGGTCCTGATCGTGGCGATGGCCCGCTTGATCGCCGGGAACAACCCGTCGATCTCGTCGTTGGCCACAACCTTGATCTTGCCCAGCAGCATGCGGATCCGCGGATCGAACAGTTTTTCCTGCTCAAAGCTGTTGGGGTAGACACCGCCATCGGCTGCCACCGCGGCCAGGCAGTAGGGCAGGCTGTGGTCCGCGGTTTCCTTGGTCTGAGGATCGTACTTGCTGGCATCGCTCAGGATGTCCGCGCCCCGGGCCGTGGTCTGGATGTGGATCTCCGCCAGGTCCTCGGCCACCAGTCCGTTCTTCTGCATGATGTTCAAAACCGCGGACATCGGCTGATGCGTGAGAGCCTCGGTCGGGAAAGCCTTGTAGCCGCAGTCCGTGATGATGAACTTCTCACCCAAACCGTCCAGCAGAATCTCCGGTTTGAGTTCCACGTTGTGGATCACGTGCTGGAACCCTTCCTTGCCCTCGATCACTTCCACCGGACCGCCATAACCCTCGGCCGCCATCTGCGCGGCCAGAACACCGGCCTGGGTGGCCAGCGGATCGGCGGTGTTTTTCATGTTGGTCAAATGACCCGCGACCACACCGCCCAGGGTGAAGTGGCTGCTGCCGCTGATCCCCGCCGCGGCTACCATCTGGTCATGGTCCAGGCCGTAAATACGGCCGGCGACAAACGGGCTCACGAACTGGGTCAACGTCGCGTGGTGCCATCCGACTTCGCGCACGCCAGGGAAGCAGGCCAGACACCAGCGCAGTTCCAACTCGTAGGCGATCATGATGGCGACCAGCGTTTCGCGGCCGTCCTTCTTCAAAGCCTCAGCCGGCGATACGGCGCCAAAGATGATATCCGAAGGATGGCTGGGATCCTGCTCCCAGAAGATGTCGTTGTAGTCGAAGGCCCGCACCAGCAGGCTGTTCATCAGGGCTGCGTTGGAGGCGTTGGTCCGCGCGCCGTTGCCGATCAGGGTCGACTCCGGAACGCCTCCCAACTTGTCGATGAAGCGGTACATGGCCGCCATGTCGCTGTTAGGAACAGCGGCCAGCGCGCAACCCACGCTGTCCAGCAGGAACCGTTTGGCCTCTTTGACCGAAACTTCGGGAATGTCCTCGTAGCGAAGATTGATGGCGAAGTCCGACATCTTACGGGTGATGCTGCTCATCGTTTCCTCCTGCCGGACAAAGGCCCGGTCAAGTATCCAGGGTTCTTCTCAATCGGTGACGGTCTTGAAAACGGCGCTGAAATCCTCGTCTCCAAGACCCTCGGTCAGAGCCCGGGTGAAGACCAGGCTGGCGGCCTCGGCCGCAGGAATCGGCTGGCACAGAATATCGCCCAGTTCCTCCGCCAAACGCAAATCCTTTTGCATATGTTTCAGGGGAAAAGCAGGAGTGTATTCACCCTTGCCGATCAGGGCCCCCTTGATGGCGAACATGGAATTGGCCAAGGCACCCGAAGCCAGGACATCCAGGATGTCCTCACCGCGAAGCCCGCCCTTTGACCCGAGGGCCAGTCCCTCGCAGAAGGAGGCCATCATACCCCCCATGATCATGTTGACCACCAGCTTCATACGCGAGGCCTGACCGACCTCACCCAGGAACATCCGCTTTTTCCCCATGACATCCAGGAGAGGGGCGGCTTCGGTGTACAGATCCTCGTCACCCGCGGCAAGGATAATCAAGTTGCCGTCCTCGGCCGGTTTTTTGGTACCCGACACCGGAGCTTCGAGGAAACGTCCACCCCCTCCGACGACCGCCTCGGAAATATCCCGGCTGGTGGCCTCGTCCACGGTGGACATATCCACGTAACCCTTGCCCTGGTCCATCCCTTCGATGACTCCATCGGGGCCCAACGCGACACGCTCGGCTGCGGCAGGATCGGCAAGCATGGCAAAGGTGATATCCGACGCGGCCACCACCTCCCGGGCGGTCGCCACTTTCTTCGCACCCAGATTCACCAGGGGCTCGCATTTTTCGGCGGTCCGGTTCCAGACCGTAAGACCATGCCCGGCCCGGAGCAGATTGGCGGCCATGGGCGCGCCCATTATCCCGAGACCCAGAAAACCGTATTCAGCCATCTTCCCAACCTCCCATTCCCAAGAAAACGGGGCGGCACAAGGCCGCCCCGCTCAGATCAGCTCAGCTGCGGGACGAACCCACAATCTCAAGCCACTGCCTAGACTACACCCTGGTCCAGCATCGTGTCGGCAACCTTCAGGAAGCCGGCGATGTTGGCGCCGTTGACGTAGTTGCCCGGGGTGCCGAATTCTTCCGCAG
>JAUVII010000131.1 GCA_030592845.1 Candidatus Krumholzibacteriia bacterium | reverse complement strand
TGGGAAGCCACGGGGGATACCCTTGAGTAATCAGTGGTTTGCCGCGGCTTTCGGGGCCCATTATCCCCTCTTGTACCAACACCGGGATGACGCCGAGGCCGAACGATGTCTCAACCAGCTGCAAGTTCTGGCGCCGTTTGTCAACCGACCGAAAGATCTGGTCCTGGATCTTGGCTGCGGCGATGGACGGCACCTTGAACTACTATTCCAGCTTGGGTTTAGTGCAGTCGGGGTGGACCTTTCGACCCATTTGCTCGAACGTGCCCGCGGCCGCGATTCCGGTTCCGGTGGATTTCCACTGGTTCGCGGAGATATGCGCCATCTTCCCTTTGGGGAGAATTCCTTTGCCTCGGTGCTGTCCCTGTTCACGGCTTTTGGATATTTCGGACCCCCGGACGCCAATCAGGCGCCGGTGAGGGAAGTGGCGCGGACACTCAAACCGGCTGGACGCTGGTTTCTCGATTACTTCGATGGTGACCGGGTCCTGGCGGAACTAGGCTCGGGGGAAACCAAAACCAGGGATCGGGATCTGGGCCCATTGAATAACCGGGAAATCCGCCGGTTGGATGCGGATCGATCCCTCGTTTCCAAAGATGTGATTCTCAGGCCCCGGGCCGGCAAACAGGCAGAAGCGTTGGAACTGGGGATCCCGTCGCAGGGATTGGAGTACACCGAACAGGTGGCCGTATTTACCCTGCAGGAGTTCGATGACATGGCCGCTGCCGAAGGATTGGTCCGGGTCGGCGCCTGCGGTGGTTATGAAGGCCAGGAACTGGGCGGGGGAACCCGTTGGATACTTGTCTACCAGAAGACCTAAGAGATGAATTTTCATGAATATGCCGATTAAACCTCTGGATCCGCTTGATGGTGCTGTTGGAGCGTCCCACCTGTTTCGTGATTGGCTCCGGGGAGAACTGGTGGCCGGGTTTCTCGCTCCGGAACACGGGGACGCCGGGCGGGAACTGGAAGCTGCCATAGCCGGCTCCGGTGGATCGTCCGGGATGGAGATAGGCCCATCGCCGTTATTCGACTCACCCTGGGTTGCCGGTTGGGCTGAGGCCCATGCCGGAGACTTTCCGGATGACAGGGACCGGGACCGTTTTCGCGGGCAGGTTGCCGCTCTCCAGCGCGGAGAAACGGATGTTGTGGTGACCGGTCAACAACCGGGCTATCTGGGTGGCCCCCTGTATACCCTTTTCAAGGTGGCCACGGTCATCGCCCTGGCCCGCCACAGGTCCGACGCCGGTCAACCCACGGTGCCGGTATTCTGGAGCGGGGACGATGATGACGACCTTGCCGAAGCTCTCGATCCCGTGGTTTGGCTTCCCGGGGAAAACGAAATTTTGAAGAGCCCGTCCACCCCCGTGATTCCCGGCGGCCGGTCCCGGTTCCCTGTGCTGGGCCGCATGGAAACAGGACCTTGGAAGAGCGGGGCTGCTTCCATCGTGGAGCGCATCGCCTCATTGAAGCAAGGGGAATCCGGACTTCTGGCCAGGGACCTGAAGGAGATCTGGGACCTGGCCCTGACGGAGAACTGGGATTGGGCCCGGTTGTCCAGACGGACGCTTTTGCGGGTCTTTTCAGGTTCCGGATTGATTGTTGTTTCCGGAGACGATCCCGGTCTTCACGCGGCGGCCGGTCCTCTTTACGGGAAGATCCTGGCCAACCGGGAAAAATTGGCCGATCTGGTGGAGCAACGTGGACGCCAGTTGACGGCCCACCGCTGGCACGCCCAGATCAGCGGCCGCTCACTTGCCAAACCTCTTTTTATGGTTGAGCAGGATTACAGGGTTCCGTTCGAAGGAGGGGATCCGGAGCCGGACCCTGCTCGTCTGCGACCTGGAGTCATGCTGCGGAGCCCCCTTCAGGATTGGTTGCTGAAGCCCGCCGCGGTGGTGGTGGGCCCCGGTGAGTTGGCCTATCTGCGGCAGCTCGATCCCCTGTATGAGGAGTTGGACATTTCCAGGCCTCCGTTGGTGCCCCGTCTGTTCGCTTGGCTGTTGCCCGATGATTTTGATTCCGCTTTGCTGGGAAAATTCAGGAATCACCCGGCGGCCGAATCGAATCTGGCTAATATTCTGGCCGCCGAGGCGGAAGAAAAAGTTCGCCTTGTCCTGGAAGAAATCCTGGAGGGACGGCTGGGTCTGGAACAAGAAAGGGCCCGGTCTCTATCCGCGGGACGGGCCCGGCGCTGGAGCAAAGGTGTGGAGTCCATGCTCCGCGGTGAAATCAAACAGTCCCGCCTTGACTCTCTCCCGAGTGGGCCTGCCTGGGTTTTCCCTGAAGGTGCGCGGCAGGAAAGGCGCCTGGCCTACCTTTGCGCGGCAGCCCTGTGGGGGGACGACCTGGTCGCCGCCTGCCTGGATGCGGCGTCATCGCATCTTGAAGAAGGTCAAAAGAACAACTGGCGGGAGTTTTCCATCCAGGTTCCCGACCCCGGTAAATGAGAGGAAATTCGGAATCATGATCAACCATGGTGAGCACGCTTGTGATCTGCTGGTCATTTCCCCGCACACCGACGATGCAGAAATCGGACTGGGGGGAACGATACGTCTGCTTTCCGAACAGGGCCGTCGGGTGTGGGCCGTGGACCTGACGCGGGGTGAACTGGGAACCAACGCCACCCCCGCCGAACGCTGGATCGAAGCAGGCAAGGCCTCAAAGGTGATGGGTCTGGCGGGACGCGCCCAACTGGAATTTCCCGATGGGTTCATAGACAGCACCGACCGGGAACAGGTGGGTCAGGTGGCCACTGTCATTCGCAGGTTGCAACCCCGTTGGATCGTGACCGCACCGGATCCGGTCCGGCATCCCGACCATCAGGAGACCCCGCAGCTCGTGGCCCGGGCGGTTTTCCTTTCCCGTCTGGCGGCCTGGGAGACAGGTGCGCCGGACGGAAAGCTCTGGGCCGGCGGTGATCCCTGGCCCGATCCCGCCGAACGCTGGGAAACCGAAGCCGTGTTTTCCGTCTGCCCCGATGGTGGAGCGCCCAAAATCATTTTCGACATCAGTTCCACCTGGCAGGCCAAGCAGGAGGCCCTGGCCTGTTACGCCAGTCAGTTCGCCCGGCAGGAAGGACGGCGACCCACCTGGATCAACGACGGCGCCTTCATGGAGAAGATTGAACGGAGGGCGCGCACCTGGGGCCGCCGCGCCGGGGCGAAATTCGGGGAGGGATTATGTTCGTTGGCCTCCCCGGTTTTGACCGACATTCCGACCGAAAGGTGGGTCTGATGAAGATGCCGGCCGTGGGCATTACCTGCTACGCGAGCCAGGGGGGCAGCGGGGTCGTCGCCACCGAATTGGGACTGCACCTTTCCCGCAGGGGGTGTGAGGTCCATTTCATCTCCAGCGAGTTGCCGTTCAGGCTGCGGAAATATCATGAAAACATCTTCTACCATCCCGTGGAAATGCCCCATTATCCGGTGTTCCAGCACTCGCCCTACACCCTGAGCCTGGCCACGACCATGAGCGAGGTTGCCGAAAGGTGTTCGCTGGACATCCTGCATGTTCATTATGCCATTCCCCACGCGGCCAGTGCCTATCTGGCCCAGAAAATGGTTGGCCGGGACAGTCTGAAGGTGGTGACCACTCTCCATGGAACGGACATCACCCTGGTGGGGCAGGAACCTTCGTTTTTCCCGATGACCCGCTTCCTGATCGAACAGAGCAATGCTGTGACCGCGGTATCGGATTTCCTGAAAAAGGAAACGATTGACGTGTTCGGTACGGGCCATGACATCGAAGTCATCCCCAATTTCGTGGACGCGCGGGTTTTTCAGCCTGACGATTCCCATCCCCTGCGGACCCGCTTTGCCCCCAACGGGGAGAAACTGCTGGCGCATGCGTCCAACTTCCGCAAAGTCAAGAATGTAGGCGCGATAGTTGATGTTTTTAAGGAAGTTTCCCGGGCGCTGCCCTGCCGGCTGTTGTTGATAGGTGACGGGCCGGAAATGGTGGGGGTCCGTGAGTCGGTCGCCGCGGCGGGACTCACCGAAAAGGTGGAATTCATGGGACAGGTGGACAGCCTGGAAGATGTGCTTCCCGCGGCTGATCTGCTTCTTTTGCCCTCCCTTCACGAATCCTTCGG
This sequence comes from Candidatus Krumholzibacteriia bacterium, assembly GCA_030592845.1. GTDB lineage: Bacteria > Krumholzibacteriota > Krumholzibacteriia > LZORAL124-64-63 > LZORAL124-64-63 > JAGLCY01. The sequence continues at coordinate 5,287 of JAUVII010000131.1, read as the reverse complement.
GCTGGTGGCGCTGGAAGCCATGGCCTGCGGGGTCGTTCCTTTGGCTACGGACAGGGGAGGGGCCGGGGAATTCATCCAGGACGGAATCAACGGTTTTCTGCGGGACCCCCACGATATTCCGGGAATGGTCGCCGCGGCCGTGAAAATCCTTTCGGATGACCAGTTGCGGCAGGAAATGGCCGAAGAGGCCCGGAGGGATGCCGCGGGCGATTTCGGGATATCCTGCGTGGTCAAACAGTACCTGGATCTATATGATCGGTTGCTGGCGGGAGCCTGACCGTGGGATCTTCAATTCACTGGTGGTTGACAGAAGGTCCGATGCCCTTAAAATAGGGGTGACCAATCACCAGCCGTGGCATATTTCGAGGAGATGGCCATGCAGGAAACCATGGACCTGATGTTGTCCATCAAAAATCTGGCCGAAAGACGTGGCGTCTTCAGGCCGGAGGCCTATTTTTTCGTTCTGGAAGCCCTGGAGAATGCCATGGCGTCCATGGATGAACGAGGCCACATCACCGGTGAAGATCTTCTGGTTTGGATTAAGGACCTGGGACAGGAACGATACGGCATCATGGCCGGGGATGTCTTTAATGCCTGGGGCGTCAACGCGACCATCGATTTCGGCCGTATCGTGTTTCACCTGGTGGAAGCGGGGCTGTTGCGCAAACGCGACGAGGATTCCCTGAGCGATTTCATCGACAAATTCGATTTTCAGGACGCCTTTGCCCTGAGGGTCTTCGAGGGACGGGGCTGACGGCTTCATCCTTCACGCAGCCGGTTGCATCCGGCGGGAACTTTCAGTCTTTCGATCTGTTTCTTCCCGCGGATGAAGGCCAACTTGCTGAACAACTGATCTGGTCCCGTTCGGGACCTGGTGGCGGACTAAGGAAGGACCGCCCGGATCCGGCGGGATGGAACATGGCCGAATCCCCTCTATAACTGAATATCCGAGGAGAACCAATGTCCGCCACGTTTTTTACGGCGATATTTCCGGGTTCCTTTTTGGCGGCTCTGGGCCCTGGTGAACTGATCGCCATGGTGACCGATTCCACTTTTTTCGGGAAATTCATCCTGCTGGTCCTGCTTTTCCTTTCGGTCATGTCCTGGGCGGTGTTCATCGACAGGGCGCGCACCCTGTCCCGGATCCGCGCCGGGCACCAGGAATTCTGGGTCAAGTGCGAAAACTGGCTGGACAGCGGCTCAAATGACGGACCCGAGCGGTCTGAAATGACCGCATGGTGCCGCGACAATACCGATCTTCCCCTGAGCAATCTCATCCTCGAGACCGAGTCGATGACCCAGTGGCCCGCCATCCGGCGCGCTTCCGAGCGTGTCTCCTATCTGGAGAGCGAAAACTTGGAGAGGTACCTCATCCTGCTGTCCACCGCCGTGACCATCTCGCCCTTCCTGGGGCTGCTCGGTACGGTGTGGGGCATCATGAGTTCGTTCTGGGGCATGGCCTCCATGCAGAGCGCCAACCTGACGGTGGTGGCTCCCGGAATCGCCGAGGCTCTGATCACGACCATCGCCGGCCTGGCCACGGCCATACCGGCGGTTATTTTCTACAACATGATCGTACGCAAGATCGATCTGGTGGGGAATGAAATCGACCGGCTGCGGACAGTACTCGAAGAAGCGGCGGGCGGCGAAGCTGCACCGGTGGGGAGGGACCAGAGTCTCCGTCCCGACGTGCACGACCGGGAGACCATCTGATGGCCGCGCGAAAAAAATCCTACAGCGCCATGGCGGAAATCAACATCACTTCACTGGTGGATGTGACGTTGACCCTGTTGATCATCTTCATGCTGACCGCGCCCTATATCCAGGGCGGGGTGGAGGTGAATCTTCCCGAAGCGGCCACGCGCAACGTGGTGGTCAAGGAAGGTCCTGTCATTACCATCACCAACAACCGGCAGGTCTTTTTCCAGGAACAGGCCATCGAAATCTCCGATCTGGCCATGATGCTGGCGCCCTTCGAGGAAGATAAGGAGGAAGTGCCGGTCTACCTTCGCAGCGATGAAGAGGTGCCCTACGGATTTGTCCTGAAAGTCATGGCCGCCATCGAGGTGGAAGGATTCCTCAACCTCAGCCTGGTCACGGACCAACCGGTGATTGACCAATGATCCTGAGCCGCGGAATCCCTGTTTCCGTTTTGATCCACGCCATCGTCCTGGTGGTCGTTGTGATGTTCGGCAACCAGGTGGCCCGCAATCCCATCCAACCATCACGGTCCATCAAGGTGAAGATGGTTCGCATGCCTGAACCCCGGGTTCAGCAGAAAGAGGTGCCGGCCGAGGCCGTCGTTGTTCCGGAGCCGCAGAAGGAAATTAAACCTGAACTGCCACCCAAGGAACTGCCCAAACCCAAGCCGGTTGATCCGCCCAGGGTGGAGAAGAAGCCGCAGGAAAAGATCGAAGTCCCCGATCCCGTGGTGGAGCCAGTGAAGAAGACCGAGGAGCCGGTTAAACAAGTGACCACAACCATGACCAGCGGGGCCCAAATTTCCGATGCCGATACCAATTTCCCCTTCGACTGGTATGTGTCGCGAGTGGATGGCTTGATATGGGGCAAATTCAAGCCTCGTCAAATCGGGTTCGGTAAGCGAGCCATGATTTCCTGCACGGTTCATTTTGTTGTTGGCAGGAACGGGTCCGTGTCTCAGGTAACCCTGGTCCGGAACAGCGGAGTGGGGGTCTTCGACCGGGAGGCGCTTCGCGCGGTCCAGACCACGAAGTTGCCTCCGCTTCCACCGCAGTTCACCGGTCCTTCCGTTGGATTCACCTACATTTTTATCCTGGAGCCTGGAACCTGATGAGATCTTTTGGAATAATGATGCCCGTGTTTTTCCTGACCTGTGTCTTTTGGCCGAACATGGCTTTGGCCCAGGGCCGTCACACCGAAGTGGTCATCGAACATACCGGCACCGCCTTCATCAAGACCGACGTCCTGATTCGGGACCTGGACGTACTTTCCGGGGGGGTGGAGTCCGCCGACGCCGCCAATCTGATGAACCGGATCGTCGCCAACGATCTACGGCTGAGCGGTCTGTTCCTGGTGGGCTTTTCGGAAGAGAACCCGGACAGCCTGAAGTATGAATTCACGATCGAAGGCACGGTGGAAGGTCCCCTGCGGGACGCGGCCCAGACAGGTGAGAACGCGCCGGTCACCATTTCGCTGAACCTTCTTTCCTACCCCCAGCGGCAGCTGCTGATGAACAAGCGCTACCGGCCGCTGCCTTCCCAGATGAGGGCCACGGCGCATCATTTTGCCAACGAAGTCATCCACTGGCTCAGCGGTGAGCCGGGAATTTGTTTGACCAGAGTCGTCTTCTCGCGGGGTTCCGGGGGCCGCCGCGACCTCTATGTGGTGGATTACGACGGCGAGGGCCTTCTGCGCCTGACCGCCAACCGTGAATTGAACCTGTGCCCCGACTGGTCTCCGGACGGCAAGGAAATCGCCTTTACCAGCTACCGCGATGGCGAGCAGGCCCTGTTCAGCCTCAATACCACCAACGGCAAGGTACGGCGCGTCATCGCCAGGGAAGGCCTGAATTTAGGGGCCAGCTGGCATCCCGGGGGCGAGGAACTTCTTTTGGCCCTGTCACATGGCGGAAACCCGGAAATCTACCGGATCACTCCCCAAGGCAAGATCATCAAGCGTCTGACCGTTTCCAAGGCCATTGAAATCAGCCCCAGCTGGGCTCCTGGAGGCCGGGATCTCGTTTTTACCAGTGACAGGACGGGTACACCTCAGTTATATATCATCGACAGTGACGGTGCCGGCAGACGCCGGCTGACCTTCGAGGGCCGTTACAACGATTCGGCGGTCTGGTCTCCCAGTGGTGACCAGATCGTCTACGCCACACGGTCGGGCAACTACACCCAGATCGTGGTCATGAAATCCACCGGCGAAGACAGACGGGTTTTGACCGGCCGCCGGTGGGGAAACAGTGAGGACCCGAGTTGGGCGCCCGATGGACGGCACATCGTGTTCGCCTCGGACCGCAGCGGGGTCTTCAAACTTTACGTGTACGATGTCGTGGAAGACACTTTTCGCCAGCTGACGTTCGGGAACGACCCGGACATCACCCCCGCCTGGTCCCATTAAGGGCAGGCAGCATTTCATCATTACAAGGAGTGTAGAAGCATGAACAGAGGATGGATTACCCGCAACGCGATGTTGATTGCCGGGTTGGTACTTCTGGTGGCCCTGATTTCCCTGGCCGGTTGCGGCAGCAAGTCCGATGTCGAAACCGATCCCGCCGCCGGCACCGGCGTGGGTGAGGAAACCGAGGAACTGCCCGTCGAGACCGTACCTGAAGTGGTGGAGCCCGTGGTTGAGGAAGGACCCGACTACCTGAACCTCAATCCTTCCGACTACGGTGTTGAAGACGTATTTTTCGCCTTCGACCAGTACGACCTGGATGACGAGAGCATGGGCATTCTTTCGCACAATGCCCGGATCATCAAGGAAGCCGGCGTTACCATCCTGGTTTCCGGTCACGGCGACGAGCGCGGCACCGTCGAATACAACCTCGCCCTGGGTGAGAAGCGGGCGCGTGCGGTCAGGGACTACCTGGTCAGCCTCGGCGTCACCGTCGGACAGTTGAAAATCACCAGCTACGGCGAAAGTAAACCCTTCGCCATGGGCAGCAACGAAGATGCCTGGGCCAAAAACAGGCGCGCGCATTTCGAACGCCCGTAGGGACGGCTCAATATGTGGTTTTCCTTCCCATTATACCGACGGGTTATCCGGCCCGTCGGTCCATTGATGATCATGGCGGCGGCCGCCGTGCTCGTTTCGGGCTGTGCTCCGCAGTTGGACAGGATCGAGGTTTCCGTTCAGGAGAACCGGGACGAAATCTCGCAGATGCAAACCGAAAACAAGAGGGTGCTCCAGGAAGTGCAGGCCCTGGGGCAGTTGCTCAGGATGGACAGGGATGCCGGGGATGAATCCTCGGCCATGCGCCTGGCCAGGCTTTCGCAATTGTCCACGCAGGTGGATCAGTTGATCCGGCTTCTGGAGGACAACGCGCAGTACCAGCGCAGTCTTTCGGCGCGGGTGGATCTTCTGGCAACGCGGATGGGAATCCCCACTCTGGGAGAATACAAGCCTCCCAGCGCCGACAGCGTGGAAACCGAAACCCTGCCCGAAGAGGGGCGGTCCATCTTCGAGATGGCCGAGCTGGACCGGAATCGGGGCAACATCGATCTGGCCAAATCCGGGTTCCAGGATTTCCTTTCCAAGTACGAAAATTCCGAATTGTCGGACGATGCCCTCTACTGGC
>JAUVII010000200.1 GCA_030592845.1 Candidatus Krumholzibacteriia bacterium | reverse complement strand
TGCTGGGCCTGGATTCCGTTCCCGCCTACGCGGCCATCCATCAGGCCGGTGAACTTTGCCGCCGGCGTCCGGGCGCGCGGAAAATGCCGTTCATCAACGGGCTGCTTCAGAATGTGAAACGGGAGTTGTTGCCTGCCGGTGAGGATGGAAAACCAGATCCCGCGGCTCGGGAAAAACGGTTGTTCTGCATTTTCGAGGAGTCCATCAGGGACCGCGCCGAAAGATTGGCCGCCTGGCAATCCCATCCCCTGTGGCTGGTCAGGAAATGGATTTCCGGGTACGGATACGAGAGGGCGGAGGCCATCTGTTCCTGGAACAATCGACCCGTTCCTCTGGTATTCCATGTCCTGTCGGAGATGGATCCCGAAAAAGCCGTCTCGATTCTGACGGAGAAGGGGTGTCGGATCGGTGACAGGCCACAGGACAGAATCCTGGTGGCGGCGGACCGGGTGGGCCGGGCCCGACTGAATGAGATTCTGGCTGAAAATCCGTGGTTGATCGTGCAGGATCCCACGGTCCAGATCGCCAGCGCCTGGCTGGTTGGGCAGCCCGTCGACCAACCAACCGGGGATAATTTACCTGTGTTGGACATGTGTGCGGCCCCCGGTGGAAAAACGGCATTCCTGGCGGCGGTTTGGCCCGGGGGCGGCAGAATCGTGGCCATGGACAACCGTCCTGCGCGGGTCGGTTTATTGTCCTCCACCGTGAAAAGGATTGAGACTGACCGGGTGGACGTGTTATTAGCGGATGGGAGAACGCCCCCGTTCGGATCCGGTTCTTTTGCCGCGGTGCTGTTGGACGGCCCCTGCAGCGGGACCGGGGTGCTGCGCCACCACCCGGAGGGGCGTTGGAAACTCAAAGCGGGTGTTCCTGCCGTGAAGGGCGCGGCCCTGGTGAAACTGGCCGCCCGGGCGGCCGACCTGCTGGTTCCCGGCGGGCTGCTGATGTACGCCACCTGCTCGCTGGAACCGGAAGAAAATGATAACGTTATCGATGCATTGCTCATGCAGCGTGACGACCTGGAACCCGCGCCTGCGGATTGCGGCCGGTGGCGGCGTTCCTGGATGCCCGGCGAGGCCTCGGGAGATGGATTTTTTGCCGCGCGTTTGAGAAAGAAGGGATGACCCCGTGAAGTTGTGGAAGCTTTTGCTGCTGTTTGCCTCCCTGGTCCTGGGCGGTGGCGTGATTTTGCTGCTGGTGAACTTCCTGGTGATGCCTTCCCTGGTGCACAGCAACAAGGTCGTCACCATGCCCGATGTCCGGGGCATGACCGTCACCGGCGCCGAATCCCAATTGCGAAGTCTGAACCTGGAGGTGGGTGTCTCCCGGCAGCGTGCCCATCCATCCATTCCCGAAGGGATGATCCTGGACCAGATTCCCGCCCCGGAATCGCAGGTCAGGGGTGGACGCACCGTGCGGGTGGTGACCAGCAGCGGACCGCCCGAGGGGGCCCTGCCAGACTTGACCGGCCTGAGCCGCCGGCAAGCGGAAATCACCCTGCAACGGGAGAATTTCCGCTTGGGCCGCGTGCTGAAAGTCCGGCGCCACGGAGTTACCGAGCCGGTGGTGGTCTATCAGAATCCCATGGCGGGAACCGACCTCTTCAAGGGGGCGGTCGTGGACCTGGTGGTGGCCCAACCCGCCGCTGCGGAGCTGTTGCGGATGCCGGATCTCAGGGGGATGCCTCTTTACCAGGCCCGGCAGGCCATATCGGACGCCGGGTTCATCCTGGGTCCGGTGACCTATGAACGAACCTCCCGCTCGGCACCCAACCTGGTATTGTCCCAGCACCCGCCCGCGGGTGAAAGGATCAGCAAAGGAGAGCGCCTTGAACTGGTTGCCTCGTCCCGCTGACGGCCGGTCCTGGATTGCTCCCTCCCTGTTGTCGGCTGATTTTGCCGATCTCAGGGCGGACGTCGATGACATGACTGCCGCCGGATCCGACTTGCTGCACCTGGATGTCATGGACGGCCACTTCGTGCCCAACCTGACTTTCGGTCCTTTTATTTGTCAGGCCATTCGCCGAATCAGCGCCCAGCCTCTGGATGCCCACCTGATGATTTCAGATCCCGCGCGTTATGTGGATTCCTTCGCCAAGGCCGGAGTCGACGCCATCACCATCCATGCGGAAGTTGACGGCGCGATCGAAGATGTCCTGGACCGGATCGGCACCCTGGGGCTCAAGCGCGGAATTTCCATCAAACCCGGAACTCCGGTGTCCGACATCCTGCCCTTACTGGACCGGGTGGACCTTATCCTGGTCATGAGCGTCGAACCCGGATTCGGCGGACAGGTGTTCAACCCCGTGGCGGTGGACAAGATTTCCGACCTGGCCACTCGCCGGCAAACCGGGGGGCACGATTTCCTGATCTCCGTGGATGGCGGAATCAATGCCGAGACGGGTCCTCAGTGCCGTCAGGCCGGGGCTGATATCCTGGTGTCCGGATCCTGGCTGTTCGGAGCCCGGGACAGGGCCGCCCGGATAGATCTGTTACGGGGGTAAGTCTTGGCCCGGCGCCGCATCATCAATCTCGCCACAAGTATCATGGCCTTCGCCGTGCCTTTTCTCGTGGGGCTGCGCGTTCACCAGCAGGGCTTCAATCTTCTGGACGACGGTCTATGGCTGTTGGGGGCCAAATTGGTCAGTGAAGGCGGGGTTCTGTACGGCGACCTGTTTACCATCTACGGTCCGGCGCGATTTCTTTTATTGGCTCCCTTTTTGATCATTCTGGGCAAGAGCGTCTGGGCACTGGCGGTCTTCAAAGCCTGTATCGACGGTGCGGCCGGATTGTTCGGTTTTCGTCTGGCGCAAGGTCTGAAAGCCGGTTGGTGGGCAGTGCTCGTACCCCTCGGCGTCGTCGCTCTGGGCCCGGTTCTTCCCCGTTATCTCGCGGCCGGATTGTTCTCCGCCCATGCGGGCAGTGTCCTTGTCCGGCCGTGGGATCGTCGGTCGGGTTTTGGGATGGGATTCGCCTGGGGGGCGCTGGGTTTGTTCGGTTTGGACATGGTGGGGTATGGAGGGGTGGTCCTTTTTCTGGGGCTGGTGATTGTGCCACGCGCCTGCGGCCCGGGCTGGACGCGGTCTCCGGGATCCTGGATGGGTGTCGGCGCGGGGATGATCTCGGTATTGGGAGCCGCCACGATAATCGCCATGTTCCAGGGTGTCCTGAAGGTGGCGGTATGGGACACCGTGATCTACCCGGTGACCCGCTTCAGTGAAGCCATGGGTATTTCCTGGCTGGATTCATTTCGGGGCAGCCCCTGGCTGGATGAGGTTTTCGCCGGCCACTATACGGGTGAGTTTTTCGAGGCGGCCTGGCCGGGCCAGGCTTCTTTGAGGGCCCTGGGTTTCCGCGCCATGTTTCTTCTGGCCTGGATCCTTCCTGTCTGGGGACTGGTTGTCGCTCGCCGAAAGGCGGATTTGCGCCTGGCGCTTTTGGCCGCACTGGGAGTGGCCGGTTGGGCGACCCTGGCAGCCAGGGGCGATGTGGAACATCTACGGCTGATCTGGTTCTGTGTCCTGCTTCCGGTCCCGGTGGCACTGGCGCACTTTACCCGCCGCGTGTCCTTCGGTCTGGCCGCCGTGGTTCTGGTGGCGCTGGTTCCGTTGGGCAGCGAACAGGTCTGGTTGGCGGCGCACCTGAACCGCCCCGGACTGGAAGTCTGGGACCGACCAACCGCCGGTATCCGTTTGGAGACGGAGCTGCGGGATAAATTGGAGGCTCTTTGCACAGAACTCGATCGCGACCCGGGTCAACCTGTTCTCGTTTGGCCGGCGCAACCCGGGCTGCAGTTCGTGTTGGATGCCCCGCTGGCCACTGCTCAGGTTACGCTGTTGCCGGGAGAAGTGTCTGATGTCGGTGCTGTCCTGGCGGATCTGGAATCCAGCCGACCGGGCGTGGCGGTCCTGGGACCGGTCCGTGGCCAAGCCGCCAGGATCAGGACAATGCAGGAAGCGGTACCGGAACTGTGGTCCTATCTGCGGAATAATTACCTCAGGGCCGATGAATACGTCCATCGCGGAGACACCTTCAAAACTGCCGTCCGGGTGGATGGCGGCCGGGCCTCGGTGGCCGCAGCGGTCCTGTCCCGTCGGCTCCCGGGAACGGCGCATTACATCAGGACCCACACGACCAAAGCCCTGGGCCCCGGTATGGCGGTGGCCCAATCGTTCCGGGTCCGGGATTTCGACCTGGGTGGTGTTTCTCTCATGTTCACCGCTGCGGGCCCTTTTCCATGTGAAATTTCCATCATCCTGAAATTCGTGGATCCCAGTGGCCTGTCCGCGAACCCGGTGATGGCGGAAATTCCGGTCAGGTTCGAAATGGATCGAAAAGTGCAGAAAAAGAGCTTTTCCTTCGGACCCCTGGCCGGAACCGCAGGTCGAATGGTAGTCATGGAAATTTCCGGGAATTTGGATGGGCGGACCCCATTCGCGCTTCTGTGGCACAAGCCGGAACACGGCAGGGAAGGGGAGGCGGACTTCTACTCCGCGGGGCGGATCTTTTTCAACGGCCAACCGGCCGCGGGTGACCTCTATTTTGTAACTTATTGATTGGGACCTGTCCGGATTCGTTATTTGCCCGCTTTCCTTGCCAAAAGTCGTTCAAAATGTTAGTTTTCCCGGTCCGCGCACGGAACAGGGAGGGTTTCAGGCCCTTGTCTGGTATTCCGTGCGCCCAAGTTGTTAGAATATAATTGGTTGCAAGGGCACCGGCCTGTTGCGCCCGGCCACCGGCCGGACAGCGGGACGGTATGTCCATTTGTATTCCGCGCCGGGGGAGGACTCCGGCCCGGGAGGGTGACTTGTTTCAGGAACTGACCAGACGCCTCGACCGGACCATGAAAAAACTGGCCGGACAGGATCGTCTGACCGAAGAAAATATCACCGAAGCCCTGCGTGAGGTCCGTCTGGCCCTCCTCGAGGCGGACGTTCACTTCGGAGTCGCCAAGAAACTTATTGCGGCCATCAGGGAAAAGGCGACCGGCCAGGATGTGATCGGCAGCCTGACACCGGCCCAACAGGTGGTCAAGATCGTCAACGAGGAGTTGACGACGCTGTTGGGCGGGCATGCCGCGGAGCTCAACCTGGATCCGGGCAATGCCCAGGCCAAGGGCATCACCACGGTCATGGTCATGGGCCTTCAGGGATCGGGTAAGACGACCTTCTGCGGAAAGCTGGCTCACCGGCTCAAGAAAGAAGGTCGCAGCCCCATGCTGGTGGCGGCGGACATCTACCGTCCCGCGGCCATCGAGCAGCTTGAGGTGATCGCCGAAAGCATCGGCGTTCCGGTCCACAGCGACCGCGAGCGCAAGAATGCCGCCCAGATCGTCAAACTGGGCATGCGGCGCGCCAAGGACAACAAGTGCGACTGCCTGATCGTCGATACGGCGGGCCGTCTGCACATCGACGACACCCTGATGGGTGAACTCGAGACCATCGTCAAAACCGTGCCGATGGACGAGAAGCTTCTGGTCCTGGACGCGATGACCGGCCAGGAGGCCGTGAACATCGCCCAGACCTTCGCCGACCGTCTGGATTTCGACGGGGCGATTCTGACCAAGATGGACGGCGACGCCCGGGGCGGGGCCGCTCTGAGCGTGCTGGCGGTAACCGGCAAACCCGTCAAGATGGTCGGCGTGGGGGAGAAACTGGAAGACCTCGAGGTCTTTCATCCCGACCGCATGGCCAGCCGGATCCTGGGGATGGGGGACATGCTGACCCTCATCGAACAGGCCGAAGAGAAAATGGACCTGGACGCCGCCGAGCACCTGGCCGGCCGCTTCGCCCAGGGTGAGTTCACCCTGGAGGACTTTCAGGGCCAGATCAATCAGATGAAGAAGATGGGTCCCCTGAAGGGGATCCTGAAGATGATGCCAGGCATGAACAGCGACGTTTTGGACAAGGCCAAGGT
>JAUVII010000199.1 GCA_030592845.1 Candidatus Krumholzibacteriia bacterium | reverse complement strand
CTGGACCGGGCCCGCAAAGGCGAGGGCCCCACTTTGATCGAAGCGGTGACCTACCGGCTGATGATGCACACCACCGCCGACGACCCAACCAAGTACCGGACAAAAGAAGAGGAAGAGCGCGCCTGGAAAAAGGAGCCGCTGATCCGCTTCAACAATTATTTGAAAGCCAAGGGCTACTGGGACGACGCCAAGGAGGAAGCCCTGCTCGGCGAAGTGAAGGCCAAGGTCGAGGAAGCGGTCAAGGAGTTCGAATCGCCCAAGGACTGGCAGCAGGACGAACCCTTCCGGCACGTTTTCGGGACCGAACATCCGGTCATCGCCCAGCAGCACGAGGATTTCCTGGCCAACGTCAAGAGGGAGGCCGACCATGGCTAAGCTCAACATGGTCCAGGCCATCAACCTGGCTTTGCATCAGGAAATGGCGAAGGACAAGGACGTGATCGTGCTGGGCGAAGACGTGGCCGTCGACGGTGGCGTGTTCCGCCTGACCGAAGGCCTGCTGGATGAGTTCGGCAAGGACCGCGTGCTGGACACCCCCCTGGCCGAGAGCGCCATCATCGGCACCAGCATCGGCATGGCCATGGCCGGTCTCAAGCCTGTGTGCGAAATGCAGTTCTCCGGCTTCAGCTATCTGATGATGGGCCAGTTCGAAGCCCACGCCACACGGATGCGCGCCCGTACCCACGGCCAGTTCACGGTGCCGATGGTGATCCGGATGCCCTTCGGCGGCGGCGTCCGCGCCCTTGAACATCACAGTGAAAGCCGCGAAGCGACCTACGCCCACCTGCCCGGCGCCAAGGTAATCATCCCCAGCGGGCCGCGAAACGCGCGGGCCCTTCTGGTGGCCGCCATCCGCGACCCGGATCCCGTGGTTTTCATGGAACCCAAACACTCCTACCGCGCCTTCCGCGAGGAAGTGCCCGACCAGGAGGAAGTCATGCCCCTGGGCAAGGCGCAGGTCGTTCAGGAGGGAACTGAATTGACGCTGGTCAGCTGGGGCGCAATGATGCGACCGACGCTGAAGGCGGCGGCCGAGGTTGAGAAAAACCACGGGACGAGTATCGAGATCATCGATCTGTTGACCATCTCGCCGTTGGACAGCGACACCGTGGTGGAATCGGTGACAAAAACCGGCCGCTGCGTCGTGGTGCAGGAAGCGCCGCGCAGTTTCGGGGTATCGTCCGAGATCACCGCGCGGATCAACGACAAGGCCTTCCTCTATCTGGAAGCGCCCGTCAAGCGCCTGACCGGTTTCGACGTGGTCACACCCTACTTCGGGCGGGAGAAGAGTTACCTGCCCAACACGTCCAGGGTGGTTCACGCCATCGAGGAAACCCTTAATTTCTGACCTGGAGGCAGCCAACTTGTTCGAATTCAAACTGCCTGACCTGGGCGAGGGAATCGCCGAGGGCGAAATCCTCAAGTGGTATGCCGAAGAAGGCGGCCGGATCGAGGAAGACGAGCCCTTGATGGACGTCGAAACCGACAAGGCCGCCGTGACCATCCCATCGCCCCGGGGCGGGAAGATTGCCGCGCTCAAAGGCAAGGTCGGCGACATCATCAACGTGGGTGATGTCGTGGTCGTGATCGACGACGGGTCGGCCGCGGCAGCCACCGTCGAGGAAACCGTAGCCGAAAAGACCTTTGCCCAGCCTGATGCTCCCGCGCCCGAACCCGTGCCCGAGGCTGTGGCCCCCGCAGCCATGCCCGGCGTCAGGCGCCCGGTGCCCGCGGCCCCGGCCACGCGCCGGCTGGCCCGCGAACTGAAGATCGACATCAACCTGGTCACACCCTCCGGACCGGGCGGCCGCGTCATGCCCGAGGACGTGCACCGTTTCGCCGATCGCGGAACCGCCGACCCCGTGGCGGCCGCCGTCGACACCGCGGAACATGTGCCCGCCAAACAGGTGCGTGACGACACCGCCTTCGCCGAGTTCGCCGCCCACGCCTCGGCGACCATCCCCTTCCTTGAACTCGAGCCCATGCCCGACTTCAGCAACGACGGGCCGGTCGAGATCGAAGCTCTGCGTTCGATCCGCCGCAAGGTTGCGCGCAAGATGGTCACCAGCATGTCTCTGATCCCCCACGTGGCCCACATGGACGAAGCCGACGTGACCGATCTGGACAAGTTCCGCATCCGCGAGAAGGAACGCCGCACCGGCGGCGCGGGCGGCAGGCTGACCCTGTTGGCCTTCGTGATCAAGGCCATTACCGCCGGGCTGAAGGCCGCTCCCGCGTTCAACGCGAGCCTGGATCCGTTCCGCGAAGAGATCATCTACAAGAAGTACTACAACATCGGATTCGCGGCCGACACCGGACGCGGCCTGGTGGTGCCGGTGGTCAAGGGTACCAACAACAAGAGCATCATCCAGATCGCCGACGACATTTACGAGAAGGCCACCCTGGCCCGCGACGGCAAGTTGCCGCCCGATGACATGCGCGGCGGCACGTTTACCATCACCAACGTGGGACCGCTTGGCGGCACGGCTCTGTTGCCGACCATCAACTACCCCGAAGTGGCCATCCTCGGCATGGGCAAGGTCCAGGAAAAACCGGTGGTGCGGAACGGCGAGATCGTCATCCGCAAGATCCTGCCGTTGACCCTGGCCTTCGACCATCGCATCGCCGACGGCGCCGACGCTGCCCGTTTCGTCGCCGAGCTGGTGCGCCAGTTGTCGGATCCGAGCCTGTTGTTGATGGAAACCTGATAGGAGTACCCGCCCATGGTAATGGGAAGTCTGCGTGAAGAAACACAGATCGTTGTCATCGGCAGCGGCCCTGGCGGTTATGTCGCCGCCCTGCGCCTGGCTGACCTCGGCAAGGAAGTGCTCCTCGTCGAAAAAAGGGAACGTCCCGGCGGGACCTGCCTGCTGGAAGGCTGCATCCCCTCGAAAACCCTGATCCACGCCGTGGAGGTCAAGGAAGCCGCCCGTCAGGCCGAACAGTTCGGGCTGACTTTCAAGGGTGTGGAGTTCGACCCGGCAAAATTGCGGGCCTGGACCGATGAGGTTGTCGGCGGCCTTTCCGACGGTATCAAGGGCCTGTTGAAAAGGCGCGATGTCACCGTCATCCAGGGCCACGCCCGTTTCGAATCCTCCACCAGCCTGAGCATCGAGGGCGGCGAGGTCAGCGGTATCGATTTCGAACAGGCCATCATCGCCACCGGTTCGAGCCTGAACCGGCTGCCCGAAGGCATCATCTCCTCGGTCTGGTCCAGCGCCGACGCGCTCCGGCTTCCCCGTATTCCCGAATCGCTGCTGGTCGTGGGCGGCGGTTACATCGGCCTGGAAATGGGCCTGGTGTACCAGGGGTTGGGCTCCGAAACCTCGGTCGTGGAGTTTTTTCCGCGCCTGTTGATGGGCGCCGATTTCGATCTGGTGGACATCATGGTGGGCCAGGTCTCCAAACGCCTACATGAGATCATGCTCGACTCGAAGGTGAAATCCATCGCCGAGACCGGCGGTGACGCCGCAAATGGTTTTGACGTGGAAATCGAGACCGGTGGCCAGGTCGTCACCAAACACTACGACCAGGTGCTCGTGGCCATCGGCCGGCGGCCGAACACGGACGACATCGGCCTGGAGAAAACGAAGATCGCGACCGACGACAAGGGTTTCATTCTTACCGACGAATCCTGCCGCACGGGCGAATCCAACATCTTCGCCATCGGCGACGCGGCGACCGGCCCCATGCTCGCCCACAAGGCCACCCGTGAAGGCAAGGTGGCCGCCGAAGCCATCTACGGCGGCGAAGTTGCCTTTGACAACCGGGCCATTCCCGCGGTGGTCTTCACGGATCCCGAAATCGCCTGGACCGGCCTGACCGAACGCGAGGCGGAGGAACAGGGCATCAAGGTAAACATCGGCCGTTTCCCCCTATCGGCCCTGGGCCGCGCGCGCACCCTCGGGCGCACCGACGGACTGGTGAAGATCATCGCCGACCCCGCCGGCGGCCTGGTGCTCGGCGTGGGCATCGTCGGCCCCATGGCCAGTGAGCTCATCGCTGAAGGAACGCTGGCCGTCGAAATGGGCGCAACCCTGGAGGACATCATGGTGACCATCCACCCCCACCCCACTCTTTCCGAAGCCATCATGGAGGCCGCCGAGGTTGCCGCAGGCGAAGCGATCCACGTCAATCCTCCCCGCAAAGTGAGATGACCGCCATGGCGGACCTGGCAACGGTCCCCTTCGACCTCGACGACGAGATGCTCATGCGCACCCGGGGCGACTATCTGCCCCGGGTGCGCGTCTATGAACCCCCTGGTGTTTCGGTGGTCATCGGCAGGGGAGGGCACCAGGAACTGGAACTGAACGCGGCCAACATCGCCGCTGACGGCGTCACTCTTTACAGGCGTCCCGGCGGAGGCTGCAGCGTGGTCCTGGACCCGGGCAACCTGATCATCTCGGTGGCCGTGCCCCTGGACGGCATCGGAGGAATCAAAACCGCTTTCGCGGCAATCAGCGATTGGATCATCACCGCCCTTACCGTCTGCGACGTACCCGGGGTCAAGCAGCGGGGCATTTCCGATCTGGCCATCGGCAAACGAAAGATCGGCGGTTCGTGCATCTACCGCACCCGGGGCCTGGTCTACTACTCGACCACCCTCCTGCTGGATCCGGATCTGGACCTCGTCGACCGCTACCTCCTGTATCCCCCCCGCGAACCCGACTACCGCGAGGGCCGCTCCCACCGCAAGTTCATGGGCTCCCTGATGTCCCTTCATTTGCCACCCGGCAACGCGGATCTCACCTACCGCTTGAGCATCATGCTCAACCTGCGGTTGGAGGAGCTTGTGGATTCGCTTCATGTGACCTGATATGGGGTCATGCGAAGTGTAATTGCGAGTATGGGCGGGTGATTTTGATCCCCGGCCCAAAGGAGACGGGGCTATTCCTTTACAGTGATATTGGTGTTAGGCTGCAGAAAAGGCCCCCCGGGGGGTACAATCTGCAATGATATTGGTGTTAGGCTGACCTGGATATTTGGTCGTTAGGTTTTCTTGTGAAAATATTGGACATCAGTACTCTCATGGTAGGTTTGCTGTGCGCGAGCGTGTTGCAATCGAGTGAACTGACGCCCGCGACGCCGAGCCAATTGTTGGCGAATATGGAGTACTACGAAATCGAAGACCTTCAGAAAGCGGCGGCGTTGATGCTATCTATCGCGCGGATAAACGGCATCGACGTAGAGTTAGCGCCCAATTACTCGCGCCCTTTGGTGGAATCGTTTACGGAAATTCAGCTGCCAGCAATGGAGTATGAGCCCCAATACCTAGATCATTCATTTGCAAACTTTCTGTCATCAAGCACGGCCGGCGAACGCGAGGTTGAATATGTGGCGGTGTTGGTCGTGTGGAGACAGCTCACAATACGCGAGGTCGCAGAATTACTCCAATCGGGGCTGCGGATTTATCATCGATTCGTTGCTGGGCGCTTAGGTGTGCAACTAGGCGGCTTCATCGTTCGAGGGGATCCGCAAGCTCTATGTGGTCTTGTATCTAAGCCATACTATCGGTGGATGGGCGAATATCTTCCGGCTATGAAGCAGTCTGATGAAGACCTTGGTAAGGGAAATGGGAGTTGCTGGGTATACAGTTTTTACCGAGGCGTTAAGAAAGAGTATCTTGAGCAACTTCGAGAAATGGGAATTCAGTATTTTAATGTATCAGGACTAATGGGGAAGATAACCGTACGGGCAGAACGAGAAGAAATCGAACAAATGAAGAAATTGAAGTGGGTGAAGACGGTGTTCGAGCCATACGGAGAAGCGGTAGTTGATTAGGCCGGGAAACCTAACCGGAGCTTCCACCTGACAAAGCCGCTTGTCACGCACCTGGCTGCCGCCAGGTCCGCGCCAACCGTCTTTGCAGGTTAACAAAACGTTAGACAAACCGGGTGATTGGTTTCAATGAAAACGGTAAATAG
>JAUVII010000268.1 GCA_030592845.1 Candidatus Krumholzibacteriia bacterium | reverse complement strand
GTGGTGCTCGCCGACCTCGAACTCCTGTTCGTCGGACCAGACCCTGCCGACATTCACCTCCACCCGATGAAACCTCCTTCGAGTACCCCACCGTTGCCCACATACATCACGGGGGGCGGCGACATCCTCTCCGTCTGGCCCATGAGCGGCAACTTCGCGACTCCGGCCTCGGTGATCAACGGCGCATGCCCCGAACCCGGGATCGCCCTTAGGCCCGATAGCCTGGAGTTTGTCATGACGCCGGACTCGACCGGATCCCGGGTCCTGATGCTCGCCGATGTAGGCACGATCGATGACGATATCCCTTACTTGGCCTGGCGGGTGGCGGGTACGCTGCCGGACTGGCTCACCGTGGAGCCGGTCAGCGGCACGGTCGCGATCGCGGGTGACAGCTGCAGTCTGCTTGTTACCGTTGATGCCACGGGCCTGGTAGCGGGCCAGCAGTATGCTCATGCCCTGCAGATCGAGAGCAATGCGGGTTTCGCCCCGGTGGTGACCAGGGATGTGCAGCTAAGCGTCGTATCGGGTAGCAGTGACGTCCCTGGAGGCGCGGTTCCGGAGTTGTTTGCCCTGCACCAGTGCTTCCCGAATCCCTTCAACCCGCAGACGACGATACGCTACGATCTGCCGGAGGCGGCACGGGTCAGTCTGCGCATCTACGATCTGGGCGGTCGCCTTGTGCGGACGTTAGTGAACGGCGAGCAGGTCGGGGCAGGGTATCGCGAGGCCGTCTGGCGCGGCCGCGACGAGAACGACCAGCAGGTGGCAGCGGGCGTCTACTTCTACAGCCTCACCGCCGGTCCCTACAGAGAGACGAAGAGGATGGTGTTGGTCAAATAAGGCCATATGTCCTCTCACTTTGGGGTTGGTTGATCGCGAGATTCAGTCAGCCCCATCCTCTCAGACTAAAAGTTCCCTTCCCCGTCCCACCTGCGGAGGTGGAAATTCGGCTGGGAACTTTTTAAGGGTTTTTGGGCAGGCTGATATGGCCTGCTTTTTTCGTCGCTATAACCGCATGGAATCAAACGATGTGCGAGGGCGAGTCATTTGGTGGTCGAAATTCTTAAAATATCCTCCTTAACACAGACGCTTAAAACAACCTCGAAAACCGTCTCTGAGTCTCGGTTTTCCTGCATTTTGGGGACTAACGCTCAACGACACGACCTGACCATTGTCATTTAGCAAGAAGGACCTTCTGGACATCAACCCCGTCCCCGGTTTTCAATCTGATCAGATACTGCCCGGTGGCTACCGACCTGCCGTTGATGTCGCGGCCGTTCCAGACCTCTTCATGGTGGCCGGATCCCAGCCAAGCATCGACAAGAAGAGCGACTCGTCGTCCCGCCAAATCATAGACTTCCAGTTCGACATGGCCGGGTTCCCGGCATTCGAAGCTGATCGTTGTTCGCGGGTTGAAGGGATTTGGACAAGGTGCGTCCAGCCGCGTGACCGCGGGCATTCCTTCCATCCCGACGGCCGAAACGTTTTCGGGCCCGAGCGTAACCAATGGCCCGCTGTTTCCATGACGATCCACCGCCCACAGCTTGTAATAGCTGGTCTCCCAGTCCGAACCATCATCGAAGAGCAAGGGCTCGGTCGGCCGGCCCAGTTCCGAGTAGCGGCCGGGAATGAACGACGAGGTGGCGCCCTTGTGGACGATGTAGTACGACAGATCGGACTCCGGGTTGGGATCCCAGGTCAGCAGCAATCCTGTCGGATCGTACTGGGCCTGTCCGGACGCTCCGGTCGGCGTTCCGGGTGCCAGGTTGTCCACCGAGTAGCCTCCTTCCGGTCCGATCACCCAGTAGAACCAGGGCGTGGTGGTGTGGACGGTTACCACGTACTGCTCCGAGGGAATGCCCGTCGAAGTGGAATCGCTGTTCGTGGGAGCGGCAAATACATATTCAGGAAGTTGGCTTGCGGCATGGTAACCTATCGAGACCCAGTCTCCGGGAGGGAAGCCGAACAGGTCGCCGGTGTCGGCCGGCATGAGGGTTCCGAGGTGCGGAATGTCCAGGCGTGCCTGCGGGTCCCGGATCAGGCGAACGGGGTCAATAGCAATCGGCGCGGCCGCTTTGGCCGCGGACGAAGCCAAGCGCCAGACGTTGTAGCCGGTAACCGGGTAAAAATCGACGCCCGCGGCGTCGTGGGTCGTGGCGGTAACCGCCAGGCCGACCCAGCTACCCTCGTCGTTGGGCAAGTCCTGAACCGCGTCCAACGAGGGTTCCCAGCCCAGGCTGCCGTCGGCGTAGACACGGGCCGCCAGGACCTCGTTGCCGTTGCCCCGGTTGGCATGAAAAGCCAGGAGGGCTCCGCCTTTTCCATCGGTGGTCAGACCCGAAAGTGTGCTCCCATCCTCCATCCACCCGATGGCCCGAACTCCATCGAGGGGCCAAATGGCCGTACCGTCCTGTTCAAGCTTCTGGACACGGAACGCGTAGAGAGGGTCCTGGTTATTGGCCCAGGCCACCAGTGCTACCCCGGGATTGCTCAGAGCCAGATTCACGGCCGAACTGGTGCCCGATTGGGTACTCACGGGCAGGCCGTCGGAAGTCCAGAGGGCCGTTCCGAGGTCATCCAGATGCTGAGCAAAAATCTCGTAGTGACCGTTGCGGGGGTCCTTCCAGGCCAGGAAGGCCCCGCCCAGTCCGTCGGCAATCACCTCGAATGCGGTCATGTCCTGGGAGACCGTGACCACCGGCTCTCCGTCGGGTTCCCAGAGCCTTACTCCGAAGGGAGAGAATCGTTGTCCATAGATTTCAATGACGCCTGATCGTCCATCCTTCCAGGCCACGATCACACCGTCCTTCTCATCCGGAACCAGCAGTGGCCAAATCTGGTAATATTCACTCACGGTGACCCCAATGCCGTTGGCCGCCCACTGGCAGATTCCGGCGCCGGAAACCCGTTGCACGAAGGCCAGATCGGAACCGGTACGGGCATCGACCCACGCAACGTAGGCGCCACCGGTTGAGTCGCTGCAGGTACTGATGGTCTCAACATTTGCCAGCGCACTGACCGCCACGCCGTTCGGGCCCCAGAGCAGGTTGCCTGCCGCATCGATCCGTTGGCCGTACAGGGCGGTCGGGGTTGCGCGTTTGTCCTGCCAAAAGACGATAGCCCCGCCGGCTCCATCGCCCGTGATCGTGGGGGTGTTCTGTTCCAGGCCTGTCCCGCAAACAGCCAACCCGTAGCTGGTCCAGGCGCCGGTGCCATCGGTGTTGACCAGCTGGACGAAGACGTTCTTTGGCCCGTTGCGCAAATCGGTCCAGGTGCAGAGGACGCTGCCGCCATCACCCGTGCTGAAGGCTTGTTCGTAGGCAGAATAGCTGTAGTGGGACACCGGCCTGGGGGAAGACCAGGTTGGATTCCCTTCGCCGTCGAAAGCCAAACCGTAGATCCGGTTCTTATCGGACAATTTCCGCGGGTAGACCGCGACGGCTCCGCCCGATTCGTAGGCGAACAACACGGGGTAGGACTGGGAATCATCCTGGCTGGCAATGATGGTTCCGTCCATCAGCCAGGCCCCTGAAACGGGCCCGGCCAGAGTGATGGAAAAAAGGATTGCCGACAGGAGAAAAAATCGATTTTTAATGATGAACATGATGACCCCACCCTTGTGCCAGCCGATTGTGTAGTTTTATTTTAGATTATACCACAATATTGAAAATGATTGTTCTTTCTGATTGTTCGGTGGTGCCCCCGGGGGCACTTTTTCGCAGTGATATTCAATATCCCTGCGCGCCTGGAGCCGTCGCGCAAGACATCAATCATCTCAAAAGTGGAGCCGAAAACCTTTCCTGTCATTATCTTGCTGCAGTCCGTGAAATCGGGGCGAGTCCACTGGACGCGGTCCGGACGTTTGGTAACGTCGACTTTCAATCCACCGTTGCGGGAGAACTGCCATGAGC
>JAUVII010000101.1 GCA_030592845.1 Candidatus Krumholzibacteriia bacterium | reverse complement strand
GAACAGAAAACAGTGGTGCCGTCCACCGGGTTTCCCCCGTGGTTCAGATTGTGGATGATGACGAAGGGGTCTTCATCCCAGGGCCTGCTGGCATCCCAATCGATCATGACCGGCGCCATGGCAGCGGCATAACCGCCGGGCAGAACATCCGTGGCCGTCCGCAGCCGCAGAGGTTCGTTTCTCCGGTGGACCCGGGTCAAAAGTTGCTCGGGGGTCAATGTCCGCATCGTTTTCGGGGTCGCCATTCCGGGATCATCCTTTTCCTGGGAACTCAACACGTAAATGAACGCCGCGACAGCCATGACGAGTATGGGTAAGACGATTTTTCGCATGAACGACCCCTTTAAAATTCCTTGGGTTCCAAATCACTCATTGCCTGTTCCAGGGCCGCTTCCGTCGCAACGAATCCCGCATCGACGGCTTCCGCGTATCGATTGAAATCTTCGGTCTTGAGATCGGGATCCAACCGGGGCCGCACCAGGACTTCGGGCGGATTGAGCGCCAGCCTGGTTTCGGTGAGCATGGCCGCCGGAATGTCGAAGGCCTTCATGAAAAGTTCAAAGGTCAGGGGACGCTTCTTTCCCGTGATGATGTCCCTTGCCCTGTCCATGATCGAATCATCCAGAGCCAAATGACGGTCGACCGGCGCGGCCACATCGACAGCGAGAACCGGAGCGTTTGTAAGTGCGAGGATCACATCCACCGGCAGGTTGTTGAGCAGTCCTCCGTCGATCAGGTAACGATCACCGTGCTGCTCGGGGCTGATGATCCCCGGAATACTGCTGGTGCCCCTCAAGGCCGGGTGGAGCGGCCCTTCGGTAAAAACCACCAGCTTTCCTTCCTGCAGATCCACTGCGGTCACCGCCAGAGGAATTTTCAACTCCTCGAAAGTTTCCGGCAGGTATTTGCTCATTTGGTGGGCCATGCCGCTACCGCCGATAAGGGATCCCATCTTTCCCACATCCAACAGGCTCCAGGGTTTGATTTCGGTCACGATGTCCAGGATTCCCTGATGGTCATAACCTGCCGCAATCATGGCCCCCACGAGGCCGCCCATGGAACAACCGGCGATGGCCACCGGTTCGAGGCCTCTTTTTTCCAGTGATTTCAAAACCCCGATGTGGGCAAAACCCCGAGCGCCGCCGCCCCCGAGTACCAGACCGATTTTCATGGAGAACCCCATTCCTGTAATAATTCCCAACAACCCATCGAACCCACTATAGTCCCGATCGACGGACTGAACAATGGGCCATAAAAAAGGGACCGGGCTCCTCGGCGGAGGAGGTATCCCGATCCCGCTGTCCGACCTCTTGCAGGTGGCCGGACGCCTGATTGTTTCTGTTACTTCTGGCTCACCGAAATGGATCCGCTGCCGGCGTCCAGGGTGACCCGGGCTTTTCCGCTGCCCACGGTCATTTCGAGTTCGTCACGAGCGGCGACTTTCACATCGGCGCCCTCCACCTTGTTACGGACCGAGCCGCTGCCGGTGTCGGCCGCGATCCGCGCCGAGGCATCGGCAGGCAGGATCAGTTCGATACTGCCGCTGCCGGTATCGATGACAAACCGACCGTCCCCATACGATCCAGCTGCAGAACGACCGAACCGCTGCCGGTGTCGATCTTGGCCCTATCGGCCTTGATGGCCCGGGCCTCCACCCGGCCGCTGCCCGTATCGATCAGCAGGTATTGGCAATCGATCATCTCGGCTTCGACGGAGCCGCTGCCCGTATCGACCATTATTTCGGATCCGCTGCAATTGGTTACGCTGACACTGCCGCTGCCGGTGTCGATATTGACCTCGCCCTCGATGTTGAGGACCGCCACCCGGCCACTGCCGGTATCGGCCAACAAATCGCCCTGCAGGTTTTCCACGCTGATCCGTCCACTGTGGGTATCCAGGGTCAGATCGGCTTCCAGGCCGGTGGCCATGATTTCCCCGACTCCGTGGCGCACTTCCAGAATGTGTCGGGCGGGAACCTCGATGGTCACATCAGCCCACATTTCAAGGCCGTTACCCTTGCCCTTGACCGTTACTTTTTTGCCGTTCATTCCCGAAAAAATCTTTTTCAACCATGAGCCGCCATGGTCCTTTTCCTCCTGGAAATGAATTGATGTACTCGAATTCCTGCCCAGGGCGGGATAAACGTACTTGGTGTGATCATCCAGGGGGAATTTGATGGCCAGGGCACTCTGACTTCCCTCCTCGGTGATGAACTCCAGGAGCTCCTCCCGGGCGTCTTCACCCTGGACCGAAATCAGGACCCGGAAAACATCGGACGAGCCCTCCTTGATCTTGATGGCGCCGATCATGTTGGACACCAGGAGTTCCTTGCCGTCGAAGGTGAATTCCTTTTCGAATTCAGCGCCCACCGCGGCGACCGCGAACAGTGTGAAAGTGATCAATAGCGCCATGGACATGACAAGCGGGTTTCGGCGGTGGGATTTCATGGGAAACCTCTCTGAGGACAAGGAAGGAGTGTCGATTCCTGTATGCAGGAGATAGACGCAATTATCGTGTTCCGGGTTGCATGGGAAATTTATTTGAGACGAAGTCGGGGTTTCCTGGAGGAACAACCTGCCGATACTGCAAGTCAAGCCCCGGCAAGGATCCATGCATCAAAAACAGGTGCCCCCGGGGGGACTTATTGCAGTGATAAAGGTGATAGGCTGCAAAAACAACTCCAGCAAGGCAGTATCTTGCCGCCCCTTACAGGCCAACCCAAATCATATGGTTGAGATTCTGAAATTGGGTCCGGAAAGATCGACGTCTTGCACGACGATTTCAGGCCCGGGCTTCCCGCGCCATCCCGTTTTCCGGCTTATGGGCGGCCCGCAGGCGCACGATGAAGGTCGTGCCCTCACCCGGGGCCGAGTCGGCCAGAATGATCTCCCCGCCCCAGCGCCTGAGAATCTCCCGGGAGCGGAAAAGGCCGCTGCCCCCTCCGTGGCGAGTGCTGAACCGACCGCTGAAAATCCTCTCCCTGATTTCCGGGGGTATGCCCCCGCCGGTGTCGGAGACATGCAGGGAAATCTCGGAATTGTTACGCTCGACCTGCAGCAGCAAACGTCGGTTTTCGCTTTCATCCATGGCCCGGGCGGCGTTGTCGATCAGGTTGCCAAGCACATACCTGAGATCGCTGCTGTCGATGAGACATCCGGCATCCGGGATTTTTTCCGCGCCAACGATATCGGCGGCGATCTGCGACCGGCTGAACTCACCTTCACGAACCAGGATCATGCCCTTGAGCATCCGCACCGGATCGGTGGAAAAATAATCGCGCAACGATTCCCAGAGACTGAACAGCCCCTGCTCCACCTCTTCGAGTTCCTTTTTCATCTCCCCGCGGCCGTCCGACACCTTGGTGACGTTCATGCTCTCGGTGGTCAAACCTTTCAGCCGAAAACTCAAGGCGTCCAGGGCTCCAGCGGTGGCGTCCACGATTTCACTTTCGAAGTGCTCCCCGCGGGCCAACTGCAGGATGCCCTCAAGGCGGGGCTTGACCACTTCGGAATAATCCCGCATCAACTGCCTTATTCGTTCGGTTAGATCCTCAGACGCCCCCATGCCGGTAGCATAAGCATCCAGCAGCCAGACCAGACGACGCAGACCCCGGCTGGCTTCGAGCATCTTCTCGTGCTTGATGTCGTCGAGCTGCCGCCACAGGCGGTACCTGACTTCGCGATCGGCCGCGCGGGGTCCGGTTGGCACGGCATGGCGGGGGATACCTTCCCGACGCCCCCTCCGTTGGCCCAAAAGAAAGATGCCCGCACCGGCCACCAGGACCATCAGCGCGAAGCCCACGTTTTGGACCATGCTCAGGTAATTTGTGGGGACCTTGTGAAATTGCAGGACCCAATTGGCCTGTTGGTTGCCCAGGACCAGCGCGGTTTCCCCGGCCTGGGTGTGCCAGAGCGACAAAACCCGCTTGGCGCCGTATGAATTCTCGGAACAGGCAGCCAACGGTTTCAGATCGCGGTCAAGGACCCCAAAAAGAGCTCCATTGCCAATGTCGACCAGGATCTCGGGGCCTTCTTCAGGCAGAACATCCGCGGCGCCGACCACCCGGCAGTACGGTTCGTCGTGAATGATTCTCCGGTCACGGGTCAGAGTGGACCCTTCAAAAACGAATCGGTCTATCACTCCATCGTTGGAACCTGCGAAAACCCAACTGGTGCCCGGGCGCGGTCCTTCGGTAAAGGCCACGCCCAAAAATCCCGCCGGGTTGCGGGTCTGGCTGATCAGGCGGCCGGACAGGCCGTCCCAAATCATCAACTTGTTGGTGTGGCTTACCGGCGCCCCACGAGTAAAGGCAATAATTTCCAGGGCACCGTCCCCGTCAAGATCGGCGGTGCGGAAGGATCCCGCAGTAAATGAAGGTCCAATCTCTCCCCGCCACAGAAGTTGGCCCTGGCTGTCGAGGACAAAAAGGGTGGATTCATTGTCACTGGTTCCGTTGATCTTCACCCCCCCGAGATTGTCGGGAGAATGTCCGAAAATGATGATTTCGTTGTTGCCGTCCCCATCCAGATCGGCCACGAGGGGGGATTCGATATCCGGGTTGGGACCGCACTCCCATTCCCAGATGAACTCGCCGGTAAAGGGATCTATCACCACCACGCCACGCAGGCTGGCGTCGTATTCGACATTCCGGAGAAGGACAACCCCCGGCCTTCCTGTGCCGTCAGCATCCTGGACGATTCCCAAAGCCAGGTAATGTCCATCCCAGACCCCGTCGGCACGCCGGTCTTTTCCCAAAGGGAGGGAGACATTCAGGGTGATGGTTTCCGTGGCCGGGTCAAAGGCCAGAAAGCGCCAATCGGAATGATCATCGGACACGATGGTCGTATAGATCTCCTCGATGGCGTCGTTGTTGAAGTCGGCTACCACCCCCAGAACCGGGGTTCTCTGTTGAAGGTTGAATCCGGGATCAATGTTCAACTGCCACAGGGCTTTTATTTTGCCGTCTTCGCCGTCAAAACCCAGGATCTTCCTGTTTCGGCCGCCCACCATTTCAGACAGTCCGTCCCCTTCCAGGCAACACATGACGTAGGAGACATGATAATTCGACCCCGCGGGTACCCGGTCCAACATGATGCATTCGACACTGTAATCCGATTTGTCCGGATCCAATTCGAGATGGCGGGCGTCGATCCCGAAGGAGGGAAGCGCAATCAAACCCAACAACAGAATGGGGATAGCCTTGATGTAGGTTGTGATCCGATATTGGCTGAACATAATCCCGGGCGAGGGATAAAGTGTGGTCCAAAGGTGGCTTTTTTGCCGGGAATTTATTTTATCAATTATACCACACTAACATGGTGCAATTCAAGACTCGACAGGGCCGATTTCGTGATACTGATCCGAATCAGCCTGGGCCAGCAGGATCCCCGCCAACATCAGCGCGCAGCCGATAAGCCCCCTCGTGGAAAGACCTTCGCTCAGCACCAGCCAGCCGCCGAGCGCCGCGAAAACCGATTCGAAACTCAGGATGATCGCCGTGTGCGCGGGCCGGGCTCTTTGCTGGGCCACCACTTGCAAAGTGTAGGCGACCGCGACGGATAAAAGTCCGGCATAGAGGATGGGGAGGGCCGCCCGCCTCAGCGCCTCCAATTCAATGGTTTCAAACATGACCGCGCCGGCAAGGCTGAGAACGGACACCACGGTGAACTGGGCCACGGCCAGCCGCACCGGGGCGACCCGGCGGGACAAACGTCCGATCACCAGAACGTGAGCCGCCCAAAAAAAGGCGCTCAGCAGAACCAGTCCGTCCCCCAGGTCGATGCCCATGATTCCGCGGGCGCTGAGCAGGTAAAGACCAACCGCCGCGGTCACCGCCCCGGCCCAGACGAAGCGCCCCGTCTTCTGCCCGATAAACAAACCCAGCAGCGGAACAAACACCACGTAGAGACCGGTGATGAAACCGGCCTTCCCCGCGGTTGTGTATACGACCCCGTACTGCTGCAGGGTCGCTCCGCAAAACAGAATCAGACCCGCGGCAAGGCCCCCCTTGAGGACCAGGGCCCGGTCGTGCAATTCGGCATTCGCCGGTGAGTTGGATTTATTCCGCCGCCCCCACATCAGGAGAGGAATCAGGGCGGCGGCCCCGAGAGCGAACCGGACACCGTTGAAGGTCAAAGGACCGACGTAACGCATCCCCACACGCTGGGCCACGAAGGCAAAACCCCAGATCGCGGCCGCGAGCATGAGCATCAGATTGGCGTTTCGGGGAGTCAATTTCATCCCCCCACGATAACGGAGGGTTTACAGCAGGGCAAAGACTTCCGATCATCTGTCCATGAGGTCCGAATATACGGCATACAAGTGGATGTTAACCGCGGCGGTGGCTGTTGCCCTGACCCTGTCGCCCAACTCTGGAATGGGGTCACCGGCCATGCAATCCCCTGAAGCCCTGCCTCCGCTCATTCCCGCCCCCTCTTCCTGGAAGGCTTCCGGTGAAGTGTTTTTCCTGGAGAACCTCAGGCGAATAGTCGTTCAGGACGAGGGAATATACACCGCCGACAAGGCTGGCCTGGCCAGTTCCCGCCTGAAAACCGCCCTCGGCCGCAAGCTACCGGTTCAGGTGGCCGGCGCCGGTGGGGTGTCTCCGGGATCACTTTTTTTTCGGACGATGACCGGCGCCGCCCCCGAACAATACGAATTGCGCATCACGAGTTCGGGCATTGAACTTTCCGCGGCACATCCCGCGGGTTTTTTCCATGGTGTTACCACCCTGATCCAGATGGCGGTCAACGGAAACCAACCCGGCCGGCGAGCTTCACTCCCGACCGGCGTCATCAATGACCAGCCCCGCTTCGGTTGGCGCGGCATGCTGCTCGATTGCGGGCGGCACTTCATGCCCGTGGAGTCCATCAAGGAACTGCTCGACAAACTGGCGCTGCACAAGTTCAACGTCCTGCACTGGCATCTGACCGAGGACCAGGGTTGGCGACTGGAAATTCCCGGCTACCCGCGGTTGACCGAAATCGGCGCCTGGCGCACCGAACCCGACGGATCGGTTTACGGCGGTTTCTACACAGCGGCCGATGTCCGGGAAATCCTGGACTACGCGGCGGAACGTTTCATCACCGTGGTGCCTGAAATCGAAATGCCGGGGCACAGCCAGGCCGCCCTGGCCGCCTATCCGGAACTGTCCTGCACCGGGGGGCCGTTTGAAGTGCAGTCGCAGTGGGGCGTTCACGAGGATGTGTTCTGCGCCGGCCGCGAAGAAACCTTCACCTTCCTGGAAGATGTCCTGACCTACGTCATGGAACTGTTCGGCGGCCGCTACATCCATATCGGCGGGGACGAAGTGCCCAAGGTCCGCTGGAAAGAGTGCGACCACTGCCAGGCGCGCATCCGTGACGAAGGCTTGGCCGGGGAAAACGACCTGCAGAGCTGGTTCATCGGCAGGATCGGCACCTTCCTCGCCGAACACGGACACCGCCTCATCGGCTGGGACGAAATCCTCGCCGGGGGTTTGCCGGGCGATCCGGCCACCTACACGGTCCAGGCCTGGCGGGGGCTGGACCATGCCGCGGAAGCCGCCCGCGCGGGGCATGACGTCATCGCCTCGCCCACCAGCCATGCCTATTTCGATTACGATCCCGGGGTGCTCGATCTCCAGCAGGTATTCGATTTCCGGCCTGTACCCGAGGGGCTGGACCGGGAAGCGGCCAGCCACATCCTGGGCGGACAGATGAACCTGTGGACCGAGTACATCCCGCCCGAGCGGGTCGACACCATGCTCTTTCCCCGGTTGACCGCCATGGCCGAAGCCCTGTGGACCGGCGCTGATGATCGGGATTTTGGAGATTTTCTCGACCGCCTTGACGACCACGGGCCCGTCCTGGAGTGGTTGGGAGTACGCCCCGGCGCCGCGGCCAGACCGGTCGTCCTTTCCGGATGGTTCGACGCGGACCTCGGCAACCACCACTTGAAAATTTCTGTTGATCCCCGAGTTGACGCGGCTTTTGCCGACCGGGAAATCGCCACCAGGTATCTCGTTTTGGAATCCCCTTTCCCTGCCTCTTTTCAGCCGGGGATCATGCCCGAGGATCAGGATCTGCCGGCTGTTTCGGTGGCGGACGATACGTTGCCCGACCTACTGGAAATTCCCTCCGGAGCACGCGCGGATTCATCCTGGCTTACGCTGGCCCAGATGTTTCTGGGCGACCGACGCTACGGTGCTCCGGCCCTTCTGGAAATCAGCGGCCACGCGGCCGTGGGAGCGGATATCGAATTTGTTCATCGGCCCAGTGATAAATATCCCGGTGGTGGACCTGACGGGCTGGTAAACGGCCTGCATGGGTCGCGATATTTTCAGGACAAACTGTGGGCGGGATTCGAAGGAAACGACCTGGATGCCACCATCGACCTGGGCCGGACGCGGGAACTTGAGAGTGTGAGCGTCCGGTTTCTCCAGGACGCAAACTCCTGGATCCTGTTGCCCCGGGAAGTCCGCTTCTCCTTTTCCACCGACGGGAACACCTGGCGCGATGCAGACCCGGTCACGCACTCGGTCCCGGACAGGGTGCAGGATAAATTGATCCGGGAGTTTGCACTCCAGATGCCCGAATCCGAGGTCCGCTTTGTCAGGGTTCACGCGGTAAGTCCTGGTGTCTGCCCCGGTTGGCATCCCGGAGGCGGGCAGCCATGCTGGATTTTTGCCGATGAAATCGTGTGCCGGTAGTCAAACCAGACCAGATCGGTCTTGCAAAAAGATAAGGAAATGACCAATTTCGTGGGGCGCCAACGCAACACCTCTTGAACCCAGGAGCACACATGCACGACGGATGCACCGGGCCCAGCGCCGACGGCCAGATGGTGGTCAACAAGGTCAGGATGATGGGTTTCCACCTTCAGCCCATGCCTTTTCCCCTTGAAATAAATTGTTCGGAATGTGAAAACGCCTTCCAGATGGTCAACTTCGAAGCCGCCTGTCCCGAATGCGGCATGGTCTACGGCGTGACCCCCTGCTCGGCCGATAACGCGGCCAATGTCAAGGCGGCGGGTATCGGATTCTGATTTCCACCGGTGGTATCAAAAAAAGCGCCCGGGAAAATTCCCGGGCGCTTTTTTATTCAACCGTTCGAGGCTTTTTTTCCTACCGGAAAATACCCTTCACGTTACCCCAGCTCGAGTCCTCGGCACCCACCGGATCACAGGCCATGGCGGGAAAATCGCCCGACATGTTACCGAAGCAGTACTCTCCGGCATACTTGTCCACGACCGAGAGAATATCCTCGTCGATGGGAGCAGGCGGCAGATTCGAGTAGAAGGTGAAGGTGCCGGTACCGGTCGGTCCGGGTTCACAGAACTCATCTTCGATGGGCTCGAATTTCAGCAGGAATCCGGTCACCTCGGGAATGCTGGGATCACCCTCGCACTCCAGGAATCCCTGGTAATCCACCGTGCAGGGCTCCGGATATCCATTGGAGCTTCCGACGGGATCATCCCAGCTCAGAGCATCCATGAAATCCTGGCAAAGGCAGGTGCCCAGACCCGGATCCATGAGCAGATTGGCATGGCTCAGGGAATAGGCGTTACCCGTGTCCCAGGTGATCTCCATGGTGTAAACCCAATTGGGTCCCAGGGGATCGGGGTTGGCGGTGGCCGTAATGGTCCCGCCGATGAAACATTGGGCCA
Source organism: Candidatus Krumholzibacteriia bacterium (assembly GCA_030592845.1). GTDB lineage: Bacteria > Krumholzibacteriota > Krumholzibacteriia > LZORAL124-64-63 > LZORAL124-64-63 > JAGLCY01. Next base: position 1,605 of record JAUVII010000101.1, on the reverse strand, counting down.
TGGCAGCCTGAACTCCAAACACCATGGTCAGCAGGGTCAACCCGATCAATAACCTAGTTTTCATGTTAAATCCTTTCCCTCCAGGGATTCGAACCAAGATTAACTATACCGAGTCAAAAATAATCCGCACATTGTGACTATAGACTCTTTCCGACCCTGATTTTTACATATATAGGGTGTTTTTGGCAAGCTAGATAATTTTCCGCTCTAAAAATCATAATAAATTTTTTCAATTGATCATGCAGGACTGATTTAGTCTGAATAACTTGTTTTTATATAGGTTACAGGATTATCAGGAGGTTTTTCCAGTGAAGGAGACATTTCGGGTCCTATTGAGGTAACTTATTTTTTTGTAACAGGTTGGAGAAATTATCCAGATTGAGCTTTCCCAACCGATATTTTATTGAGAATTCCTCCTGATTTTACTCACCAGGCCTTTTGGGAGAATTGCAAAATTCCGCCAGCCATAAAAATAAAAGCGCCCGGGATGATTCCCGGACGCTAATTGTATCGGTTCAGAGTTGCCTGGTCCTTTACCGGAACATCCCCTTCAGGGCGCCCCAGCTGGTATCTTCATTACCCACCGGATCGCAGGCCATGGCGGGGAAATCTCCCGACATGTGGCCGTAGCAATACTCCTTGCCATACTTGTCCACTCCGGAAAGGATATCCTCGTCAATCGTTGCCGGAGGCAGATCCGAGTAGAAGACAAAAGTGCCTGTGCCGGTCGGTCCGGGTTTACAAACATCCTCTGCCGGTTCCCGCTGTAATTCCTCTATCCCGAAAAGGGTCGGTGCGGCGGGGATCGGTTCGAATTTCAGCAGAATTCCACCCACCCCGGGAATGCTGGGATCGCCTCGGCATTCCAGATATCCCCGGTAATCCACCGTGCAGCCGGTGGGCTCCCCGTCGGAACTTCCGATCGGATCATTCCAGCTGAGGGCATCCTCGAAATCCTGGCAGGTGCAGGTGCCCGTTTCCGAATCCATGAGCAGATTGAAGTGACTCAGGGCGTATTGGCTGCCCGTGTCCCAAACAACAACCATGGTGTACATCCAGCGGGGGCCCATGGGGTCGGGGTTGGAACTGGCCGTGATGGTCCCATCGATGGAGCACTCCGCATAGGCTGTCTGAGCGCCTACAACAAGGACTAGCATCGTAATACCAATAATTATTTTGTTTTTCATGATGATGTTCCAATCCCTCAATGAAACCAGCCAAGGATGCAGACACCAGAGATAATCCTGGCGCTATATTTGGGAAACAGGTCCCTTATTATTGCAAAAATTCGTGTTTTTTGCAAGAAATTTTTAGTTTTTTAAAATAAAACCCCGGCTGGGGCGACAGAAAAAAATATTGTGTCGCCGCCAGGTGATACCTTACCGCTTTTGATTATCAATAACTCATTTAAAACAAGGGGGTTCTGGATTGGACCCCTCCTTGCTGAAAATTTTTTCAGCCCTCCCCGCATATTTGTTTCAGTCATTCGGGAGGCCAATAATTATGTCATCATCCAGGATATCCGGGTCCGGGAGGGCAATCCGGTGGCCAGTTGTACTTTTGTCCGCGACCCTGTTCCTTGGCGTGGGCGGGTGCACCCATGTG
>JAUVII010000319.1 GCA_030592845.1 Candidatus Krumholzibacteriia bacterium | reverse complement strand
GGAGGAAATCTCCCGGGCTTTGGTGTAGCCCAGGTCGCGGAACAACTCCCGGCGCATGATCTCGCCGAACCACAGCAGGGCGCAATGCTGAGCCTGATCCAGGATTTCGACACTTTTTTTGAGGGCTATGTGGGCCTGGGCTGCGTCCAGATCGGGGCGGAATTCGGATATGTTGGGCATGATTCCATCCATGGAAAAGGGTCCATTGGGAGGTGGAATCAACATGCGAAAATTTAACGAAAACGCCAAGGTAAAATGTTGAAAATATTATAAATAACTTAAAATATGTAATCGACATCATTAATGAACTATTCCCCAACTCCCCATTGCCAAATCCCCCCGGGTAAGTCATTCTCTCCGCAGGAGGAAGACGAATGAAATGTCCCGTCTGCCATGTGCCAACGTATGTGGTCGAATTTGAACAGATCGAATTGGACCTGTGTCCTGACTGCCAGGGTATGTGGTTCGATCACGGCGAACTGGATCTCGTGCTCAAGACAACGGACGCCTCGGCCCTTGTCGAAGCCGAAACCGACGAGCCCAGCCGCCCGTGCCCGATCTGCAAACACAAGATGAACAAGGTGAATATCGGACCCGGTCGCCGGGTACTGATCGACAGCTGCCCGGAAGGGTGCGGCCTCTGGTTCGACAACAATGAACTGGCCGACCTGGCGGGCGATCTCAAAGCCGATGGCTGGCACGTCCAGCCCGGCGTACGGGAATTTCTCTGCGGGATGTTCCCCACGAAAGGTGATGAATAATGCTCTTCGTTCTTATTCTGGCGGGATTGATGGTAGTGGTGGTCGCGTGGGTGGTCGGCATGTACAACGGACTGGTCGGCCTGCGCAACCAGGTCAAGGAATCCTGGGCCCAGGTGGATGTGCAGCTGAAACGGCGCTTCGATCTGATCCCCAACCTCATGGAAACCGTGAAGGGCTACATGTCCCACGAACGGGAAACCCTCGAAGCGGTGACCAAGGCGCGGGCCGCCATTTCAGGCGCGGGTGGAATGCCTGAACGTATGGCCGCGGAGGGCGGGCTGACCGCCGCGCTCGGTCGCCTTTTCGCGGTAAGCGAAAGCTACCCCGACCTGAAGGCCAGCACGAATTTCCTGTCCCTGCAGGAGGAACTGGCCAGCACCGAAAACAAGATCAGTTTCGCGCGGCAGTTCTACAACGAGACCGTCATGCGCATGAACAACAAGGTGCAGATGTTCCCGAGCAACATCATCGCCGGCATGTTCAACTTCACTGCCGAAACCTTCTTCGAGGTGGAGGACGAGGCCGAACGCGCCGCGCCGAAGGTGGACTTCAGCTGATATGTGGGAACAGATAGCAGCCAACAGGCGCAAGTCCGTCGTCCTGGTGTTTTTTACCGCCCTGCTCCTGGTGGCTCTCGGCTGGTTCGGCGGCGAGTACTTCTGGGGCCGGGGCGGTGGGCCGACCGGTGTCGTCATCGCCCTGGTGGTGTGGCTGGTCATGACCCTCACCGCGTGGTTCCAGGGCGACAACGTCATGTTGAAGATCTCGGGTGCAAAAAAGATCGAGAAAAAAGACCTGCCGATTCTCCACAACATCGTCGAGGAAATGACACTGGCGGCGGGTCTGGCCAAGATGCCCGCCGTCTACGTCATCGACGATCCCGCTCCCAACGCGTTCGCCACCGGCCGGCGGGCGGAAAACGCCTCGGTGGCGGTGACCAGCGGGCTTCTCAATAGGCTCAGCCGTGATGAACTGCAGGGTGTGATCGCCCACGAGATGGCGCACATCCGCAACCGGGACATCCAGTTGATGCTGTTTGCGGGGGTGCTCGCCGGGGCGATCGTAATCCTGGCCGAGGTCGGTTTGCGCGGTATGTGGTTCGGAGGCGGGCGCAGCCGGTCGCGTCGCGACGGTGGAGGGGACAGTTCCAGTATCATCGCCATCGTGGCTATCGTGCTGATGATCCTGGCGCCGATTTTGGCCCGGCTCATCTATTTCGCTGTGTCGCGCAAGCGCGAGTACCTGGCCGACGCTTCGGCCGCGACCTTCACAAGGTATCCAGAAGGTCTCGCCTCGGCACTGGAGAAGATCAGCCGCGCTCCCGACAAACTTGGCAGCGCGACCAGCGCCACGGCACCGATGTACATCATCAACCCGCTCAAGCGCACCAAAAAACACATGGCGGCCAACGCGACCAGCACGCATCCGCCCATCGACGAACGGATCCGTATCCTGCGCGCCATGGGAGCGGGAAGTTTTGCCGATTATGACCGCAGTTACAGGGAAATCAAAGGCGCGAAAAAGGGCGTGATCCCCGGTTCGGCCCTCAAAGAGGACGGCTCCGAAGCGGCGGCGCCCACCCGCGAAAAAGTTTCGGCCTCGCAACGTGAAATCGCCCGCCAGGTCGATGATCTGTTCTACAAAAAGGACGGCTACCACCGGATCGAATGCTCCTGCGGCACGGTCCTGAAAATTCCGCCCGATTTCAAGGCCGACGAAGCAAAATGCCCGCGGTGCGGAACCAGACACAAGGTCTAAAGAGAGGGGGAGGCAATGTGGGATACAGTCGGAATCGTTGCCGGCGTCGTCGTGATCGTTCTTTTGGTCCAACTGCTGGACGTCGCGGAGGTTCTCAAGAAGAAGCTCAAGGGTGAAACTCCGGGGAAAAACATCGAGCAGCGCGTGGCGGATCTGGAATCCCGCCTGGAAGCCATGGATAAAAAAGCCGGCTAAATTTCCGGCGGCCCCACCGGCCCACCCATGAGAT
>JAUVII010000332.1 GCA_030592845.1 Candidatus Krumholzibacteriia bacterium | reverse complement strand
TTGACATGGCAGGCGGGCTCAGCCGCGCTCGGCCTGGCCGGGGCCTCCGTCTATTGGCTTCCGTATCTTTTGACCCGGGGGCACCTGGTCATACAAGCCGAACATCTGTCCCCCGCATCCACCATCATCAGGCTTCTCTTTCCCTCGAGCATCTTGACCTTGCTCTTCGAGCAGAAGCCCGATTTCTCGGTCCATCTGGTCCTCCACGCACTGCCGATGCTCCTGTTGGTGGCAGCCGGAATGGCCGGCCTGATTTTCCTGCGGAAGCCCGGCAACCACACACCCATTTACGGAGCGCTAACCGCCGGGGTCGTGTTTGTGCTCCTGACAGTGATCGCCACAACGATGGAGGCGCAGTTTCTGGGGCCGCTCAGTTGGAGGCTGCTCTACTTCGTTCGCATCGGGCTGGCCCTCACGGCCATCCCCCTATTTGTTTGGCTCGCCCGGAGAACGGAAAAATGGCGATGGCGGGAAGCGGGTGTCGCGCTGGGAATCGCCGGCGTACTGCTCGGTTTCTACTTTGGTTCTCCGTTAAGAAACGTGGTCACCTTGCCGCAGGATCCCGAAATGGACGATGTCCGGTCGGTCTGGCAATGGCTGCGCGACAACCGGTCCGACGAATGGGGCCGCGTCTTCATGCAAGACACCTTCATGACACCCCCACTGGAAAAAAAGCTGGCCCTTTCACATGTCCTGGCCCTGACGGCCAAAGAAACAGGCGTGCTCCAGCTGGGCGCGGTCTATGGTCTGGTTCCCTTCCCCACCGCGCGCTGGTCCATCGGCGAGTTCGGCACGCTTTTCGGAAGAAAAATCGACTCCGCGCAGGAGCTCCGTCTTGTCCCGGATCTGATGCGGTTGGCCAATGCCACCCACATGGTCACGGCTGATCCCGAAACGGGCCGGAATCTCTTGTCTACTTCAAAATTCGAACTGATGTTCCAGACGGGTCGGTACTCGGTGCTGCGCCTTCGCGGGAGACAGTCGCAGTGGTTGATGACTGGCGACATGGGCGATCTACCCAACCAGGAAAACATCCGGGTGGATCTTTCCCCGGGCAGGATCGGGATTCAGTTCGGGGCCGGAAGTGTCCCGGACCCCTTGGTGGTCAAGGTCGCCTATCATCCGTTCTGGCGTTTGGAGGGTGACGGCGATGCGGTGCTGGCCGCGCATGAAAGCGACCTGATGAAGATCAGCGGGCTTGATGCTGTTCAGCGGCAGGTTGAGTTGGTCTATCGTCCGCCTGTCTGGCCCTGGTTTATATCGATTGCCGGATGGCTTGGTATTTTGGGGATGGGGTTGTTCTCCAATCGTTAGTTTCCCGGGTCCATTCCATCATCAATCCGCACATCAAACCAGGTGGGAATTTGACCGCGGATGGTGGTCACCCTAACATCATCAATCCAGGTGTCCCGCTCCCTTCACTTCGCCCGAAGTGATCGCCTCAGGTGTTCGCCGCACGCGTACCCCACTGCGAAGGAAGGGCATGTCATGAATTATTCCCGCAAAATACTATTCACCTTGATTGTAACCGCGCTGGGCTTTCTGGTATTCGGTTGCACGACCGATACGGAAATCCTGGGACCCGAACCCGGGGCCTACCGGTTTTCTGCCACTCCGGACATCCTGATGGATAATTTTGAAAAGGCCTACACCGCCATGGACCTGGATGGCTATGGCAAGCTGCTGCATGAGGATTTCATCTTCAGTTTCCAGGCCTGCGATGTTGAAAAACTGGGGCTGTCCAAAGACCACTACACCAAGGAAGACGAACTTGCCACTGCCGCGCATATGTTCGCGGGCACGCCTTACGTCAAATCCAACGGACAGGTGGTTGATCCGATTCTGGAGATCATTTTCCTGGGTTTCGAGCGCGAAGGTGATTGGATTTTCATGAACGATCCGGAAAAACCCGGGTTACTGAAGGCCAATTTCCTGGTGAATATATTAATGGATCGGGGTAAAGCCGGCAGCTTGTCGATTCGTGGGACCTGTGTGTTTTTCGTGGTGGGAAGTGAGAGTGCGGGGTATCACCTGATTGGGTGGGTTGATCGGACGGGTGGCTGTTGAACCTTTGAAGTCAACGCCCTGGTCCAAAGGAACTTACAAAAATTCCGCCTCCAAATGGGGGCGGAAATTTATTGGTGGAGCCAAGGGGGATCGAACCCCTGACCTCATGACTGCCAGTCATGCGCTCTCCCAGCTGAGCTATGGCCCCACCCGATTCGTATGATCGGGAAATATAGCATTCGGGGCCCTCAAGTCAAACTTTTCCACGCCTTGACATTCCCTCCCCGCGTGGCTAACATCCCCACCGGATCAACCGCAAAGCCATAATTCATCGGCTTTTGACGGATCCCCCCTTCCGGTGCCGGAGTGGTGGAATTGGTAGACGCGCTGGACTCAAAATCCAGTGTTCCTTTGGAACGTGTGGGTTCAAGTCCCACCTCCGGCACCACAAATATTTTCCCGCGGTGGTTAAGAAGAGTTTGGAGATTGGTGCCTTTTTTGGGGCGTCCGCCTACGCCATCCTGGCTCGGGCCC
>JAUVII010000226.1 GCA_030592845.1 Candidatus Krumholzibacteriia bacterium | reverse complement strand
GTGGCCCACGGGGCCTTCATGTTGGCCACGGACTGGATTTTGAACGAAGCTATCGAAGCGGATCTGCCGCTCTGGCTCCAGCAGGGAATCGTGGAATACATGGGTGAGGATGGAACCCATCTGCTCAACTACATGGCCGAATTTCGTCCCAAAGGTTCTGTGCTGTTTTCGCCTCCCTTGATCGACGCCCTTTTGGACGAGGGAGTGGACCCAAGCCTGGACCAGGACCGGGAAATGTTCCGCCGCGCCAGCTACAGCGCCTTCTTGATGGTGTGGCAACTCGTGGAACACGAGGGTGGTTTGACCGCCCTGCGGGAGTTCCTGGGATTGGCGGCACAGGGCATGGACCTCGACCAGGCGTGCCGGCAGGTGTACGGTATGGATCTCGGCGGTCTGGCCGCCTACCTTGACCCGGTCAAGTTGGGCGAGCCCATTCCCAAGAACATGGAACGTCAGTCACCCCACGCCCAACCCTGACCGAGACCCGAAAAGGAAAGGCCCGCGCTCCCATGAGCAATCCGAACCAGCCCCGCGTCCGTTTCGCGCCCAGCCCCACTGGCTTTTTACATGTGGGCGGAGCCCGCACCGCCCTGTTCAACTGGTTGTACGCCCGCAGCCAGGGAGGTGTCTTCGTTTTGCGCATTGAAGACACCGACCAGGAGCGCAGCACCGAGGAATCGTACGCCGCCATTCTGCGCGGCATGGAGTGGCTGGGTCTGGACTGGGATGAAGGCCCGGGTGTGGGCGGGGATTTTGGACCCTACCTGCAGTCCGAGCGTCTGGATATCTACCGGGAGCACCTGGAGCAGTTGGCCGCGGGCGGACATGTCTACAAGTGCTTCTGCAGCGCCGGCGATCTGGAAGCCCGGGAAAAAGCCGTGCGTGACGCAGGATGCAACTGGGAGGGTTACGATGGCCATTGCCGTGACCTTACCGAGGCCCAGACGACGGAGTTGGAGGGTCAGGGCAAACCCTTCGCCTGGCGCCTGAAGACCCCCACCGAAGGAACCACCTTCTGGTACGACATCATCGTGGACAAGCGGGAATTCCAGAATGAGGTGCTGGTGGACCGGGTCGTTTTCAAGGCCGACGGTTTTCCCACCTACCAGTTTGCCGTGGTGGTGGACGACCACACCATGGGCATCACCCATGTCCTGCGCGGGGACGACCACGTCAGCAATACGCCGTTCCAGCTTTTGATCTACCAGGCCCTGGGCTGGAAGCCGCCCAAGTTCGGGCACATGCCGATGATCCTGGGACAGGACAAGAAGCGCCTGAGCAAACGCCATGGCGCCACCAGCGTGGAGGAGTTCCAGAACCTGGGCATCCTGCCCGCGGCCATGCTCAATTACCTGGCCCTCCTGGGCTGGTCCCCCGGTGGCAGCGGCGACGAGGTGATGACCGCCGAGGCCATCATCAAGAAGTTCAGCCTCAAGAAGGTCAACAGCAGTCCCGCGGCATTCGATTACGACAAGCTGAACCACATCAACAGCGAACACATCAAGAGGCTGTCTGCGGACGAGCGGCTGGACCTGGCCAAACCCATCATCGCCGAACGGGGGTGGGTCCTGGATCCGGAGTGGCTGATCCACGAGGTCGATACCACCGATGCCTATCTGGCGCGGGTTCTGGGAACGCTGGGCAACCGCTTCAGCAGCCTGATTACCCTGCCGGAACAGATCGGCTTCTTTTTCACCGACGATCATTTTGTGGATCAGGAATCCTGGGACGAACACGTGGCCACCGATGAGGCGCGGCCGCTGATGATCGCCCTGGCCGATGCCATCGAAGCGGATCTGGATACGGCCGCGCCCCAGGAGGCAGGTGCGTTTGAGGAAGTGATCCGGTCCACCGCGGAGAAGTTGGGAGTCAAGGCGGGGCAGATCATCCATCCCTGCCGGGTGGCGCTCAGCGGACAATCCCGCAGTGCAGGTATTTTCGAGGTCATGGAGCTGATGGGCGCCCCGCGCACGGTGCGGCGCCTCAGGGCGGCCGCCGCAAGCTAGCGGAGGCCAACAGGGGGAGCGGACGCGAAAGTTGTCCTGAGCATCCTGGGACGTTACGTCCTGGTCTGGATCGTGACGGGGTTGGCCCTGTTGCTGGTCACGTCCATCCTGCCGGGGTTCAGGATCGACACCAGCCAGTCCGACTGGTGGATTTCCCTTTTACGCCTGCCCCTGATTTTCACGGTTCTGCTGATCCTGCTGCGTCCCTTGCTTCTGTTTTTGACCCTGCCCTTGAACGTGGTGACCATCGGGTTCCCGACCCTTCTGTTCAACGGACTGATTCTGTACCTGAGCGCCAAGTTCGAGCATCCCTTCCATATCACCAATTATGGTGAGGCCCTGATTGGCACCCTGGTGATGACCGCCATCGCGGGCTCCATCACCGGTTGGCTTGGGCTGGACGATGCTTACCCCTTCTATCAGTCCATCATCTACCGGATCGCTCGCCGGTTCGGCCCTCCGAAGCCCGAACGCAAGCCTTTGCGCGGGTTGCTGCTGCTGCAGGCCGATGGTTTGTCCCTGCCCATCCTGCGCCAGGCGCTCAATGAAGGACGCATGCCGACCGTGTCGGCGATGCTGGCGAAGGGGACTCATCACCTTTTCGGCTGGCATTGCGGCATCCCTTCCAACACTCCGGCGGTGCAGGCGGGGGTGTTCTACGGCAATCGGGAGAACGTTCCGGGCTACCGCTGGTTCGACCGGGTGGCCCAGAAGATCAGGGTGGTGAGCAACCCCGACGATCTGCGGCTCCTGGAGGCCAGGGTGGCCGCCGGTGGTGAACAACCCCTCCTGGAGGGCGGGTCCTGCATCAATACCTTCATGTCGGGGGGGGCTTCCAAGCGGTTGATGACCGTCACCGCCCTGGGGGAAAATCCCAGCCAACGCAGGGAAGGGGAGAGGGCGGATTTCAACCTGTTCTTCCTGAGTCCCAACGCCTACACGAAAGCCGTTCTGGCCAGTTTGTGGGATTACATGGCGGGCCTGGTGATGTCGGTGGCCGGCCTGTTCGTCAAATCCAGGCCCCGGCTGAAGTTCAACATCAAACGGCTGGCCCAGCGCACCTTGGCCAATGCCTTCCTGCGGGATCTTTCCTTCTACTGGATGAAGATGGACATGGTCCGCGGTGTGCCGATTATCTATTCGAATTTCGTGGGTTACGACGACATCGCCCACTACTCTGATCCCGACTCACTGAACGCAATGTTCTCCCTGGCCGCCTTCGACCGCCGACTGCGGACCCTGCGCCGCCGGGCGCGCCGCCAGTCACCCATCCGCTACGAAATCGTGCTTTTTTCCGATCATGGTCAGACCCCGAGCATTCCTTTCCGGCTCCTGTACGGCAAAACCCCCGGGGAACTTTTGAACGAGATGCTGGATAGGGTTCTGGGACGCGAGACAGAAGTGTCCCGCGGCCGGCCGGGAACCTTCAGCCCCGATCGAAGCTACACCCTGGCCCTGCTGCGGGAACTGGAAGAGGTCGGGCCCGACGCCCTGGGCTGGGTCACCAAAAAAGGCCGGAGAGCACTGGCCCGGGTGACCGAAGAAATGGATTCCCATGAGGCCGCCGGCTTGGACGAAACGAAACCAGGCGTGGTGGTCTGCGTATCGGGCAGCCTGGCCCACATCTACTTCACGGGCCATGATGAGCCACTGATGCTGGAGGACATCATGGCCACCTATCCCGGCCTGGTCGATGAACTCGTCAACCATCCGGGTGTGGGATTCGTGGCCGCCTGCCGGCGTTTCGGCGACGCGGTCGCTTTATGTCAGGACGGCGTGCGCAACCTGATCACCGGTGAAATGGGGGACAGGAACGATCCCCTCGGGCCGTTCCCGGACAGGGAGCTCTGGGCTACCGAATTGGCCCAGTTGATGAGCTACGGCGACTGTGGGGACCTGGTCATCAATGGAGCGTGGCTTGAAGATCGGCAACGTATCGTGGTGATGGAGGAGCAGATCAGCAGCCATGGCGGATTGGGGGGGCCACAGACCGAACCGTTCATCATGCTGCCGGCCGCCTGGGACGTGACAAATAATGATCTGGATTCCCCGGAATCCCTTCACCGGCTCCTGAAACGGGAATTGGCCCATTATAAGGGGTCGCCGGGGCCTGATAACCACTCGGCCGGGGGTATTTGACCCGGTTGGATGAATAAAAATGGCGATTCAGATACTTGCGCAGGGTTGAAGTCCCGTATATATTTCGCACTCGATTGCCCGGTCGTCCAATGGCAGGACAACTGACTCTGGCTCAGTCGATGGGGGTTCGAGTCCTCCCCGGGCAACCACATTGCCACATTTACCGGAATTTGGTAGAATTCCGGGTATCGATACAGTGGCCCCTTCGTCTAGTGGCCTAGGACGCTGCCCTCTCACGGCGGTAACAGGGGTTCGAGTCCCCTAGGGGCTACCAAAATTAAGCACCTTCCTCACGAGAAAGTGGAGAAGGTGCTTTTTTGTGGGGCTGGTACAGGGTCGACAACGCCTTTCAGGTTAAAAAGAGGGCCCAATAAACCCCATAATTAGGACATTTGTTTTATTTTTTTCGGGGGCTCAAGAGCTTTTGATACACCAATTCATCCACAATGATCTCCGTCGTAGGACCGATGACCTCCTGAGTGTTGGCTGGATCAAAGGTGTCGGACTGCCCGGACCAGATCAGCTTCCCATTGGCTGTATCGTACAGGTTGGTCTCCAATGATACTGTCATTTTTGTGTAAGTGTATCCCGGGTCATGAGTGACCCCGTATCCGTGGGAGTAATAGCCATACCATGAGTCGTAGTAGGGCCTTCCGTAGGAGGGATAGCTTGTGATGGTGGTGCTGGGCGGTACGACGAC
>JAUVII010000297.1 GCA_030592845.1 Candidatus Krumholzibacteriia bacterium | reverse complement strand
GTACGGCCTGGATGATGTCTGTTACGGCAGTGATTTTCTTGAATTCCTGAGGGATGTTTCCTGGAATCATGAAGTCGCAGGAAAGCCGGATGAATCCAGGCTTCTGAAATGGGCGCAATACCCGATTTCGGTTTACATTCCCGCGGGTCTGAATGATGCGGGCGTCGATATGGAATTTTCCTGTCTGGCCGCCATGGATTTCTGGAATTCCGCCATGGCTTTGGATGCCTCGGGACTGGAGATTACCGAAACGGATTACTTCATCTGGACAGGCGATGAGGCGGCGGCGGACATCAATATTGTATTTAAAAGCCTGGAAGAAATGCCCGGCAAAGTCGGGGATATCAAATTGGTTCTGCCTAATGGCCTGGACGACGAACTAGGGAGCGTCATCCCTGAAAAAATGGAATTATGGATCAGAAGCAGTGCCGACCTGGGGGATGTTGCCATTGTTCAGGGTGTCGTTCTCCACGAGTTCGGGCATACCCTGGGTATTCTGGGACACCCCGATTGTGGAAATATGGATTATTTGATGATCATTGCCGGTGGGCTCGGCGCCATGGACAGGTTGGACCCCATTCATCTGGATGAACGTCGTATTGTGCGTACCATCCGCAACCTTCCCCAGGGTGTTCAACTGACAGATTTTTCCCGGTAAGGTCGCTTCCAATGATATCGCCCTCGATGTTTGGTAATATTCAATACTCCTTCAGACGATTTGACATATTTATTACTTCTTCTTAAGGTGGGTTTCGGAATCAAAACACCCCGCGGCCATTCGAAAACTGGAGTCCGCATCACGCCCAACGGGAGGCGACCATGCCACGGAACAAGTCATCCCTGCTGAATGATCTCAGTACCACGGATCTGAAACGGCTTCTGGCCGCCCGGGAAAGGATCGATGTTCTCGAAGGGGAAAAATCCAAGCTGGTAAAAGCGCTGGCCAGGGTCGAAAAGGAACTGGCGAAACTGATGAGCGGCGCCACGGGCAAGGGCCCCGGGACCCGGAAAAAGGCTGCCCGGAAACCGTCAGCCGGCAAGTCATCCGGCAAGTCAGCCGGCGGCGCTAAAATGAAACTTGAAGACGTTATTGTCGCGGTGATCAGGAAAAACCGTTCCCCGATCGCTTTTCAGGAATTGAAAGCCCGGATCGTCAAAGGCCGGCTGTTCAAAACCAAAAGCGGAAATTTCGACAATGTCCTGCGCAGGACGCTTTCCACCAGCAAGATGGTCAAAAGAGTGGGAAGGGGAATCTACGACGTGGCCTGATTCGGTTACCGTTGTTTTTTCAGCCCCGGCATCGGCCGGGGCTGGTTTTTTTTTGGATCATACCTGTGATCAACCGGGTGGCCACTCCAGGCGCCGCCCGCCGAGGATATGCAGGTGCAGATGGCCGACCGTCTGTCCGCCGTCGGAGCCGCTGTTGATGACGAACCGGTATCCGGCCTCCGCGAGCCCTTCTTCGGCCGCGATTGCGGCCGCCGTGAGGATGAGCTCGCCCGCCAGACCGCTGTCGGAATTCTCCAATTCCGTCAGGCCGGCGATGTGGCGCCGGGGGATCACCAGGATATGGGTCGGCGCCTTGGGGTCGATGTCACGGAAGGCCAGGAATTTTTCATCGCTGTGCACCTGGGTGCATGGTATTTTGCCTGCGGCGATATCACAGAAAAGACAGGATCCCATATTGTTCCTTCCAGGGGGCTTTGATGTCGGGACGCGGGCGGAATTCCCGTAAAAACTAGCACAGTGGTGATGTCGGCAACAAGGAGGGTTTGGTGTCCGGTTCTGAAGATTCCAGGAGACCCCGCGTTCTGGTGGTTGGGTACAACGCTTTCGACATTACCATTCCGGTGGGAGATTTTCCCGCACCGGATCAGAAATGCGAAGTGTCCCGGATGATCCTGGGCGGAGGCGGTCCCGGCGCGACCGCGGCTCTGGCCCTGGCGAAACTGGGGGCCAGGGTCAAACTCATGACTCCCCTGACCGACGACCTTTTCGGTCAACTCCAACGCCGGGAACTTCTCGACGGGGGCGTGGATCTTTCCCTGAGCCCGACCGTCAGGGGCCACCAAAGCCCCCAGGCCGTTATTCTGGTTGATGAAGAGCGCTCCCATCGGACCATCTTCTGGACCCGCGGCGATGTGCCGTGCCTTTCCCGGCAGTTGGTCGGCGCCGACATCCTCCATGACATTGATTTGCTTTACACCGACGGCCATGAAGCGGAGGTATCGGTTCACCTGGCGCGTTTGGCGTCCAAGAGCGGCCTGCCTGTGGTGATGGACGCGGGGTCGGTGCGGGACGGCTCCGGTGAACTGGTGGCCTGCTGCACCGATGTGGTGAGTTCCCGTGGTTTTGCTCCCGCGCTGACCGGCCTGCAGGGTCCCCTCGACGCGTTGCATGCACTACGGCAAATGGGCCCCGACCGGGTTGCCATGACTTTTGGGAGCGCCGGGTCCATCGGCCTGGATGGTGACAGGACCATCGCGGTGCCTGCCTTTTCCGTACCGGTAACCGATACCACCGGAGCCGGGGACGCCTTCCATGCCGGTTACGCCTTTGCCCTGGCGCGGGGTGAGGGCCTCCGGCGGTGTCTCGAGTGGGGGAGCGCCGTAGCGGGACTGAAGTGCCGTGACTGGGGTGGCCGCCGGGGGCTTCCAGACCTTTCCGAGGTTCTCAATCTGCTGGGTGAGGGGGTCCGCCGGTCCCTTGACGACCTGCAAACCTATCTGCCATCCAGGGGAATCTGAAAGCGCCTGCGGGTTCGGTTTTATTTTCTGTCTGTTATTCGTAAATTTTTCGCTGGACTTTCGCCAATCTTTCGTCTAATGTACCTACAGGTGATTTGAAAGCCCGGTTGGGTATGGACTTCATTCTCTGGTTTGAATTTCGCAGGAGGCGATCATGGGACTTACTCCGAGACAGGCGGAAATCCTCACCTATATCACCGAGTACGGTGATTTAAGGGGGTATGCCCCGACCCTTCAGGAAATCGGGGAGAAATTCGGGCTTTCCTCCGTGGCGACGGTCCACAAGCACGTCAGCAACCTGGTGGAAAAGGGTTACCTGCTCCGTGAACGGAGGAATGCCAGCCGGGACCTTGAGGTGGTGGGGCATGGGGGCGGTCCGCGTGGTTTGG
>JAUVII010000278.1 GCA_030592845.1 Candidatus Krumholzibacteriia bacterium | reverse complement strand
TGGGGGCCTTTCTGCCGGCGGCGCCACCGGCCCGGTACTGCAGGTCGATCAGCCGGGGTTCCTGGCGGCTGCCCTGCCCCACGCCCAGGATGCCGCCCATGTTGAGTTTTTTCATCTGGGCGACGTTCAGGATCCGACAGGTCAGCCCCTCGGACCGGGCCATGCGGCGGGCACGCGAGGCAAGGTCTTTCGGCGTCAGGATGTTGGGCGGAAGGTTGACCAGATGCCGCGCGAACAGACAGCCGGCGGAAAAAGCCTGGGCCTCGACCAGCCCATCACGCAGCGCCTTGTCCCTGGCCACCTTTTTGCTGGACGGCTGGACGAGGAATTTCCAAGTACGGGGCAGCTCCGGCGTCTTCTTGTTTCCCGTTTTGAGCTCGCCGATCGGCGCCAGGGCCAGCTCGGCGCCTTCGACCCAGCAGCGGGCGAACGCCCGGTCGTCGAAGCCGACAGCTCCGGACGCAGGCAATTGCACCAGCACACGGGCGGCCTTCATGGCCTTGGCCCTCTTGGCCGCCCGCCCGGCGACCTTGCGCAGGGTTTCCAGGCCCACTTCATCGGCCTTGCCAAGGCCGATCACCAGAATCCAGCCCGCCTTTACTCCCAGGCAGGGCACCGGCAGCAGTGACTCGGTCTTGCCTGTGAATCCACCCTTGCGGATGAGGGCGGCCAGGGCGGGGCCGCCTCCGTCCAATCCACGGGTATTGGCCTGCAGGGGTTTGAGATCAGCCTCTTTGTCTTTCTGAAAAACAGGATAAACCAGCAGGTCGCCCACCGTGTCGGCGACACCTGTCCGGGTAACGGTCCAACGCATGAATGAAATCCTCCAGGATTGAATGAAACAGTAAACCGCAATAGTCTAGCACCGCAGTCGCAATCAGCCATCCCCTATATTATATGAGGCATTTGTAAAAAGGTCCTTCACCTCTGGTGGCCATGAATTCAAAGCGACCCGGCAAATCCGCACGAAGGAGGACCTGCCGGGTCGCTTTGAATTCATGGCCACCAGAGGTGACGCTCCTCTACTTGACCAAAGTCATCTTCCGTGAAGTCGATTCTCCACCGGAGGAGAACTTGTAGAAATACATGCCGGAAGGCACCCCACCGCCGGAGGCATTTTTGCCATCCCAGGTCACGGTGAAGTCGCCGCTGCCACGGGTTTCACTGACCAGGGTGCGGATCAGACGGCCGCTGAGGTCGTAGATACCCAGTTCGACATGACCTTCACGAGCCACCGAATATTTGATATTGGTGGACGGGTTGAAGGGGTTCGGATGGTTCTGGGCCAGGCGGAACAGCTTGACCGGTGAATTATCCGAAACCGGCGACGAAGGATTGTAGGCTGCATTGGCCGCATCCACATTGTCCAGCAACTCCTGCAAGGTGTTCCCGTAAACCAGAGCGTAGGTCTTCACCGCCGAGCCACCGTTGGCATCCAGGCTCACCACGGAACTCGTCACCGCTGACCAGTCATCGGGTGCAGGAGCCGAAGGGGTGCTCATAAGGCCACGCAGGTGACGCATCTTGATCCCGTCATCAATGGCACCGTTCGGGTACACATATTCGGGGTTGCTGATCATGCTCAAATTCTGGGCAGTGTCGCCGGGACCGATCAACGCGATGCCGAAGTAGGGCCCACCTGCGGAGAACATGTAGGTGAGGTTCCGCGAATCGTCGGTAGCACCCATATTGGCTCCGGAGTCTCCGATATCGAAATCGCAGAAGACACCATTGTACAAGGTGCTCAGATCCGAAGCACCCTCATTGGTCATCTTGTATTCCAGGATGACGAATTCATTTTCACCGAAGTCACTGAAGGCGAAACTGGTTTGCTCCACCACCAAAGGCTTGGGTGAGGCATGACCACTGTCGCGGAAAATGGCCTTGAAGGTCTGATCGCTGGATGCGGCTCCCATATCGACAACCCGACCATTGGGGTCTTCGGAAACTTCCCATTCGTAGGTTTCGGAACCCTCGCCACCGAAGTCACGGTTGCAGATATAATTGACATCCGTGCCGGCCCAGAAGGAACCGATGAACAATCCGCTGCCACCGTCGAGATATCCCATCCCGTCACCGGTGGCGCCGTTCTGGTCCATGTAGCCGATGATACCCTGATCGGTCACCGTCAGGTAGACGTTGCCGACATTGTGAGTGCGCCAATCGGGCAGACCCACGTACCAGGGAATTTCGAAAGAACGCTCGAAGTAGGTCCCGCTGCTGACACTCAGTATCATGGTGAAGGCGTAACCCTGGGGTGCGCCCGCAGCCACGGTCAGGCTGAAAGTATCACCGGTATTGTCGGAGACACCACCGTTCATGGCGATATCCGGGAACGTCGCCGCAGCATCGGAGACTGTGACATGGGAGTTCGGAACAACAGCCAGGGTCGCGGTGACGCCAATGGCATCGATCACGGAGCTGACATTTTTCAATTCAAAAACCATTGTGCTGACTTCGCCCGGATCCAGGACACCATCACCGGAAGGGTCAGGAAAAACTCCGGACAGAACGATGTCGGCCGCCAAGGAAGTCGGGGTGGCCATGACGATATCGTAGGCGTCGATTCGGCCAGAACCGAAGGAATTGTCTTTGCCCGCAGTACCCAGATCCAGCGCATTCAATTCCATGAGGGAATCAAGACCGGCCGGAGAGAGGCTGGGGTTTTTTTCCAGCATGAGGGCGGCCAGGCCGGCCGCGTGAGGACAGGCCATGGAAGTTCCACTCCAGGTATCGCCGCTGTAACCACCACCGACAGTCGTGGAGTTCACCGCTACCCCAGGGGCTGAAATGTCGGGTTTGATCAGGCCGACACCGGGGTTGTACGGCCAGTCGTTGAAAGGATCCACGTCGTCCCATTTGACAGGACCACGGGAAGAAGCGCTGTACAAGGTGTTGCTCTGGTAACCGGTTCCACCGACAGCCACAACACCACTGAGATTGCCCGGAGTGGTCGGCAGGGCATTCCATGGTGCAGGCACGCGGGCAGTCAACCCACACTCGATGGGCGGATTGAATTCAAAATGTTCGTTGCCGGCGGAGTTGAACATGAGAACACCGGCATCCCGGAGGTTGTTCATGTTCACACGGTCGTTGCGCATGTAAGTGGCGGGAAGATCACCCTTGACGCCCAGGGACATGGTGATCACGCGGGCACCGTTTTCAACACAGTATTGCTCCGCCTCCCAGATATAGCCCAGGGTACCGGAACCATCAGATGCGAAAGCCTTGCAAGCCATAAGCTTGGCCCCGGGAGCAACACCGGTCTGGATTCCACCGGCGCCATCACCGGCCACGGTGCCGGCAGTGTGGGTTCCGTGACCAGCGCCGGCAGCCTCGTCATTGGGGTTGTTGTCGTTGTCGCCAAAGTCCCAGCCGTTGATGTCGTCGATGAAACCGTTGTTGTCATCATCGATTCCGTTACTGGGAATTTCGTCAAGGTTGATCCAGAGACGGTGGGCCAGGTCGGGGTGGTCCAGATCAATACCCGAATCGATGTGACCCACAATGACGCCATCGCCGGTGAAGCCCAGTTCGT
>JAUVII010000043.1 GCA_030592845.1 Candidatus Krumholzibacteriia bacterium | reverse complement strand
GCATCGGTCAGCTGGTATTCGCCCCTGGTCCGGATGTCCTCCTCGACGATGCGATCAAGAGCCCGCCACAGGGCCCCGCCATCCCGAAACAGATAGGCTCCCACAATGGCCAGGTTGCTGGGCGGCACATCAGGTTTTTCCACGAACCGCCGGACGCTGTCCCCATCCATCTCCACCACACCGAACCGGCGCGGGTCGTCCACTTCGCGAACGGCGATCATGCTGTTGGTGGAAGCCAGCAGGGACGCATAATCCGCCTTGAGAATCGTGTCCCCGAGGATACAGAAAAAAGGCTCGTCCCCCAAGGCTTCCCGCGCTGTCCAGATGGCATGCCCCAGACCCAGCCTTTCGGTTTGCTCGACAAAGGTAATGTCCAGGTCGGGCCGCTCGCGCGTGAACCACCGCCGGACCTCTTCGCCATGGTAACCGACGATCAGCACGAATCCATCGATGCCCGCGGCCGTCAGGTCATCCATGATATGGGCCAGAATGGGCTTGCCGGCCACTGGAAGCAGAGCCTTGGGCTTATTCAGTGTGTGCGGCCGCAGACGGGTACCGATCCCCGCGGCGGGTATGACGGCTTTCATTCCAACTCCAATGTTCAGGGCGCCCGGTCAAGAACTGAATGGCGCCTTCATGATGGTTATCCAAGCTCTTCCTTCAGCCTGGTGATCCGGTCGACGGGCATCGGATCGACATTTCCAAGTCGGGCCAGATGGCAAGACAGGAAATCGCCGTACTGGACCAAAGACATGGTGCGTTCCAGCACGTCCGGTGCCGGAGAGGATATTTCATGGATCTCAGGGAATTCCTCGCCCAAAAGTTTGCGGGTCAATTCCACCCGCAGACCGATGCGAGGATTGTCGCTCAATCCCCGGATGATGAGAAGGACGAAACGGTCCCGCATCTCCCGGTTCAGGCACCAGCCGACTAGATCGTTGTGGTTCAATTCCGGGAAAGCGGCCAGGCAGGCCGGCGCTTTGCTGTTTTCGTTCAACTGGGCCTTCAGGCGCAATCCGACCGCGTGGGCTTCAGGCCCCGCGGTGTAGATAACGGCCATCTTGCCCACCAGAATACCGGCCAGGTCCGCGGCGGAAATATTTTCTTCGGGGTCGGCCGCAGGAGCGGCATCATCGCCCGAGTCCAGCGACAGAGGGGCCATCCGGGAATCACGGTGGGCGTTCAGGGCCGCGGCGGTCCGGGCAATGATCGTGTCGGCATCATCCACCAGACCGAGGCTTCCGAGGCAGCGGACCAAAGCTCCCATTCCCAGCCCCAGCGAGGCGCGCGGCGGCAGGCCGCCGGGCAGGATTACCGCAGGAAATCCTGCGGCGGACGCCATATCAGCCAGCGCCCCCCCGGACGTGATGGCCAGGCGGTCGCAACCGATGTCGGCCGCTTTGCGGGCGCCGGAAAGGGTTTCCTCCGTAGCGCCGGAGTAACTGCTGCAGATGACCAGGTCGGAGGGACCGACCCAATGGGGCAACCCGTAGTCACGCCAGACATGCAGCGACACGGACCCGGAAGCCAGCAGGGGTTGGACCAGATCCCCGGCGATGGCGGAGCCCCCCATTCCACACAAAACAATCCGTCCGCATCCATCGGCCAGAGGCCCGACCCCGCCCAGGCCGGCAAGATGCGCGCTGTCCAGAAGCTGATCCCCCAGGCTGTGGACAAGTTGGAACATGTGTCTGGTTCCTTCTTGAGGTCCAGTGCTCATCACTCGTGATCTCCCCGTTCGCGTTGGCGTTTCCGTTCGGCAATATATTCGGCCAACCAGCGATCCGCATCATCCGCCGTGCCGAGCTTCAGCAATTCGTCGACAAGACGTTGGGCCTCGGTGAAATCAGTCCACCGAATGACCTGTTTGACCTTGGGCAGGGCCGCGCCGTGAAGACTTATCTCATCCAATCCCAGGCCGAGCAGCACTTCGGCCAATCTCGTTTCCGACCCCATTTCCCCACACAAACCAACCGGAATGCCGGCCCTGTGTCCGGCTTCCACCGTCATCCGGATGCTACGGAGAATGGCGGGATGAAGCGGCCGGTACAGGTAACTGACCCGGCTGTTGCCCCGGTCCATGGCCAGGGTGTACTGGATGAGATCGTTGGTGCCGATACTGAAAAAGTCGCACTCCGCGGCAAGGATATCCGCCGCCAGCACGGCCGACGGAGTCTCGATCATGATGCCGACCGGAACGTCCGGGTCGTGTTCAAGACCCTGGGCAGCCAGTTCCTCGAGAGCCTCGGCCACCACCTGCCTGGCCTCCCTCAATTCTTCAAGGCCCGTGACCATGGGGAACATCAATTTTATCCGGCCGGATGCCCCGGCGCGGTGGATAGCCTTGATCTGCGTCTTGAACAGCAGCCGGTTGGCCAGGGAAAACCTGATGCCGCGCCAGCCCAGGAACGGATTGTATTCCCGCTTGGCGCCCAGATAGTCCGATACCTTGTCACCCCCCACGTCGAGGGTGCGAAAGATAACCGGACGTCCGTCCATACGCCGAACGATTTCCGAATAGACCCGCACCTGGTCGTCTTCGGTGGGAATGGTCTGGTGCTGGAAAAAAAGGTATTCGGTTCGTAACAGGCCGATCCCCTCGGCGCCGCGCGCCAGGGCCTCTTCGACCTCCACCGGCAATTCGATGTTTGCCATCATCTCCACCCGATGTCCATCGGGAGTGACCGCCGGAACATCCTTCAGATGTTCCAGTTTTTGATTGACCACAACCTGCTGACGCGTCAGCAGAATGAATTTTTCGAGGATTTCCTGGTCGGGGTCGGTGACCAGCCTGCCGTCGGTGCCGTCGATGGCCACCTGACTTCCGGACTTGAGGGCCACGGCACGTCCCTTGAGACCCACGATCGCCGGAACACCGATCGACCGGGCCAGGATAGCCACGTGGCTGGTGTTCCCACCTTCGTCCATCACGAATCCAAGAACGTTGTTGCGGCCCAGCAGGGCGGTGTCGCTGGGTGTCAGGTTGCGGGCGGAAATGACCGAGGGAATATCCGGGGAAACCAGGTGGGGGCGGTCCGAGTCCTCGAATCCGCGCAGGACACGTTGTTCGACGTCGCGAAGATCATTGACCCGTTCGCGGAAAGTTTCATCCTCGATTTCGAGGAAGCGGGCGGCCAGCTCACCCATCGTGCGCCCGAACGCAGCCTCGGCGTTGATTCTTTCAAGGCGGATCACGGCCAGGGTGGCGTCCCAAACCATTTCATCATCCAGGATCATGAGTTGGCTGGACAGGATATCACTGCCTTCGGGACCAAGCTCGCTGGCAAGCCGGTCGATCAATTCACGCAGGCCGGACCGGGCCTTCTCCACGGCTTTCCCGAAGCGTTTGATCTCGTCGGGGACTTCGGACACCCGAACGGTGCGGCGCACCGGCACGATGGCCCTTTGGCGTATGGCGTGCACAGGGCCGGCGGCATAACCAGGAGAAGCGGCGATGCCTTGATAGGTATCCATGGTCTACTGCTGGTCCTCGGCGATCGCCAGATCGATCTCGATCAATTTGACCAGCTTCAGCAGGGCGTCATCTTCGTCAAACCCACTGACTTCGATGAGGACTTCGGTCCCGAATTCCGCGGCCAGACTCGCCAGGCCCATGATGCTCTTGGCATTGGCGGAACGCCCGTTGTACCGGATGGTAACCTCGGAATCGAAGGTTTTTGTCAATTTAACGATCCGGCCGGCGGCACGCAGATGGAAACCTACCGGATCGGATACGGTCGCGGTCACTGTCTTCAATGGATGTATCCCTTGGAAATTTCGAAAACGATTGTCAGGGCCACAATTTAACTCTCAAACGATCAAATAGCAAAAGCCAGCACAAGGGCCATGAGCAGCGCGGCCAGGATCATGACTTCCCCGGGCAGCCGCTTGCGTAATATCACAGGCAAACCCATGCCCAGGCCGGTTCCCACCCACAACATCCCCCGGCCCGGCGACACCCCCGTGTCGGTGATCTGGGCCAGATATAGACCGATGACCATCCCGGTCAGGACCATTCCCGCGCGCTTGGTCCTGGCGATCCACAAATGCCACCTTCTATCGAAAAGCAGATCCACGATGTCCATACCCAGCTCGTAGCCGCGCTGCAGGGCCAGCCAGCGTAAAACCAGTTGGAAAACGGTGAATATTCCCAGAATGAGCATGATGGAAGAAATCTGGCCCAACAGACCCGAGAAACAGATCAACATCACCAGCGTGGGCCGCAATCCCAGCCAGAACAGCTGGTCCCCCAGCGAGGCGAAGGCCCTGCCCACCGAATCCCGGAAGGTCCCGATGAATTCCGACTCGATTTCCGGGCCGGCAGAACGGTCTTCTTCCAACCTGACAAGCCCCCCGATCAGGAAATTGGCCAGATAGGGATTGGTATTGAAAAATCCGTAATAGCGACGGAAAAAGAGGCGGTCCTGGTTGATGTGCCGTTTTTGCCGCCGTAGCCAGGGCAACACATTCCACAGCAGACCCAGGTTTTGCATACGCTGGTGGTTCCAGGAGGCCTGCAGGGACAACGAACGCACCCACAGGGACCACTGAAGTCCCCAGGACAGCCGCCTCCGGGGTTCCTTGGGTTTACGCGTCAAATCCGGGTTCATGGCAGCACCCCGGAAAAATAACGCGCGGCAAAGAAGGTGCAGACCATACCCAATGCCATCCAGTGCCAACTCGATTTCAGGCCGTAGCGGTCGATGAGGGTCCCTACGCCCAACCCCGGAAGCAGAAGGGGCAACGTCCCCAAAGATGTCCGGATCAACCCGGGGAGATGGTCATACAAGGGCACCCAGGCGCCATAAATGAACAGGGTGAACAGGATGCCGGAAGCCAGGCCCCGTAGAAACGTGGTCCCCAGGCAACGGATGTGAAGGCTATCTATCCTGCCCAGCCGGCCATCGCGGAGACTGTGCAGGCCTTTCAGCATCCAGATGCCGTTGGACCTGCGCTCGGCCTGGATCAGGAGGTGTCCAAGCATGCTCAACAGTCCGGCCCCCAGAATGACCCATCCCAGCAGGGGCAGGGTCCCCACCGTATCGGCGACAAGGACTGGAGAGAGCGGCCGGCCGGCCAGCAGAGTGCCCCCCACTGCAGCAATCGCGGCGCTGGTGGGATCCCCTGTAAAAGTCTGGCCCACCGGAATATTTCCCGAGAGAACCAGTTGCAAGGGCAGGCCCACGGCCAAGCCGGTGATCGGATCCCCGAACAGGTATCCCGTCAGGATGGCCGCGGGCAATGGCTGGCCGAACCAGGTCTGGGCGAAGGCGGTATCATCCAGGGCCAGAAGGCCCGCCATCAGCCCAAGGACAAGAAGAGCGGGAAGGTTGGGATCGGAAACGAGACCCGGAGGGACCCAGGGAATCATCAGAAATATTCCCCCATCTGCTGGATCTGTGTCTGGTCAAGAGGGTGCTCGCGGCCCCCGGGGACCTGCTGGGCGGACAGGTTGGTTCCCATCTCGAGCAGCCGGGCAAATGCCTTCAGGTCTTGGCGGTCCACGTAGACGAAAGGCAGCATTTCCCGTTTACCGGCGGAGAAGTGCAATCCCCCGACATTGACTTCGTTGACCGGAATACCAATCCGGACCAGTTCGGCCATTTCCTCCGGGGTACCCGTCAAAAGAAGGATCCGCTCCTCGGAATTTTCTGGGTCGACGAGACAGGCGGCCGCCTTGGCCACCGGTAAAATGGATACCTGAATTCCGGGAGGAACCGTGCTGGCGTAGACTTTTTTCTGCCAGGGATCTGCTGCTATAGCATTGTTGGCCAACAGGATACGATCAGGATGTAATTGTTCACTCCAACCGACGGTTACCTGGCCATGGATGAGGCGGTCATCGATACGCGCCAGAACCACCGGCATCAGCGCCCCCCAACCTGGACAATGGCCTCCCGGCCCTTCTGGACGGTTTTTGCCACAAGTTCACGGAAATCCCCGGTATCCCGCCAGGTCACGAATCCCAGCAGCATCGCCAAATTCACACCGGCGATAATGGCCGCATCAGGATCATTGCCACAGGCAAGCTGGGCGCTGGTCGCGCAGCTTCCGCCGAAATCGTCCAGCAGAATCAGCTTTTGATCAGGTTCCGCACCGGTTTCGGGGGCGGACTCCAACCAGTCCCTGATTTCGTCGGTGATGGCGTTGGCGGACTTTGCCATGTTCGTCATGGCCGTCAGGCCTTCGGTCGGACCGAGAATCATTTCCGTGACCCGGACCAATTCCCGGCCGATGTCGCCGTGGGTAATCACCAGGGCCCTGATCATCGGGGCACCATCCTTTCGGCAATCATTCCCGGTCCTGATCCAGGTAATTGCGCAGACGTTTGCTCGAGCGCATGGAGTCCAGAATGCGGTCGTTGAGAATCTGGGCCGCGTCGTACCCGTAAACCTTCAGCATGAAGTTGAGGGCGATGACCTCACTGATCACCGTTATGTTCTTTCCGGGGTACAACGGTACAACCACCTGGGGAATATTGACCCCCAGGATTTCGGTGAACCGGTCCTCCATCCCCACCCGTTCGTAGTCCACCGAGTCGTCCCACTCCTGCAACTGGACTTCCACCTCCACCCTCTTCTGCAAACGGATGGCGCGGATGCCGAAAATCGCCTGCACGTCGATGACGCCGATACCCCGGATTTCCAGATGGTGCCGCAGGACTTCCCGATACCGGCCGATCAGCACTTCTTCAGTCGTGCGCGTGATTTCCACGATGTCATCGGCAACCAGACGGTGCCCGCGTTCAATAAGATCCAGGGCGCATTCGCTCTTGCCTATACCACTGCGCCCGGTAAACAGAAGACCGACACCGTAGACATCCACCAGGGTGCCGTGAACCTCGGTCCTGGGGGAAAAGACCTTTTCCAGGTGATGGGAAAGTTCGGCCATGAATTCCACCGCCGTCAGGGCGGAACGGATCAGGGGAAACTTTCGTTCCCGGATCAGGTCCATGATGGGACGGGGTACGGCCTGGTCCATGGCCACGAAGATCACCGGCGGATCCAGATCCAGGACCCTCTCCACGGCGGCCCGCTGCTCAGCTGCCTCCAGGGTGCCGAGGAAAGCGGTTTCCGACTCCCCGAAAACCTGGATCCGGCGGGGCAGGAAATTTTCCGCAAACCCCATCAGGGCCATGCCCGGACGGTGGACATCCGCCGCGTGGACCAGGACCGGTTCGGCGGGGAGATCGGTCAGGACATCGAGAAGCAAAGGCTCCTTGAGCTCTTCGTAAAGATCCTGGAGCGTGACCCTGTTCATAGAACTCCCCTGCTGCCGGGCGGACCGACCGCTCAGTCGTTGGTGTATTCCATGTGACCCAGCTCACCATTCGACCGGCGGTAGATAACCCCCAACCGGTCGTTATCGACATTGCGGAACACGAGGAACGGCAGTTCGTCCACCTCGAATTTCGACTGCGCGCCGGCCACGTCCATGTCCATCAGGACAAAACCCTCCGGCGGCCCAGCCTCGGCATTGGGCAAGCCGGGACCATCGAGCATGGCCTTGCCAAGGCCGCCGCCTTCGCCCTTCTGCTTGCCGCTGATCTTGCCCTTGAACTTGGCCAGTTGCTTGCGCAGGTTTTCGTTCATTTCGTTGACCGCGTATTCCGGTTCCATACCTTCGGCCTTGGCCCGGAATTCATGGCTCTTCAGGTAAAGGACCGAATCGGCGAAAAACCGTCCCGCCTCATGGGTGATGGTCATCTTCATGGATTCCACGGGACGAGGCGCGAACTTGACCAGTTTTTCAACCGCGGCCTCGATCACTTCCTTCTGATCGTCACCCATGGTGAAATGTCTGGTATTGATCTCCAACTGCATGGCGTCCTCCTTTAATGAGTTCAAAAAACCGGGCCCCGGGTGGATCAGAATTGTTTGCGCATCCTGGCGCTCAGAATCCCCATCTGCTCCCGGTACTTCGCCACCGTGCGGCGGGCGATTTTAAGGCCCTTCTCCTGTAACATGTCTACAATTTTCTTGTCCGACAACGGCTTGCCGGTATTCTCATTGGCAATGATATCCTGGATCATGACCTTGACGGCTTTGGCGGCAATCTCCGTGCCGTCATCCGAATCCAGACCCGCGCTGAAGAAATACTTCAGGGGAAAAACCCCACGGGGAGTCTGCACGTATTTCTGGCGGGTAACTCTCGATACGGTCGATTCGTGCATCCCGATGGTCGAGGCCACCTGCTGCAGGGTCAGGGGCCGCAAAGCGATGGCGCCCTTCTCGAAAAAATCCCTCTGTTCGCCCACGATGGCCTCCATGACCTTGATCATGGTCCGCCGGCGCTGTTCGATGGTCTTGATGACCCATTCCGCGTGGCGCTTCTTGTCGTCGATGAACTTGACCGCGTCCTCATTGCCCTTGGCCGTGCCCTCGTAGGCCTGGCTGACCCTCAGCCGGGGCAGATTCGAATCGTTCAGGTAGACCGCGTACTCATCACCGTCTTCATCGATCTTGACCACTTCAAGGTCCGGAACAATGGCCCGCGCGCCCTCGGCATTTTCCGACAGGCCGGGTCGAGGATCCAGCTCCCCTATCCTCTGGGCGATGCTCTGGACTTCCTTCGGAGTGATCTTCATTTCCCGCGCGATGTCGCTGAACTTGCGGTTTTTCAGGGATTCAAAATGATTCTTGATGATGTGGGCCTCATCGGAATCCGGCGAACCCCGCGCAGCCAGCTGCAGCAGAAGGCATTCCTGCAGGTCGCGGGCCGCCACTCCGGGAGGATCAAATCCCTGGACGACTTCCAGGACGGCCTCCACTTCTTCTTCGTCCACTTCATAATAGGCGGCGATTTCGGCTAGGGGGCAATCCAGCAGGCCGTCTTCGTTCAGGCACCCGATGATGTATTCGCCGATCATCCGCTGGATACCCTCGGGCACCGCCATCTGCAGCTGTTCGGAGAGATCTTCCTGGCCGGAGGGAATGTACTTCTGGGGCCGTTCCAGATCGTCGTACTCGTCATATCCCTGCTCGTTGGTGGTGCCACGGAAACCCTCGTCCCAGCTGTCACCCCAATCCCGGTCCTCGTCCTGGGGGTTCCCATCCTTTTCCCGGACTTTTTCATCCATGGCGGCGTTTTCACGATCCAGAAGGGTGGCCTCTTCAAGTTCCTCTTCGGGTTCGATCTCTTCGAGCAGAGGATTTCCCTGGAGTTCCTGTCTTAGAATCTGCTCCAGTTCCAGGGTGGGAACCTGTAGGAGTTTCAGGGCCTGCTGGAGGCGTTGGGTCATGACAAGCTGCTGACGCAGCTGCATGGACTGTCGTAATCCTATGTTGGGCCCCATGTATTGTGCGCCTTCCTTTGACCTTGCCAGGCCGGGGATCCATCCCCGTCGGTTGAAATTCGGTTACAGCCGGAACTTTTCACCCAGGTATATCTCCCGGGCCTTATCGGACGACACGATTTCCTGCGCGGTTCCGGCCAGTTCGATTTTGCCTTCGAACAGGATGTAGGCCCGATCGGTGATATTCAGGGTCTCGCGGACATTGTGGTCCGTGATGAGGACCCCAAGCCCCTGGTCCCGCAACTGGCAGACCACCCCCTGCAGATCGGCCACCGCGATGGGATCGATTCCCGCGAAGGGCTCGTCCAGGAGCATGAACTTGGGTTCGGTCACCAGCGCGCGGGCGATTTCCACCCGCCGGCGCTCCCCACCTGAAAGCTCGTAGCCCTTGTTTTTGCGGATGTGGCTGACACCCATCATGTCCAGAAGTTCATCCCGGCGCCGGTTGCGGTCGGCCCGGCTCATCTTGCGACTCTGCAGGACGGCCATGACATTATCTTCCACCGACAATTGGCGGAAAATCGACGATTCCTGCGGAAGGTAGCCGATGCCGAGACGGGCCCGTTTGTACATGGGCAACCGTGAGATATCCCGGTCGTCGATGTAGACCTTTCCTCCATCCGGCGTGATGAAGCCCACGATCATGTAGAAGGACGTGGTCTTGCCGGCGCCGTTGGGTCCGAGCAGACCCACGACTTCTCCCTGACCCAGTTCGAGGTCCACTCCGTCGACGACCGCCCGGCTGCGATAGACCTTGCGCAGTCCACTGGTTCTCAAAGTGATGGAATTCGGGTTAGCTGTCACCGATCTCCGCTTTCAGCATTGGCCTCGTCTTCAACCTGGGCTTCCACGCTCTGCTTGATCTCAATGTACTCCAGATCCGGTGTGG
The DNA here is from genome assembly GCA_030592845.1 of Candidatus Krumholzibacteriia bacterium. Taxonomy (GTDB): domain Bacteria; phylum Krumholzibacteriota; class Krumholzibacteriia; order LZORAL124-64-63; family LZORAL124-64-63; genus JAGLCY01. The sequence goes on along the minus strand of JAUVII010000043.1, from coordinate 10,121 downwards.
CCTCCAGCCCGATTCCCGTCAGCACGTCTCCGTCACGGGTGAAACGGTTGAAGACATCGTTGTGAATCAACTGGGTCTCGTTGTTGAAAAAGATTTCCCCGGTTTCCAGTTTCCGGCCGTCATCGGTGATGATGACGACATTGCCCCAGGCATGAATGTCATTGTTCTTGAGATTCGCCCGGCCGCTGTCCGCGGTAAGTACCGAGAAGTGGTTCCCCTGTTTGAAAAAATCCATTTGAAGGGTGATCAGATGGACATCTCTTTCACCTGCGTACTTGAGCATCTTGTCGCTTTCAAGGACCCACAGACGGACGCCCTTTTCCGTTTCGATCAACCGGTAATCAAAAAACTGCTGCTCTGGAATTCTTCCGGTTTTGGCCGCGGGGGCGGCAGTCCGGGCCGGCTCATCAGCATTGAAGCACCCGGCCATACCAGCCATGAGAAGCGCGGCCCAGACCAGCGGGACGATTCGCGGGGCGGGCAATGATAACCGAGGCATGAAGTTCATGTTTTCCTGTCGTGGTCGGCCATGTCCGGACCCGAAGGCCGGAGGTGGCTCAAAGATTCGTTTTACCAACAGATTCCCAACGCTTGTGAAACCACACCCACTCGGCGGGGTTCCGGCGAATAAAATACTCCAGCCGGGAATTGCAGTGGGCCAAGTAGCCCTCTACATCATCGTCACCTGTTTCGTCGGCCTTGAATTCCAACGGGGGCAGGTGAACCACCCGCTGGCGGTTGGTCCGCTGATCGCGGGCAATGGCCACCGGCAGCACGGGGATGTCGTAACGCAACGCCAGGCGCGCCAACCCGACGGGCGTGGGCGCCGGCTCACCAAAAAACGGGACATCCAGGTTCCGCGTCCTGGTGTACTGATCCTGCAGGATGGCCACGATGCCGCCACCCTTCAGATAGCGCAACAGGGGTCCCACTCCGGCCTCCCGGGGAAGGACCGTCATACCCAGGCGGCGGCGCCGATTCTGAAGCATCCGGTCCACCGGAGGATTATGGACCGTACCGGTGACCACGCCCAGACCATCCAGACCGCGCAGGCGAAGTTCGCGGGCCAGCCAGGCTCCCAACAGTTCCCAGCATCCCAAATGCCCCGTCAGGATGAAAACGCCCCTGCCGCGAGCGGCCAGTTCAACCAGGACATCAACCACCCCAGGCATCCCGGACCCGGGATCCTCCGTTACATAACCCTCCTGATCCAAAAGCCGGCCGGCGGCCATGGTATCAAAAAGATTATAGCCCATGGCCGTGGCCGCATCCTTCAGGAGACGTTCCCGGGCCATGGTGTCAAGTTCGGGGAACGCCCGGGCCAGATTGGCGTTTGCCACCCGGCCGTCTCCGGGCCGCAACTTCAGGGCCAACCGGGCCAACCCCGCACAAAACCACCGTCCCGCGGCGGCGGGAACCAGATCGGCCCCGCGAATCAGAAGGGCGACCAGCAGCCAGTAGAAACGCCGCCGGACCTTTCGCCACAGTGCGATATCACCCTCGGGCAATGGGTTCCGGCCTCCCGGGTTGTCATCCCCAAAACGGCGTCACCCGACAGGCGCCGCAGTCACGACCTACTTTGCCCCGCCTGGACAAGCGCAGTCAAGCACAAGTTGTGCCACCTGTGCAATTAGTTTCATGACAAGGAATTGAGCGGGAAAAGCTCACCTGGAAATTGAGGGATAATCAGGAAATCTGCGGCTACAGCAAGCCCGCCCGCAGCACATCATGAATATGCAGAAGGCCCACGGGCCGATTGTTTTCATCGACGGCCAAAAGAAGGGTCACCGGACCACGTTTTCGTTCTTCCATCATGCGCAGGGCGGCGATCGCCAGCATATCGGGGCTGATGGTGGTCGGACGATCATTCATGGCATGGGTGATTGGCAAATCCATTACGTCCTCGTTCTCCAGAAGCACCCGCTTGATGTCGCCATCCACGCAAAGTCCCATCAATTTACCGTCATCGTCGACGACGCAGGTTCCACCGAGGCGTTTGCCCACGATTTCCGGCAGTGATTCCCTTAAGGTCAAACGGTGCGAAACCACAGGCAGTTCATCACCGGTGTGCATCAGTTCCGATACCTTCAACAGGAGACTGCGCCCCAGAACACCGCTGGGATGGAACATGGCGAAATCCTCGGCCCGGAAACCCCGCAGCCGGATCAGGGCGACGACCAGGGCATCCCCCATGGCCATCGCGGCCACGGCGCTGGTGGTCGGGGTCAGGTTCAGGGGGCAGGCTTCCCTGGTGATCGGGGTATGCAGCAGGATATCGGTGACCTGGGATATTTCGGATTCACGGGACCCGCAAATGGTCATGGTGGTCATGCCGAACTGCCGGCAGCGGGCCAGCAGGGCCACGACCTCGGCGTTGTTGCCGCTGCGGGAAATGGCGATCAGGATGTCGGAACCCCTGACGATTCCGAGATCACCGTGAGTCGCTTCCACCGGATGGATGAAATGACTGGGTGTCCCCGTGCTGGTAAGACTGGCGGCCAGCTTCCGGGCCACGATCCCCGACTTGCCCAGACCCGTAACCATGACCCGGCCCTTACACTCGAATAGACGCCGCACGGCCCCGGCAAAATTCTCATCCAGACCATGGCCGATGGATTCCAGCGCACCGGCCTCCTGCAGAAAGGCTTCCCGTCCGAAACCGAGCAGGCTCTCGTCACTCAGTTCATCGGCGCCGGGGGTCCGGCGGGGAACGTCCATCATTGCCAGGTCTCCTCAGTTGCATCGGACGACAGTTCCGCCCGTGTGGGTTGGGATTCTTTCCGGTCCAATTGGGAAAGGGCCTGCCCGAACAGCCCCGCGCTTTTGAGAACCAGGTCCATGATTTCCCGCACGGCCCCGGTTCCACCTGACCGTTCGGTTACGTAATCGCAGTATTCCCGCAACTCGACCGGAGCCGAAGGAACGGCAACGGAACACCCCACTTCGTACATGGCCTGCAGGTCGATCAGGTCATCCCCCATGTAGAGGGTATCTTCGGCCCGGCACCCGGTTTCAGCCAGGATTTCGGCGAGGGCGGCAACTTTGTCGAACCGTCCCAGTTTAATGGCGTCGAAACGCAACTCACGGCATCTGCGTTCCACGATACTGCTGTTGCGGCCCGTCAGGACCGCCCGTTTGATTCCCGCCAGGCGCCCCATCACCAGGCCGAAGCCGTCATGGCTGTGAAATTCCTTGAGCGCCTCCCCCTTGGCGCTGAAAATCAGATTCCCAGGCGTCAGGACCCCGTCGGCGTCAAACACCATCAACCGGACCCGCGCCAGCCGGTCGGCAAGATCTTCGCCCAACAGGATAACTGCTTCCTGCCGGTAATCGTCATCGGTTCGGGGAGGCCAGGGTTTCCGGTCCCGTTGGGTATCACTCAATCGTTTGCCTCCAGGTACAAATTCCGGAACTTGATCAGTTCGGCGACAAGAGGTTCAAAGGCCTCCAGGGGAAGCTGGCTGCCGGCATCGCTTTTGGCCCGCGAGGGCTCCGGGTGCACTTCCAGGAAAAGCAGGTCGCAACCCGCCGCCATGCCGCACCGGGCCAGCAGGGGAATGAGTTCGGGTTTGCCGCCGGTGGTCGTCCCGGTGGAACCCGGCGACTGGACGGAATGGGTGGCGTCGAACACCACGGGATGGCCCAGTTGGCGCATGATCTGGATGGAACGGAAATCAACCGTGAGATCGCGGTATCCGAAAAAAGACCCCCGTTCGGTGAACAGGATCCTCTCGCATCCCACATGCTGAAGTTGGCCCGCGGCATGGGCCATGTCGGCCGCCGCCAGGAACTGCCCCTTCTTGACGTTGATCACCCGGCCGGTTCTTCCGGCCGCTTCCAGCAGGGAGGTCTGTCGGCAAAGGAAGGCGGGAATCTGCAATACTTCGGCGACCTCGGCCACCGCGTCGGCCTCTTCCGGGTGATGAAAATCGGTCAGGACAGGGACACCCACGGCATCCCGGATCCGTTCCAGCAGGCGAAGGCCATCGTCAATTCCAGGACCGCGGTAGGAGTCGGAGCTGGTCCGGTTGTCCTTCCGGTAACTGGCCTTGAAGCAATAACCCACTTCCAGACGTTCGCAAATCCCTGCCAGGGCGGTGGCGGTTTCCAGCATCTCGTCGGGATCCTCGAGAACGCAGGGCCCGGCGATGATGTAAAGGGGCTTCCCCTTTCCCACTTCGTGTTCACCCAGGACAACGGGTGCTGCGATGGTCATGCTTGTTGGTCCTTCCCTGCGGAACAGCACTCCCGGACAGGAAGCGAGTCCGCTCAGTTGGCGGCCTGGTCCACTGATTTCCTGTTGGTCGATTCCTGATGGGCGACGGCCGCGGCCACGAATTCACGAAAAAGCGGGTGGGGACGTCCCGGCCTGGATTTCAATTCGGGATGGAACTGGACGGCCACGAAAAAGGGATGCTCCGGCAGTTCCAGGATTTCCACCAGTTCCCCGTCCGGCGACAGACCCGAAAACACAACGCCCGCCTCTTCGAACTGTTTGAGGTAGCTGTTGTTCACCTCGTAGCGGTGACGGTGCCTTTCGCTGATTTCCAGTTCCCCGTAACAGGCGGCCGCGCGGCTTTCGGGGAGGAGGTTGCAGGGATAGGCTCCCAGGCGCATGGTCCCTCCCAGGTTGGTGATGCCCCGCTGCTCCTCCATGAGGTGAATGACCGGGTGCGGGCTTTCGGGCGTGAACTCGGCGGAGCCCGCCTTTTCCAGACCCACCAGATCACGGCCGATCTCGATCATGGCGCACTGGAGCCCCAGGCAGATCCCGAAAAAAGGAACCTTGTTCTCACGCGCGTAGCGGATGGCGTTCACCTTGCCCGGAATGCCGCGGTCCCCGAAACCTCCCGGCACGAGAATACCGTGAATGCCTTCGAATATTTCCGCGAGCTGGTGGTCGCCCACATCATCGGCCTCCAGGCTCTCCGAATCGATCCACACCTGCTCCACACCCACATGGTGCGGTATGCCGGCGTGAATGAAGGATTCGATGATGCTCTTGTAGGCGTCCTTCAATTCGGTGTACTTGCCGACGATGGCGATTTTCACCGTACCACCGGGATTGAGCACCGCGTGGACCATGCGTTCCCATTCTGCCAGGTCGGGTTCTTCGGTCTCCAACCCGAGAAGTTCGCAGAACAACTTGTCGAAATTCTGCGCGTGCAGCCTCAGGGGAACCTCGTAGATGCTCGGAACGTCGCAGGCCTCGAAGACATGATCCACGTCCAGATTGCAGAACAGGCCGATCTTGCGGCGGGCGTCATCACCAATGGGCTTCTCGGATCGGCACACCAGGAAATCGGGCTGGATACCGATGCTCCGCAACTCCCGCACCGAGTGTTGGGTGGGTTTGGTTTTGATTTCGCCCGCGGCCTTGATATAGGGCACCAGGGTCAGGTGCATCGAGGCCGTGTCTTCGCGCGGCTGCTCCAGACGGAACTGCCTGATGGCTTCGAGGAAGGGCAGGCTTTCGATATCACCCACGGTGCCGCCGATCTCGGTGATGATGACGTCGGCATCGGGATGTTCCTTCGCCGGCAGAATAATGCGGCGCTTGATTTCGTCGGTGACGTGGGGAATGACCTGGACCGTTCGTCCGAGGTATTCCCCCTTCCGCTCCTTGGCCAGGATGGTTTCGTATACCCGGCCGCTGGTCAGGTTGTTGATCTGGGAAAGATTGATGTCGGTGAACCGTTCGTAATGGCCAAGGTCCAGATCGCATTCGGCGCCATCTTCGAGGACAAACACCTCGCCGTGCTGGAAGGGACTCATGGTACCCGGATCGACGTTCAGATAGGGGTCGAATTTCTGCAGGATGACCTTCAGGCCACGCGCCTTGAGAAGGTTCCCCAGGGACGCGCAGGCGATCCCCTTGCCCAGGGCCGATACCACACCGCCGGTCACGAATACGAACTTGGCCATTCCAGTCTCTCCCGGGTTCACGACCCTTTTTGTTGTTGCCACAGCAGGCGGACTTTTTCCAGATCTTCCGGAGTATCCACCCCCACCGGGGCATTGGCAATATCCAGCACCTTGATGCGCATTCCGTTTTCAAGGGCGCGCAATTGCTCCAGCCCCTCGGTCATTTCCAACGGTGTCCTGTCCAGGGCCAGGAACCGCTGCAGGGCTTTCCGGCGAAAGGCATAAATCCCCACGTGCCGGCTTGCCCTTTCGTGGGCCTGCACATCCGCTCCCGGGAAGGTACCGGGAATCGGCGCTCGAGAAAAGTACAAAGCCTGACCCAGGGCGTCCCGGATCACTTTTACATTGTTGGGGTCCCGCCAGGAAGCCTCATCGGCGAAAAGATGGGCACAGGTTGCGATGTCGATATCGGGATCGTCCCGCATGGAAGAGATAAGGCGGTCAATATCCCCACAGTCCAGCAGAGGTTCGTCGCCCTGCAGATTGAGGATGATGTCGGCCTGGTGCCGGGCGGCGACCTCTCCGATCCTGTCGGTTCCCGTGGCATGGTCAGCCGTCATTTCACACCGGAATCCCGCCGCGCGGACCGCTTCATCGATGCGGCTGTCGTCGGTGGCGACAATGACCGCGTCGGCGCCGATAATGCCCGCGGCGTTGGCAGCCACGCGCACGATGAGGGGCTTGCCTGCCAGGTCGGCCAGGGCCTTGCCGGGGAAGCGGGTAGATCCGTACCGGGCGGGGATCACCACCAGCACCTGATCCCTTGGCGGGGAAGATTCCTGCGTCACGAACGGTCCTCCATTTCAGGCGGTACCACCAGAGGCAATGCTACAAGAGCAGACACTACAAGGCCTACACTACAAGAGAAGCCCGCCCCCGTGGGGGGCGGGCTTCTTCAAAACACAATCAGCCATCCGCTAGAAAGGCTGGATGTTTACCCGCTTTTTGGACCCGCGGAAGTCCTCAAACTGAACCGTACCATCGATCAGGGCGAACAGGGTATCGTCCCCGCCCTTGCCGACGTACTTGCCCGGATGGATGCGGGTTCCACGCTGCCGCACGATGATCGTGCCGGCGCGCACGGCCTGTCCACCGAACCTTTTGACACCAAGATGCTGCGGGTTTGAATCCCGGCCGTTCCTGGTTGATCCGCCTGCTTTTTTATGTGCCATGAGCCTGTTCCTTTACTAACCGTTGATACCGGTGATCTTGATCTCGGTGTAGGCCTGACGATGGCCGTTCTTGCGACGGTAATTCTTCCGCCGTTTTTTCTTGAAGACCACGATCTTGCGGCTGCGGCCATGGCCGATAATCTCGGCGGCCACCGAAGCGCCCTCCACGTTGGGGGTGCCGACCTTGACATCGTCGCCATCGGCGAACATCAGGACCTCGTCGAAGGTCAGGCTGTCGCCGACCTCGTTATCCAGCAGGGGCACCTGGATCTTGGTATCGGGCTGCACCCGGTACTGCTGGTTCTTGATCTTGACTACGGCGTACATCGCGTTAACTCTCCCAAAACAGCTGACAGAACCCGAAAATGGGGCTCACACAAAAATGCCCGTCGGGGGGACTGTTCCCAGGCCTCCCTGTGGCGAACTGCAAGGGCATATAATAAGAGCCTGATACCGGTTTCGTCAAGGAAACGGGTGATTTTTCCGTAAATGGGCCTTGTTGTCCCAATTATCCTGAACCCGGTTGACATCCGTAAGGAACTTCGTAAGGTATGCAGACGCAATTACGCCCTTTTGGGCATTCCCAGCCAACTTCAACGGGAGAATCCTGGATATGAGCGACAATAAGGAATTCAAGGTAATAATCGTGGGTTCCGGCCCCGCCGGATACACCGCAGGTCTTTATCTCAGCCGCGCCAATATTTCCAATCTCCTGTTCGAGGGCGAACAACCGGGTGGGCAGCTGACCATCACCACCGAGGTCGAGAACTACCCCGCCTTCCCCGAGGGCATCCAGGGACCCGAGCTTATGGAAAAGTTCAAGGCCCAGGCCGAACGCTTCGGGACCGTGATCAAAAGTGAAACCGTGACCTCGGTCGACATGAGCTCGCACCCGTTCAAGGTCACCACCAATGCCGGGGAATATGTCGTGCCCGCGGTGGTCATCGCTTCGGGCAGCAGCGCGCGGTGGCTTGGCCTGCCGGGCGAGGAAGCCTTTTACGGCAAGGGGCTGAGCGCCTGCGCCACCTGCGACGGGTTCTTTTTCAATGGACAGGAAATCGCCGTGGTCGGTGGCGGGGACACTGCCCTCGAAGAAGCCGTGTTCCTGACCAACTTCGCCTCCAAGGTGACCCTGATTCACCGGCGGGATGAACTGCGCGGATCGAAGATCATGCAGCAGCGCGCCCTTGATCACCCCAAGATCGAGATGGCCTGGAACAGCACTATCGACAGCTACGTCCCCGACGAGAACGGCAACCTGGTCTCCCTCAAACTGAAGGACACCCAGGATGGTTCGATACGGGACCTGCCGGTAACCGGCTGCTTCATCGCCATCGGCCATACGCCCAACACAGCCTTCCTGGACGGCCAGTTGGACATGGACGAAAACAAGTACCTGATCACCAAGGGCGACCGCACGGCCACCAATGTCGAAGGTGTATTTGCCTGCGGGGATGTGCAGGACCACTACTACCGTCAGGCAATTACCTCAGCGGGGACCGGGTGTATGGCCGCCATCGAGGCCGAAAGGTGGCTGGGAGAGAAAGGGCTGTAGGTCCGCAGGTCATAAAGATCCCCTCAATACATCGAGACGCCTCCCGCGCATGTGAAGCCTAAGCGGGAGGCGTCTCGATGTATTGAGGGGATCTTTATGACCTGTGGAGCTACAAGCTTGCTGCCCCCACTCTTTCGGAGGGGGGTTTCTTATCTGGTTTTCGAGATCGGTGGTGCAGGAGGGGGCATCCACACCATATGTTGGAGACGGTGGCGCATGTGAAACCTAAGTCCACCGTTTCCAACATATGGTGTGGATGCCCCCTCCTACATCAGGGCTTCTCGCGAATCAGGGTAAGGAACTCTCCCCGAGTTTTGGGATCGTTCTTGAAGCACCCGAGCATCTCACTGGTCACCGCGTAGCTGTTCTGCTTTTGGATACCGCGCATCATCATGCACAGGTGCTGGGCGTGCAGGACGACCGCCACGCCGAGAGGTTCGAGATTTTCCATGAGGCAGTTGGCGATCTGGGCGGTCATTCTTTCCTGGACCTGAAGCCGGCGGGCGAAGGGGTCCACCACCCTGGCCATCTTGGAGAGACCGACGATTTTCCCGTTGGGGATATAGGCCACATGAGCTTTGCCGAAAAAGGGCAGCATGTGATGCTCACAGACACTGAAAAAATCGATGTCGTTGACCAGGATCATTTCCTTGCCCTCGGACTGGAACAGGGCGCCACGCACCATGGCGCCCGGATCCTTGTCGTATCCTCCGGCGATTTCCTTCCAGGCCTTGGCCACCCTTTCGGGGGTCTTGACGAGACCCTCCCGCTCAGGGTCTTCGCCAATCTTGACCAGCATTTCTCTAATCAGTTTGTCCATGGTGGGGACTCCTCCGGAATCCTGATTGTTCCTTGCAAGGTGCAACGGCACCGAATCCGTCCTCGGGACCCGTACCCTGTCCAGCCGGCCACATGGGTGGCGAACCTTGGCCAAAGCCAAGATTAAGACACTTCAGGCGATCGTCAAGGCTGCACCGCCATCATCTTCTTTTCAGGCACGTTCCCTGCAACCGGGGCTCAGGCAATGTCCATTTATTGCATATTGCCGAAACAAGGGCCGAACGGCGTATTGGTGTCGATGAATCGCTCCCCCCGATTCCCGGCCCAGGGCCGGTGCGGCCCTTATTTCATTATCCCTTAAATACTGATACTACAATTCATTATCAGATTTATTACCCCTTGCTTTGAAGCATTCAAAAATTACATTTGCCTTTGATATTCAAGGGTTCGTCCAACATTGATCCCGGCCCAGACAAGGAGCCTGCCGTGGGAAACAAGATTGTATACGTCAAGGAGCTAGCTCCCCTCACGAAGCTTTTCGAAATTGAGGTCCCGCACATTGCCGAACGCGGCAAGGCAGGCCAATTCATCATCCTGAGGGTGAACGATGAAGGTGAGCGCATTCCCCTGACCATCGCCAACCGGAATCCGGAAAAAGGGACCATCACCCTGGTTTTCCAGGAAGTCGG
>JAUVII010000305.1 GCA_030592845.1 Candidatus Krumholzibacteriia bacterium | reverse complement strand
GTAGAGAAGGACCACCATGTATTCGAGACCCTTGGTGTCGAAGATATCATGGAACGTGTACTCAGCCATTATGGCACCTTTCATTGGGAACGACCACGGATTTCAGGCCGCTCCGCTCCAATTTCTAATGATCCATATCCCGCGCCCAGTCGGGCGGATCACCCAGCACCGGCATCCGGTTGACGATCCAGCGCAAGGCCCAGATCTCCAGGCAAATGATTGTTGCGGTGACCCAGTATTCCGCCCAGTGGGGAACGTAGGGGTTTTCCGCGAACCAGTTGAAGGCGATGACCGAGATGTTGAGCCGGTTCAGGATGATTCCCACCAGGGTCAACGCGGCGGCCACCTTGACCAGCTTGACGTTCTCTTCCTTGACGGCCCGGTAGAACAGACTCAGGGGAAACAGCACGAAACCGATGACTTCGACCAGATACCAGATGCCCCAGCCGGTCAGCAGCAGATCCCACTGCTGGCCGTGGATCACCACCAGCACCTTGAGGAAGAAGTAGACGAACATGGCCCCGGCGCAGATCTTGCCCAGCCCGATCGTGATATCGTTGTGGCGGTGATGCAGATCCTTGCTCACCCGAGCCGCAAAGACCTTGTGGCTGAGGGAACCTTCGAGAATCACCATCGACAGGCCGGCAAATACGCTGGACACCAGAAACAGCACGGGAATGAATTCCGTGTACCACAGGGGGTGGATCTTGCTTTCGGCCATCAGGAACAGGGCGCCCAACCCCGACTGGTGCAGGGTCGACAGGGTGATGCCGAAGATGACCGAAGCGATCGTCAAACCGCCGACGACCTTTCGCAGCCTCTTCATGCCCAGCCATTCGGCAACCGCGGGGGAGAATTCAATGAACTCCGCCGCCATGTAGAGCATGAAGTGCCAGGCCACCAGGAACAGCACCGAGCTGACCCCGAAGTTGTTGCCTATAATCGGGTTGATGATGTTCCAGGGCCGGCCCAGATCGAGCATCAAGGCGCCGGCGTAGAACAGGTAGGCCAGAAATCCGTTCAGGACCACCGACCTGACAATGGCGTGATAGCGCTGTCGGCCCAGGATGTAGACGATGAAGGTCATGACGTAGGCCCCGCCCGCCAGCGCGACGCCCGTGACCACATCGAATCCGATCCAAATACCCCAGGGGGTTTCCTGGTCCAGGTTGGTGATGGCCCCGATACCGTAGATGAAGCGGATCACGATCAGGACCAAACCCACCGACACGATGATGGTCGAAATCACGTTGAAGGGCGTGATCAACTTGCCCTTGGGTTTCATTTCGCTGAGCAGGAAACGCAGGAAATCCCCGATGCTTCCGATCTGGGGAGAACCAGGTTCCATGGATTCGCTCTCCAGCGGCACGATCTGCGGAGAACTGGAAGCCTGGAATTCACTCATGATTCATCTCCAGGGTTATAGATTTCCGCGATCTGGGCATCTTCTTCATCTTCGGTCTTCATATAGCGCATGCCGTTCAGGAAGGCCGGCCACAGCAGGAACACCACCGGAACCGCGTAGAGAAAATTCTGGGTCAGCGCGGGGACCGGTTCGTGGCTCAGGTCATCCCGGAACCCGATCTGATCGAAGGGCACCCCCGACAGGTAGAGCCAGCCGGTCCCGCCCACCTCGTTCTCGCCGTAGACGTGGTCCACGTACCGTTCCGGGTTGTCGGCCACCCGGTTCCGGGCGACACGCACCATTTCCCGGCGAGTCCCGAACTGGAGGGCGTCCACGGGGCACGATTCGACGCAGGCCGGAATGTTGCCGTCTTCCAGACGCTCGTAGCACAAAATGCATTTCTGGATCTTGGGATTCGCGCTGTGGTATTCGAACTTGGGCACGACGAAGGGACACGACACCATGCAAAACCGGCAACCCATGCATTTGGAGGCCCGCCAGATGACCGGCCCGTCCTCCGTCTTGTACATGGCCTGGGTCAGGCAGGCGGTCGAGCAAGCGGCCTGGTTGCAGTGCATGCACTGCTTCTTCACGAAAATCTCTCTGTTATCGATGTCGAAACGGTTGACCACGGTCCATTGGTCCGGAGTCATGTCCCGCATTTCCTCGAAGACGGTCTTGTCCTTGTTGTCCGGAATCGGCAGGCCGTTTTCCGTGGCACAGGCCACTTCGCAGTTGCGACAGCCGATACACCGGGTCGTATCGACGAGGACCGACACGAACTCCTTTGTATCCTGAGCAGCTTCCGCATCCGATGCCGCGGCCATACCCAAGGCCGATGCTCCGGCGATGCACAGGTTCTTGAGGAAATCCCTTCTCTCCATGAGACGCCTCTCAGTCGTCGACGATTATTTCGTCGGGTTTGATTTCCAAGGCGATTTCGCCTCGCTTCTTCATGCCGTCGAGCAACACCCTCCGGATGAGAGCGCAGGCTTCCACAATCCGCTGATCGGCCGGACTATAGAAGACCTTGTGCCCATCCTTGCGGGCCACCACGAGATGCTTGTCTTTAAGCGCACTCAGATGGCGGCTGACGGTGGAAAGGGGAGCGCCGAGGACTTCGGCAAGTTCACCCACGCTGAGTTCCCTTTTGTCCAGACAGGCCAGGATCGCCAACCGCTGGGGATTGGCCAGAACGCGGCAATAGGTCGCGTGGATTTCGAAGATTTCAAGGTTCCGGACTTTCATGATGACGAAAGTATGAAAACTTGTCTTTCCTGTCAAAGGAAAAACAGAAGTGCGCAAATTAATAACATATTAAATCAGTATGAAATAGAGGCGGGAGGTCCTGAACCTCTCGCATCATGTATAAATTCATGGTTGTGCCTCTGAAATTGTGTTTGGCCCGCTTTGACCTCCAGGTAGGATCTCAGATTGTTAACTCACGTGTTATCAGGAGGTTAGTTATTCTCAAAGTGCCCCCGGGGGCACTTTTTTTAGCTATTTTGTTTGTTTTCAATGAGTTAAAATTTCAAATTGGTTTTTGCCGTATCTTTTACAATATATTTGTTGTCAAATAATCAGGTTTGACAACATATATATTGTCCCCAATTGTCCCCCG
>JAUVII010000125.1 GCA_030592845.1 Candidatus Krumholzibacteriia bacterium | reverse complement strand
TTGGCATGGGTTACCGCTGGGCCCACGGGGAAACCGAGCGGCATCCCCGGCAAAAATCACTGACCATGGGTTTTGTCAGCCGCCGGAAAAGTTGGACGACCTTCGGAGCGTCGGCCGTCTGGAGTCTTGAATCAAATGCGGCGCAGTACGTGCTCGATCTTGGCATCCGGCCCTTCAAACGCAACTGGCTGACTTTGTTCGCCGATTGGACCGTGAACGATGACCAGGCGTTTTTCAATGGCGGCGTCTGGGGCGCCGGTCTGGAAGTGCGGCCGGTTCGGGGCCTTCATCTGGGCTTCAAGGCACGGCAGCAGCCGGGTACCGGCGATGTCGACTACGCCGCCCTGCTCGGGGTCACGGTAGGCGCCTTCCACGCCGCGGCCATGCCCGTCTACAATGAAGACGGAGACAACCTCGGCACCAGCGGGCTGCTTCGCACCCGCCCCCCCTTCCGGGGATTCCCCTTCGGCTGGGACATGATGACCAGCAAGGACCGGTTTTATCCCATCAGTCTGGAAAACAAGGTCCTCACCTACCAGAAATACCGCATGTTCGACGACAAGCGGGTCGCCTGGCTGGACCTTCTTCCGCTGCTGAACTCCGTGCGTGACGACAGCAGGATCGACGGCATCACCCTGAACCTGGCCGGGTTCCGCGGGCGCCCTTCCCTCATCTGGGAATTGCGGCAGAAGCTGGAGGAAATCCAGGCCGCCGGCAAGAAGGTGATCATCCACGCCGACCGACTGGATCCGACCACCTACTATCTGGCCTCGGTTGCCGATCACCTGACCCTCGACCCCTGGGGCAGCCTCACACTGCCCGGTTACGCCCTGAGCCGCAGCTATCTGAAAGGCACGCTGGAAAAAATCGGTCTGGGCTTCCAGGAATTCCGCTACTTCGAGTACAAGAGCGCCATGGAGACCTACAGCCGCGACAGCATGTCCGATGCCGACCGCGAACAGCGGCAGCGCATAGTGGATGTGATATATGAAACGGTTCGCGAAGGTGTCAGCGCCTCGCGCGATATTTCCACCGCGGCCTTCGACAAGGCCATCGACGAAAATACCATCCTGTCGCCCGAAGAGGCTCTCGAACTCGGTTTGATCGACGAAATATCCCGCTGGGACAAACACCCGGCCGCCCTGGCTGAAAAGGACGCGTTCCTGTGGCCCATTCCCCCCGTGGAATCCTACCGGAAATTCTGGGACGACCAGTGGGGCCAGCCAAAGAAGGTCGTGGTTGTCTACGCGGTCGGCCTGTGCGCCATGGACAGCGGCATCAAGGGCCGCAAGACCAGCGAATATCTGCGCCGTCTCGCCGCCGACCCAGACGTGGCGGCGGTGGTATTGCGGGCCGATTCCCCCGGTGGTGATCCGTTGCCCAGCGACCTGATCGCGGACGCCGTGCGCTTCCTGAAGAAAGCGGGCAAGCCCGTGATCGTCAGCCAGGGCGACCTGGCCGCCAGCGGCGGTTACTGGATCAGCATGGACGGAAGCGAGGTCCTGACCACTCCGTTGACCATCACCGGTTCCATCGGAGTGATCGGCGGCTGGATCTGGGACGACGGCCTGACTGAAAAAGTCGGCATCACCTCGGATGTCGTGCAAAGGGGCGAAAGGGCCGACCTCTTCGCGACGGTGAACCTGCCGTTTTTGGGCGGCATTCCCCGACGCCCCCTCGACGAAGACGAACTCGCGCGCATCAAAAGCATGATCCTGAACAATTACGACAGGTTCGTCGCGGCGGTGGCCGCCGGACGCGGTCTGGCCGTGGATGATGTGGAGAAAATCGCGCAGGGCCGGGTGTGGATGGGCGGCGACGCCATCGAACGCGGTTTGTGCGACCGGTTCGGTTCATTGGACGACGCCATCGAACGCGGCCGCCAGTTGGCCGGCATCGGTGACTGGGAAGAAATCGAGATCGTGGAATATCCCCCGCGTCCCTGGATCCAGTGGCCCAGCTTTGGTCCCAAGGTACCGGGCTTTTTCGGATTGGGCGACCGGGTCAATTCCGTGCTCGCGGGGCTTTACGGCCTCGATGTCGAAGCCAACGAAGCCACTTTGAGCGCCGATCCGTTTGTCGGGGCGCCCGGCCTTTCGGCTTACGACATTGAATACCTGAAGACCATCAGCGAAGTGCCCGGCGCGCCGGTGATGATGATTTCACCCGACGTTCTGCCACCCGACTGGCAGGAGGTGGACTGACATGGACAAGGGATTGCGAATTGCCGTTACCGGCTGCTTTGTGGCTCTGCTCCTGGCACTGGCGGTTCCTGCCGTTGCGGTCAAATCCTGGCATCACGTGAGCGTGACGACCGCCGACAGCACTCTCTACGAAGATGTATCCCTGGCCTGGGGGTTGTCCGGGTATTCCATCAATCTTACAGCTGCCGACGGTACCAAAACGGTACTCAGTCCCTCCCAGGTGGCCTCCATCCGGGATAGTACGGGGGCCGACATCACCAATGCCGTCGCCGAGGCCAGCCCTGCGGATGATGTCGGGTTTGCCCTGATCGGAGATGAGAGAGCCGTTCCCTTCGAA
The DNA here is from genome assembly GCA_030592845.1 of Candidatus Krumholzibacteriia bacterium. Taxonomy (GTDB): domain Bacteria; phylum Krumholzibacteriota; class Krumholzibacteriia; order LZORAL124-64-63; family LZORAL124-64-63; genus JAGLCY01. The sequence continues at coordinate 7,326 of JAUVII010000125.1, read as the reverse complement.
TTCAATGTGTTGTTGGCTGCCGGCGGCACCGGGGGTCTGATCAAGGGCGAAGGCAGTTTCAGTCCGACCGGGGCCTTTTTGGCCGGAGCCAGAATCAGTCTCGGATCCCATGCTCACATCAATCTCATGTACCGGCGGCAACGGGTGGTCGAAACGGTGTCTGCCAATGCCATGGAAATTTCCGGCAACACCAACGAGCTTCACTTTCTGGTGGGCTACCGGACCACTCCCTCTTTGCAAAATCCAAATTACAGTTACCTGGAATTGGGCGTGGCGCTGATTCAATTCTCGAAGATGTTCAATGCCGACCGCCTGGCCTGGACCGATGACGGGGGCTCGGGCCTTGGAGTGACCCTGCAAGGAGGGCTGGTGATTCCTCTTTCTTCCAAGGTGGGCTTGGACCTGGGCGGAATCTTTATGATGCGGCCCACCTTGGTGGAGGACATCTCGACTCCGGGTTTGCTGATCGGGATCAATGCCGCGCTGACCTTCAGCCTTTAGTGGCCAAATCGACACGGAACGAGCGTGTCCGACCGGACACATATCTGTGGCTTCATCCGGCTGGCTCTTCTGCAACATAGTGAAAAAACGGAAGTTAGTTGGGTAACCAACTAATGTTTTTGTGGCCGATTCCTTGCGCTTATGGGGTGAGATCGCCAACAACGCGGTCGGCCCCGAACGCAGGCCGCATCACGCAGGAAAAGGAGTCCGTCATGAAAAAGCAGGAGTCGAATACCCCACAGGAACGCAAGATGAAATTCGCCGAGGCCGGAGTGATGTTTGTCCTGGTCATGGCCCTGACCGTTTTCATCGGCGTCAAAGTCGCCTCGCACGGCAACGGTGAAGAGCTGATCACCGAACCGGTTATTGTTACTGAAACCACCGTCACGGTTGAAGCCGAACACCCCAGTGAAATCGCCGCCGAACCGGCTGCCGAAATCGTGGCCGAAGTCGTCGAGGCCCCCGAACCCCGCGTCGTCACTTACGCCGAGGCCGAAAAAGCCTTCTTCGATCGCAAGTACGACGAGGCGGCCGACATGTTCGGCATCTACACCGACAAGCACCCGGCCAACGCCTGGGGCTTTTATATGCTCGGCCTGAGCGAGTGGAAGGCCGGCGACAACGACGCCGCCGAAGAAGCTTTTGTCTACGCCCTGGAGATCAAGCCCGACCACGCCAAGAGCCTGATCAATTACGGGCGTGTCCTGCTGGAGCAGGGACGCCAGGATGAGGCCAAGACCCAGATCGAACTGGCTCTTGCCGCCAACCCCGCCAGCAACGTGGCCACCCGGGTCCTAGGACGCATCCAGCACAACCAGGGTCTGCTCGAAGAGGCGGCCTCCAGCTACCTGACCGTTCTGCGCACCAAGGAAGACGACGCCTGGAGCCTGAACAACCTGGGCCTGATCCGCATCCAGCAGGGTCGTTACGAGGAAGCCCTGCCCGCCCTGGCCAAGGCCGCGCAGATCGACTCCTCGGTAGCCTGCTTCCAGAACAACCTGGGCATGGCTCTGGAACGCACCGGTCACATCACCGCCGCCGGTGAAGCCTATGCCGCGGCCCTCAAGACCGATGAAGATTACGCCAAGGCCGACATCAGCCTGGCCCGCGTTTCGGAGCTGACCGAAGACGCCGACCAGATGCCCGTCGACCTGGCCGTGCTCGCCGACAGCTTCAGCGCGGCGGACGACATGGAGGTCGCCGCCGCCCGCGATGACGACGACACGCCGCAAAACTGACGGTAGTCGAAACCGCATGAAATCGCGGGTATGAGAGAGGGGGCCGCAATGGCCCCCTCGTTTTTTGTGTCAATGGTTTTCAAGACAGGAAAACCCGCCGGCGGGTTATAGCGCATTGATAATAAATATCCCTGCAAAAAGGCCCCCCGGGGGGCCTTTCGCCTAAGAGACTCATGGGTTGACCCAAGTCAGGATTGGTACCGGGCGATCAGCCTGCGATAGAGCTCTTCCATCTCCCCGCACATCTTCTCCTCCGAGAACAACTCCCGGGCTCTGCTGCTTCCCGCCTCACCAAAGGCCAGCCGCTTCCCCTCGTCCCCCAACATTTCGGCAACAGCCCCGGTCAGCCCTTCAACATCCGTCGGCGGCACCAAAAACCCGGTTTTCCCATGCTCCACGATATCCGGCACCCCGTCACAATCCGCCGACACCACCGGCACCCCCATGGCCATGGCCTCGACGATCACCAGTCCAAACGCTTCCGAATGCGTGGGGAACAAAAACAGATCCATGGCGCCCAGCACGTCGGGCACGTCGTCCCGATAACCGGTCAGGATCATCCGATCCCCCAGCCCGGCCTTTTCTATCTTGTCGAGGATGAGGTTCGCCTCCTCATCCTCGCCCCGGGTCGCTTCCCCGACGACGACGAACCGTGTGTTCGGAAAATCGGGCAAAATCCGTTTTGCCACTTCCAGAAACTGCAGGTGCCCCTTTGCCTCCTGCAGCCGCCCCACGATCCCGACAACCAGTTCATCATCCCGAATGCCGAACTCCGCGCGCACCGCGGCCCGCCGCCCGGCATCCGGAACAAACCTGTCCATATCGATACCATGATGAATGATCCCCACCTGATCAGGCCGCAGCGGATGCGTCTCAAGAAGGTTTTTCTCGATCACCTTCGAAATGGCGATCACGTAATCCACGTTGCGGTAGAGGTAGGGATGAACGGGCAGATTCTTGGGCCGGATCGTCCCCACGTGCTTGTGCAGCACCAGGGGCGTGGGCTTGCTCCACTTCATGGCCGGAACCAGGGTGAACAGATCGCGCGAGTAATCCGTGTGGACGATGTCGATGTTGTTCCGGTTGATATACCGCGACAGCCAAAATGCCTTGAAAGGATGAAACTTGCCCCAAAGATCGAGGGTAACCGGTTCGAATTCCATCTTCAACAGACGCTGGTGGATGGGACTGTTGGTGTAGCACACCGGATGCACGTCATGGCCTCGGTCGCGCAGCCTGCCGCTGATCGTGGCCATGCTCATTTCCATGCCGCCCCAGGAGCGGCTGGTGCAAACCTTCAGTATCCGCAAACCCACCGGTCGGTCCCCCAGGTTGGTTCAGCCGTTATTTTTTCCCGGACGTTTTTTTGGTGACCGGTTTTTTCACAGTTTTCCTGGTTATTTTCTTTACGGGCGCTTTGTTGATTTTCCTGGTCACCTTCTTGGCGGTCTTTTTCGTCGTGGGTTTTTTGGCCGGGGCCTTTTTGGTCACCGGTTTTTTTACGGGCGCCTTTTTGGCCGGTGATTTTTTGGTCGTGGGTTTTGTGGCCACCGCCTTTTTGGCCGGAACCTTTTTGGCAACCGGCTTCGCATCCGGTTTCACCGCGGGTTGGGGCGTCGGCTTGGACGCCGCGGGTTTACCGGTCGGCTTCCCTTCGACCTTCAATTTCGGTTGTGTGGTCTTCGCCGGGGCATCCGCTGCCGCCACGGCTTCCTTCTTGTCCCTTTGCCCACCGCGCGAAGAGCGGCGACGCCTGCGTGAAGAGCGACTTGTACCGGTACCCGGCCCCGAACCATTTCCGTTCCCGGGTTTTTCCAGGGTGATGCCCTCGCCCAGTCCCCGGACCACCCAGGTCCCGCCCGCGGCGGCGTCGCGTTCCACGTCCAGCAAGCCCAGCTCGCGGGCTTCCTCCAGCAGTTCACCAAAAGTCGAATAACCGTAGGCCCGCTCGTTGAAGTCGGGCTGCTTGCGGGTCATCGTGTCCTTGATCAGCGAGGAATACAGCACACCGCGCGATTCCATCAGCAGGTTCTGCACCGTCTTGATCAGGAAATCCAGAAGATCCCGTTTTTCATTGGGGACCTTGATCCCCGAACGGCTCAACCGCCCGGCCCGCTGGCGAATGATGTCGTCGTAGAAGATGAACTCGTCGCAGTTGCCGATCAGCAGCCGGCTGCTCGAATTCTTCATGCCGATCCCGATGACCTTCTTGTTGTTCTCGCGCAGCTTCGATACCAGGGGAGAAAAATCGGAATCGCCCGATACGATGACAAAGGTATCGATGTGATCCTTGGAAAAACACAGGTCCATGGCGTCGACCACGAGCTTGATGTCGGCGCTGTTCTTGCCCGAAATTTTGGGCATGGGAATTTCGATCAACTCGATGGCCGCCTCGTGCAGCGGCGACATGTATTCCTTGTAGTAATGCCAGTCGGCGTACGCCTTCTTGACGATGATCTTGCCTTTTTCAAGTATGCGCTGGATAAGGAGCTTGATATCAAAGCGCTGTCCCGCGTCGCGGGCCCCGAGCGCCACATTGTCGAAATCGATGAATAAAGCGAGATTGGTCTCGCGTTCCTGGCTCATGGCTGCCTCCTTGCAGTGGCCGGATGCTCGACGGATTTCCGTCCGCACAGGTATTTTGTGCGGGTCATCCGGAACAATAAGACATAAACTGGGTCTGGTACACTGCAATCCTGGCCCCTGGAAATTCTATCCCCGGAGTGAATGTCATTATGCCGGAATCACTTACCGCACAAGATCTTAGATTGCTGATAAAACGCGTTTTCCAGCCATCCGAACAGGATACGGGGCTGGCGATCATCGTCGATCTGCCCGATGAGCGCCTGGCCGACAATCCCGAATGGGCCGAGAGGCGCCAAATGGCCGCCGATTGGTACCAAAAGCTGGTTTCCGAGCAGAACGCCCTTGGCCTGGACCGTATCACCCTGGCCTGGTACCGCAATGCCGGAGGCAACAACGCCGACCTGCCGGCGGCCTGCCATCCCGGGGTCGGCCGGACCGTGCCCAACCACGCCGACGAGGTGATGGAATGGGACAGCCGCCCGTTCAGCGACCTTTTCTCTTCCCACACCCTGGTTTTGGCCCCCACCGAGCTGTCCGCCACGGCGCCTCTCAAGGTGGCCACGCGCGACAGCGGCTTCCGCGCGGCCACCATGCCCGGATTCCTGCCCTCGATGATTCCCGCCCTGCGCCTGGACTACGGCGAGATCAACCGCCGCGTGAATCTGCTCAAGGGATTGCTGGACAGGGCGGAATCGGCCCATTTCGCCTTCGAGGCCGATGGTCAGGCCCATGAGCTGGTCCTGGATCTGCGCCACCGCACCGGTCATGCCTCCGGCGGACTGTTTCCCGATAACGGAGTGGCCGGCAACCTGCCCTCCGGCGAAGCCTACATCGTGCCTTACGAAGGGGAAATCGAAGGCGATATCAGCCGCTCGGCCGGTACCCTGCCCGTACAGATCGGTGACGAAGTCGTCCTTTACGAGATCAAGGCCAACAAGGCCGTCAAGGTATTGACCTCCGGACCCGAGAGCGCCAAGGAGGCCGATCACATTGCCCGCGAACCTGCCTACGCCAATATGTCGGAACTTGGATTGGGCGTATTGGGTGATTTTGGCCTGAAACCCACCGGCAGCATTTTGCTGGATGAAAAACTCGGCCTGCACATTGCTTTTGGACGCAGCGACCACTTCGGCGGCACCGTTGGCCCGGCCGATTTTTCGGGACCCGACGCCGTTATCCATCTGGACCGCGTATTTATCCCCGAGACCCAGCCGCGTGTGCAGGTCAGGAAGGTGCGGCTTCTCGGACCGGATCTGGATCAAGTTATCATTGTTAACCGGGAGTTTGTCGGACTGGAGGAGAATCAGTAGATCTTGTTGAGCAAAAAAAGGAAGCCGGGACCTGTCGATGAGTGACTCTCGCCCTAAGTCAATCTGACGTAATGGTCCCGGCCTGATGTCCTGGTATCCGCTAGTCTAAGGATATACCGATATTCGGTTTCAAGTATGCCCAACTTAGAATTTTCTAATTCTCCTGTAAACAGTATTTTTTTACTCTCCGTGATAAATGTCCCGAACACCGTGATACTTTACGGGATTAATCATTGTTGCGGAAAATGTTGATTAAAGGGAATTTTCGCCCTTCGACTTTGCGGGAAACCCTCCCGGAGAGTCGGAATTGCGAAATCCCTGAAAGGAGAAACCGCCGTGGACCATGTCGGACGCATCTTTCGTCCACCCAGTGAAGCGGACAGTTTGCTGCTTCAGATATCCGTCGGGTGCAGCCACAACAAGTGCACCTACTGCGCCATGTACGAGCTGGACGAACAGCGATTTCGTGTCAAACCCATGGGCACCATCACGGCGGATATCGAAGAGGCCGCCGGGTACGGCGCCGCCGGTATTCCCGTCCGCAGGGTGTTCCTGTGCGATGGCGACGCCCTCATTCTGCCCACCGACCACTTGGCCGAAATCCTGGAAATGCTGCACCGGAAAATTCCATCCGTGCGCCGGGTGGGAATCTACGGAGACGCGCGCAGCATCCTGCGCAAAAGCCCCGACGAGCTGGCCCGCCTGAAGGAACTGGGTCTGGGAATCGTTTACCACGGAGTGGAAAGCGGTGACGACCGGGTCCTCGAACGGGTGGTCAAGGGATCGACGGCAGCCGAGGCCGTTGCCGCTGCGGGGCGCCTGCGCGAAGCCGGTATCCGCCACTCGGTCATGGTCATGCTCGGGCTCGGCGGTGTCGAAGGATCCGCGCGGCACGCGTCCAGGACCGCGGAAATTCTCACAGCCATGGATCCCCCTTTCGTGGGCGCCCTGACGACCACCATCATTCCCGGCACTCCTTTGGCCACCGAACAGGATGAAGGCCGTTTCACCCTGCCGGACCGTTGGGGTCTGCTGGAGGAACTGCGGGTTCTCGTGCGGGACAGCGAATTTTCCCGTTGCCGGTTCCATTCCAACCACGCCAGCAATTATCTGCCCCTGAGCCTGAATCTGCCCGCGGATCGACAGAAGGCCCTGGACGCCCTGGACAAGGTTCTGACCGCCCGGGATGAAAGCGATCTGAGGCCCGATTACCTGCGGGGGCTTTGATGGGAACCGCCGGCGAATATCGGGCGACTTGACAGGAACCGCCCCTCAGGTTGATCATTAATCTGGAGACCGGGAATTCGAACCTGCAGACGCCTTCAAGTGAAAGAACCGACCAATGACCGAGGACCGTTCAAAGCCCATCCGCCTTCTCATCGCCGACGATGAAGAGGACCTGGTCACCTTCCTGTCCCACCGTCTGCGCAAGCGCGGCCTGGAGGTCACCATGGCCGTCAGTGGAGCCGAGGCCGTCTCCGCCGGAACCGAAATCAAGTTCGACGTGGCGGTCGTCGACCTGAAGATGCCCGACATGGACGGCATCACCGTCATCGAACAGCTCAAAAACATGCAGCCTTTCAGCGAAGTGATCATGCTCACCGGCCACGGCAGTCACGACTCCGCCTGGGAAGCCGGACGTCTGCAGGCCTATCGCTACATCCTGAAACCCTATGATTTCGAAGAGCTCC
>JAUVII010000100.1 GCA_030592845.1 Candidatus Krumholzibacteriia bacterium | reverse complement strand
GCGAAAAATGCCACGGTGGCTTCCTTGCGGGTATTGCCGGCGGCCTTCGCTTCATCGCGGGCGGCGCCCTTCAGTGATTCGTCGAACAGGGTGATGTCGCGCCGCTCGTAGAAGCGGTAGCGGGTCTCGTATTTTTCCAGGAGTTCCAGATAGTAGCCGGCGAAACTGCATTTTTGGATGTGCAGTTGGGCGGCCAGGCAAAGAGCCATCACGCCGATCTGCATGGCGTCCTTTTCCTTGGGAGCCAGGCTGGTCCGGTTGCCGTGACGGCTGACCACCGGTTCGGCCGGTCCCATGGCGGCCCCGCCGCTTTCTTCGGCCATCATCAGCAACCGTGGCTTGGGCCCGAATTCCGCTACCGTGCCGGTGACGTCGACAGCACGGGTAATGGCGGTCCCGGCACCGATCTGGTCCTCCAGGTCCCCCACCAACGAAGCGAAATACTTGAAACCAACCGGCACCCGGAACGTGCCGAGAGTGCCGTTGAAGCGCTCGTTGAATGTATCGGCGATTTCACCGATGCTCTTGCTGGTCGGCCAGGTGGTGGCCACGATCCAGTTGTAGTCGTCCAGTTCGCCTTCATCAGCCAGCGAGGCGATCTTCAGGGCCGTGAGCATGAAATAGATTTGATTTGGTTGGAAGAAAACCAGGCAGCGCTCTTCATCCAGGGGGTCCACTTCCAGACCGGCGGCAGCGGCCGGTTTTGCCAGCGCCACCGGTGCGACAGTGACCATGTTGAAGCGATCGCCGTCGGGATCCCAGATGAAAAAGACGTTGCACTTGCGGTCCTGCAGAAGTTTCTGGGCACCCACATGTTTGTAAACCTGCCATTTACTTGGATCAACTCCGTGGTTCACCCCGTCCACCACTCCAATACCATGATAGTTGCTGCTTTCGGCTTCATGGGTGAAGAAAACTGGAGCGTCATCGCCGGCGGGAATGTCCAGCGCGGAGAAAATCCGCCGGGCCGTCGGCCCCATGGAACCGCCCTCGGTGCAGAAAGCGGCGCGGAAACCCTGATCGATCGCCCGCGGGACCTCTCCCAGCAATCCACCGGGAACCACCTGACGCAACACCTTCACGTAGGCGTCCACCGGATCGAAATCCCGCAGGATGAGCTCGCTGCCAGCCGAAGCCAGACGAATGACAAGCCCTTCCTTTCCCGCCTCGGCAACCAGATCCCGGGCCCGGTCGGCGATCATTCCTGCCATCTCCATCAGCTGACCACCCGCGGCTTCCATTGGTTTCCAGCCGCCCTTGTAACTTTGGCTGTGGGAGGCGGTGAAGTTCTCCCCCCCATCCAGTTCATTGAAGAAAATGCCGAAGGAGGAAAGCCAGATGGGAGTCGTTCGCTCGCCCGCGGGCCGTAGGTGAACCCGGATTCCGTGGGCCGCGTAGATCCGGGCCGCCAGGTCGATGAATTCCTGGGTGTGAGGGCGAACCTCGCCCCCGACATGCAGACTGCCGATCCCGTTTTCAATCGCCAGGCGGGCGCGGGCTTCGAGAATGATCGCCAGAGTCAGCCCGTTCAGGGGGACACCAAAATTGAACAGATCATCAGGATCGAGCAGGTCCCGGTAACCCGCGGTCCCCAGCTTGAACTGGGCGGCCCAGGAATCCAGACCCGCTTCGGCAACCAGTTCGGGACCTACGGATAAAATTTCCTCGCGCTCGGCGAACGGGGTAAACAGGGAGCCGGCGGTGCTCATCAGTGGACCTTTCGTATGTAGGGAAAAACCGGTCAGGCCTGATCAATCGGAAAAGTTCACGTCCACCACCCGGCGGATGACCGAACTCTCCACTTCAAAATATTCCTCTTTGGCAAAACTGAACAGCGCGGCGATCAGATTCGAGGGAAAAACCTCGATCCGGGTGTTCAGATCCCTGACGTTGCCGTTGTAGAAACGCCGGGCGGCCTGGATCCGATCCTCGGTGTTGGAGAGTTCCTGCTGCAAAGACAGGTAGTGCTCGCTGGCCTTCAGGTCGGGATAATCCTCCGCCACGGCAAACAACTGGCGCATGCTCGCGACCAGATTTTTTTCATCCTGGGCCTGGCTCTCGGGGCTTCCGCTGGAGGCCAGGGCCGCGGTCCGGGCCTCAGTGACCGCGGTCAGAACCTGCCGCTCGTGGGCGGCGTAACCCTTGACCGTTTCCACCAGGTTGGGCACCAGGTCGTAGCGGCGTTTCAATTCCGTGTCGATCCCCGACCACGATTCCCGAACCTGCTGGCGGATGCGGATCAAAAGGTTGTAGTTCAAGGCCGCCCATAAAAGGATGGCGGCCACGATGCCCAACGGTATGTAAAGGCTCATCGCCCTTCACCTTTCATCTGCCGGACAACGTAATCCGGAATGAGGTCGTACAGCCCTCGCGCCAGTTCGAGCGCCTGTTCGTATTGTTCGGTACCGCAGTGGCCCGTCCTGTACACGGCGATCTCGCCGAATCCGAATTCGATGGTAAACGATGGCGCCTTCAACAGGTATTCCATGGTGCGGGTGTGAATGACATCGAAAGCCCATTTCCTGTCCGAGGATTTCACATAGAACTTGCGGCTGAATTCCGAGGATTCGAAATCGATGTCGTCGGCACCGAAAAACTCCCCCACCCGGTCCAGGGGGTTTTCCCGGCGGATGAACAGCGGCACGGTGGGGAAATCGCAATGGAATATGACGACGCCCCGGTTGTGCGTGGAACGGTTTTTTCCATGGCCGGTCACGTACCGGTAATCCATCAAGGTCACGGGCCTGCGGTGGTGTTCACCCTTGATGATGTTTTTGGCCGACTTGGAATGCCCCTTCTGGAACACCTTCAGGCCGGGAAAATCCTGATGCATGCTCCGGTTCTTTCCCGGGACCATGCTCCAACCTCTGCCGGAAACCCAAAGCAGCAGCGCTTCACGCCGTTTCTTGTCTGCCTGCCAGGCCAAAAAGAGACCGGCTCCCACAGCCAGGATGATGATGAATATGATGACAGGATGCACGGATTCCATTCCCTTTGGAGTCGGGTTCTGATGACCGGACCATTGTCATGCGGGTCCTTATTAATCTCAACCAGGAAATTACCCGGGCAAGGTGCCGGTTATTTGAAAAAACAGGGCCCGGATCGAAATCCGGGCCCTGACATCATCCAACGAAAAGCCGACCGGGGTTACCGGAACAGGGACTTCACGCTGCCGAAGCTGGTCTCATCAGTGGCAACGGGGCAGGCGGGCAGGCCGTCCTCGAAGGCACACATCTTGTAGTTGCCGTAGCTGTAGTTCAGGCAGCCGGTGGCGCTGAGGAAACAGGCGCCGGGCAGGAATTCGCCCAAAACATCATCAACGGGGAAATCGGCCCAGAAGTTGTCGAACATGACCTGTTCGCCGGCTCCGGTTTCCGCGTACCATTCGCCGTATCCCGCCTCGGAGGTGGAGTACAGCATGTCGGGAATGGTGATCAAGGAGCACATGTAAGGTGCGGAAGCAACTGGATCACCAAGGATGGCAGCGGGAACGACAATGGGCGCGGGCAACGGAGCCGTCCCCTGAGGAGCCCACTGACCCGCGGTGACGTCGATTTCGTAAAGGCCGTTGTAGACCTTGAAGACACCTTCGACCTGGATCACATCGCCAGAGGCGGGATAGGCGGCAGCGCCGGAACCAATGTAGACCCAAATGGAATCATATTCACCATGGGGAGCGGAAGATACAAAGACGCCATTGTAGTAGAACCCGGTCACGATCAGGTTCGCAACCTGAACGGGGGTATTTTCAGGAACAAGGTCCGTCCGCATGTCATGAACCGTCTGGGCCTGGGCGCCGGCGGCCATAAGAACCATAATCAGAACGATAGCGATGCGCTTCATTTTGTGCCTCCATGGGAGCAGTTTACGATGTTGTTGCGTAAGGAACAGAATTGCCCTTATCTGCATTACGGCTGTCCATTGGGTTCCGTTGTCCCAACGATTTGCACCATTGATAATACATGAAAACCCAGCTTTTTGTTAAATTATCTTCAAAAAGTGTAACTAATTAAAAATTCGGCATTAGGAGCCAAAAACACACAAGCCTCATTGAACACAATGCCTTCCCGGAGCGGAGGCATTGCTATTCGTAATGAAAATGATTATCTGCATCATAGAACCGCAAAACAATGAGATCACTTCAAACCGCGCAACAGGGCCACCGGAACCTTGACCTTCATTTCCAGAAGGGCCTGGCTCATGGTCTTACCCTGGGGATCGACCAACAGGCTGGTGGTACCACCACCACCAAGGGACTGCTCCAGCAGAAAATTCAGTCCCTCCAGGTTATTCAGTTCGTACCGGCTCACCTTGCCGAAAACCCGTCCCTTGAAAAATTTCTTCACCACGGCAGGGGTCAGCTTGGCGACCATCCAGTCATAGACTTTTGGACTGCGGGCCAGGACACCGATGTTGCAGGTATCCCCTTTGTCACCGCTGCGGGCGTAACAAAGACGGCGCAGTTGGACTTCCTTGAGCGGGCCGTCGAATTTCCACGGCTTGCGGCGCTGGTGGGGTTCGTCGCTCTTGACCGGTTCACCAATATCTCCGCGGATGGGAAATTCGATCTCCCGGAAATCCTCGGAACAATCGGTGTCGAAGGTCAGGATCTTGGCCGTGACGCCATCCCGGCGCATCAGCGCGGGCCAGTAGGCCACCACCTGCCGCGGGCGCGGGCGGCCCTGGGTGCTGACGGCCATCCCCGAAGGGCCGGCCAGAATAAGGGCGGGCAGGGCTTTGCTGAAGTCGTTGATCTTGGCCAGATCATGGTCCCTGACCCCGAAGCGAAGATAGATTTCGTTTGGAGGACATCCGGCCACAGTGTCCGGCCAACTGGAAGCCGCGCCCACCAGGGCGGTGGAGGTCTGCTCAAACTCGTGTCCCACTTTGGCCCAGAATATCTCGGCCACCGCCGCCGCTTTTTTCCGGATTTCCGGACCGCAGACCAGGATTTCTCCTTCAGCTTTCCAGCCGTCGTCGTAGGCCATCGAAACCTTGAACATCTCGGGCGCCGGACCGCCCCGAACGCCGGAAATCTTCACCCGGTCGGATCCGGCTTCGGCAACCTTGATCGTGTCGAAAAAGGTAACGCCATCGGGGGAAATGTACTGGGCGGGGTCCCCCATTTCATAGACCAACTGCTCCTTGACCGATTTCTCGTTGACCAACCCGCCTGTCCGCTTGTGCTTGGTCACATAGAATTCACCGGAGTCATGCATTTCGATGATGGGATAGCCCATCTTGTGAAAACTGGGCACTTCCTGCCAATCGGTGATGTTACCGCCCGAAGCCTGTGCGCCGCATTCAATGATGTGCCCGGCGGCGATACCGGCGGCCATCTTGTCCCAATCGTCCATGGCCCAGCCGAATTCGTGGATCATCGGCGCCAGGGTAAGCCCCGTATCGGTCACCCGGCCGGTGACCACGATCTGACAGCCCGCGTCCAGGGCCGCGACCACCGGTTCGGCCCCCAGGTAGACGTTGGCCGAGGTGATCCGGCGGCGGACATCCGTGAAATCCTCGCCGGTCTCCATGTTGGTGAATTTTTCCCCGGCGGCGGTCAGTTCATAGAGCCGGTTCGAGATGTCGTCGCCATAGACGACTCCCACCTTCAAATCGAATCCCATTTTTCGCGCCAGGGCCAGGATCTGGCGGCCCAGGCCGACCGGATTGATACCGCCGGCGTTATTGATGACCCGGACGTTCTTTTCCACGATCAGGGGCAGGCAGGTCTCCAACTGGGTCAAAAAATCCCCCGCGTAGCCCAGGGCGGGGTTTTTCAGCTGCTGTTTGCGCAGGATGGACATGGTGATCTCGGCCAGAAAATCCATCGTGATATAATCCAGGGGACCGCCTAACAACTGGCGTCTGAGGGCGTCAAGGTCATCGCCCCAATAGCCTCCGGCGTTTCCGATACGGATTTTCTTCTTCACGCTGACTTCCTCCGGATTGATGATCTTCATGGGTCCTTGTCATTTCCCGCCCAGACACGATAATGGTTTCTGACACGGTTGCGAACAAGCAGGAAAGGAACTTCACCCGACCATGGTCCAGGAAAACCCGGTTCCCCGGCAGTACTTCGTTTTCGGTTTTCCCATGGCCGAGGCGGCCTGGAGGCGCTTCGACGTCGCCGGCGTTCTCCCCGACGACCTTGTATCCTGCCTCGACGATCCCACCTACGAGATCCGCAAACTGGCCGACCGCATCAATCGCGACCCCGCCCGGCAGGCTGAAGGCGGAGCTGCCGTCCCCGCGGAAATCCTGCTGGTCCTGCGAACCTTGAACCAGGCCCTGCGCCATGTGGCGAACCGATATTTCCAAAATGACAATCCCGGGTCCCTGGCCCGCTGCAGATCGTGGGGCGAACAGAATTTCGGCGAGGAAAGCCTGAATCACCTGTACCAGGTCTTCGTGGAGCTCTTTCCGCCGTTGGCCCTGCAATCCGGTTCCCGGGACGCGGCCAGGTTCCTGGCCGACACCAGCGGCCCCATCAGCGGGTTGGATCAAACGACCCTGGAAATGGTGCTCCTGTTTTTGAACGTGGGCAATCCGGCGGCCGCCGAAGCGGTCGAATTGTTCGACGACGATGAACTGCGGCTCAGGGTTTCCTATGTCCCCTTCCTGACCGGCATGGAAGATTACCTGAACAACTCCGAACCTCCCGGCAGCGAAGGCACCACCCTGTTCCATCTGCTGCGCAGCCCGATGCAAGCCAGCCCCGATTCCCTGGCCGGCCAGATCCGTTACATCCGCGACCACTGGGGACATCTGTTACCTCCCGAATTCATGCTGCGCCTGCAGTTCGCCCTCGATGTGCTGCACGAGGTGGATGTCGCCCGGGGAGGGGAACCGGGTCCGCCCCCGGTTCTCGAATTTGGCCCCGGATCGGCAGCCTGGGACAGCGGCGCCCCTGAGCCGGAGGCTTTCAGCACCGACGCCGACTGGATGAGCAACGTGGTGCTGATGGCCAAATCGGTCTACGTGTGGCTGGACCAGATCAGCCGCTGGTACGGCCGTCCCGTACATAAACTGAACGAGATACCGGACCAGGAACTGGATCGGCTGGCCCAATGGGGCGTGACCGGCCTGTGGCTTATCGGCCTGTGGGAAAGGTCGGAATCATCCCGCCTGATCAAGCAGTACATGGGCAACCCCGAAGCCGCGGCCAGCGCCTACGCCCTGCGCGACTACCGGATCGCCGACGACCTCGGCGGCGAAGACGCCTGGCAAAACCTGAGTGAACGGGCCGGACAGCGCGGTATCCGCCTGGCAAGTGACATGGTGCCCAACCACATGGGCATCGACAGCCGCTGGGTGATCGAGCATCCGGAATATTTTCTCCAACTCGACCATCCCCCCTATCCGGCGTACAGCTTCACCGGCGGCGACCTGTGTGATCATCCCGGTGTGGCCATCCGCATCGAAGACGGCTACTGGAATCACAGCGACGCCGCGGTGGTCTTCCAAAGGATGGATGAAGGCACCGGTCAGACCCGATACATCTACCACGGCAACGACGGCACCAGCATGCCCTGGAACGACACCGCCCAGCTGAATTTCCTGCTGCCGGAGGTGCGCGAAGCGGTCATCCAGGTCATCCTCGATGTGGCCCGCCGTTTCCCGATCATACGCTTCGACGCGGCCATGACCCTGGCCAAGAAACACTTCCACCGCTTGTGGTTTCCCCAGCCCGGCGATGCCGGCGCCATCCCGTCGCGGGCCGAACACGGCCTGAGCAAACCGGATTTCGACCAGGTTTTCCCGCTGGAATTCTGGCGCGAAGTCGTGGACCGCGTGGCGACCGAAGTCCCCGACACCCTGCTGCTGGCCGAAGCTTTCTGGCTGATGGAGGGCTATTTCGTCCGCACCCTGGGCATGCACCGGGTCTACAACAGCGCGTTTATGAACATGCTCAAGATGGAGGACAACGCCAAGTACCGGCAAACGGTCAAGAACGTGCTCGAATTCAGCCCCGAAGTGCTGAAGCGTTTCGTCAACTTCATGAACAATCCCGACGAGAAAACGGCCGTCGAACAGTTCGGCAAGGGCGACAAGTATTTCGGTTGCATGCTGCTGCTGGTAACCATGCCGGGCCTGCCCATGCTGGGCCACGGACAGATCGAGGGCTTCAGCGAAAAATACGGGATGGAGTACCGCAAGGCCTATTGGAACGAAGACATCGACCGCGACATGGTCGCCCGGCACGAGCGGGAGATATTCCCCCTGATGCGCCGGCGGCACCTGTTCAGCGGCTCTGAAAATTTTGCCCTGTTCGACTTCCACAGCGACGGTGGTTGGGTAGACGAGAACGTATTTGCCTTCACCAACCGGCACGGGTCCGAAAGGGCCCTGATCATTTTCAACAACTCCTACGAATCCACCTCCGGCACCCTGCGGTTGTCCACCGCCATCAACACCGGTTCGGGACCCGACCCATACCTCATTCAACGAACCCTGACCCAAAGCCTGGACATGGACGCGGCCCCGGGATCCTGGTACATCATGCGGGATCATATCGACGGACTGGAATACCTTCGTTCCGGCGACGAACTGGCCGACAGGGGGTTCCACACCCAATTGAACGGTTACCAGTACCGGGCCCTGATCGATTTCCGCGCCGTAACCGACGAAGACGGTCTGTGGAGCCGGTTGTCCGAACACCTGGCGGGCCGTGGAGCACCCGACCTGGAACTGGCGAAGCGGCGCCTGGTGGTCGGGGCGGACCTGGAGCGGATCCGGTGCTGGATGGATCCCGCCATGCTGGCCTGGCTGGAAACATCCGTTGCCCAGGCGGCCACAACCGAGCCCCCTGTCGCTGTCCCCGATGATCTGACCCAACTCGCCCTTGCCCTGCGGGACCTGGACAAACTGGAATTTCCCGCCGGCATGGGACCGCGATCACGGACTGACATGAAAGAGCTGATGGACTCCCTCCCCGGCAGCCGAATTCCCCAGGCGATCTACCTGGCTTCGGTCCTGCAAAAGATTCCCGGGCCCTGGTCGGACAAAGCCGATTCCCCGGCATCGTCCGACGGAGACCTTGAACTCCGCGATCTGCCTCTGGTGATCGAGGACATGGGCAGGCTCATGCGCGAATGGACCGGACACGAATTCGCCGGCAACTCGGCCGCCCTGCTGGCCGAAATCCTGGCCCACTCCCAATCCGGGATCACCGCCCTGGGCAAGGGCAAAACGCGGTGGTTCGGCCCGTTTATCGGAGACGAACGCGTACAGCGTTTCCTTGGCTTCAACGAACACGAAGGCACCACCTGGTTGAACCGGGAAAGCCTGGAAACCCTGCTGACGGCCATGGTGGTTCGCGGCCTGACTTCACCGGCTCCCGCCCGCCCGGCATCGCTGCTGGACGCGCGGGCCATCATCGCCCAAGCCGCTGAACAGGGCGGTTACTCGGTGTCCAAAATGAAACATCTTCTTGCCGGCAAACAGCTTCCCTGACCGCTGACCGGTCCCCTTCCCCTTTTCCGGCCTTGGGCCCCTTTTGGCTCGGGGCAAAATATGTTATCATTAATCAAACATAAGGCCGCGGGTCTGGGGGATATGTAAACCTGCAATCACTACCAATTTGTTGTTGGCGATCGCCATCATCTGGAAAGGTGTCCCTTTGAGAGTTGTCCCCTGGGGAACCGCGGTGATCCTTGTGTTCACCGTTCTGATCGCGTTCACGGTTCCGGCCCATGCCGGCATCGGGTCCGGGTTCAGCGCGCCCACCTCCATCGACACCAAACCCCCTTTTGTCACCGTGGATCAGTTTCCCGAGTTTACGGTCTACCAGGGCGGGGACGTGGTGACCTTCCACTGGTTTTCCGGCGACGACAACCCGGGCGCCGTTCCCGATTATTTCATCGCGTCCGTTGTGATCGAAGGTCAGGTGGACGCCACCTTCAACTACCATCCCGACATTGACGAGGCCTCCTGGGATTGGGTTGCCTCTGAAGTTTCTTCGGCCAACGTCCATCTCGAGGTCATGGCCCGGGATGCTTTCGGCAATACCACGGTAGGGACCAGCAACAGTTTTACCGTGTTGGCCTCCGTAACCGATGTGCCCGGCGCACAGGCCGGACTGGACCTTGGCAGCCCAACCCCCAACCCCTTCAATCCTCTTACCAGGCTCAATTTTCGCCTGCCTGAACCCGGTCGGGTTAACCTGGTCGTATATGACGCCCGGGGCCGCCGAATCCGGACCCTGGTGAGCGGGCAAAGGACCGGCGGAGACTTTTCGGCAACCTGGAACGGAAGGGATGATCGGGGCCGGGCACAGTCCGGCGGGGTTTATATTTTTGTCCTGGATTTCCAGGGTTTCAGCAAATCCGGGCGAATTTCCCGTAAAGCGGTGCTAATTCCTTGATTTGGGCATGAAGTATTGGACTATTTTTTACTTTTTTCTATTATTTTTGTTGTTTAATGATGAGACCTTTGGTACAATGTTTACTCAGTCAAAGAAGACCCGGAATGGTATGAATTGGAAAAATGGCGGGAATTGGCCGTTTCGGTTGTTTTGGTTAGCTTGGGGGATTGAGCATATCCATCACATTTTCTGGATTCCATATATTAAAGTGGAATCCGCGATGGTGGTTATCACCATGGAGGGCAAAGTGAATCGTTTGGTAAAGCATATCATTGGGAATAATCCCCCACGCATAACCGGTGTTTCCCTGGCCTTGGGAGCGCTTTTAGTCACCCTGCTGGTCGGGGCACCCGCGGTGAATGCCCAGGATGGACCGGCCATCGATGTCTGGTATGGGTTGGATCAGCAGTTTGGGATTCCCGGGGAGCCGCAGATCTGGTGCGACATTCTGGGAAACGTTTCGGATCCCGACGGGGTATCCGCCCTTTCCTATACCCTGAACGGTGGAACTTCCGTTGACCTGACTATTGGAACGGACGGCCGACGCCTCATCACCCCCGGCGATTTTATTATCGACCTGTTGGTTGCCGACCTTTTGGTGGGCGCCAATTCCGTCGTGATCACAGCCGTTGACGATCTCAGTAACGTCAACACTGAAACGGTGACCCTCACCTATTCGGCTGGAAATTCATGGCCGACCGACTACACCACCGACTGGGGGAGCCTGATCACCGATGGTGATCCCCTGACTCCCGACCCGGCCATCCTCGAGCAGTCTCACGTGGTCGACGGGAAGTGGACCGTCATCGGAGATTCCATTCGAATTCTGGAACCGGGTTACGACCGGCTCATCGGGATTGGTGAACTCGGCTGGGGTGACTATGAAGTT
>JAUVII010000136.1 GCA_030592845.1 Candidatus Krumholzibacteriia bacterium | reverse complement strand
GTGGTTGTCGTGGCCGCTGAGGTGCACATCGTCATCCAGGATGACGCCGTTCACGCCGTGATTCATCCAGTTGTCGCCGATCCAATCGTTTACTCCGCTACTGGGGTAGCCGGTGGTGTTCAGCCAGACCCGTTCGGGAATCCAGGCCACCGTGGGGACATAACCGTAGCGGGTGCTGACCATCTGGGCCTGGATCGCAACCGACCAGTCGTTCATTTCGTTGTTCACGAAGGGCATCATGTGCTGGCCGTAGGCCGATGTGATCATGCCCGCCCACCCGGCGGTCACGCCGGTGACCAGCCAGGCGTTGAAATCGACGGGATCGCCGTTGCGGGCGGCCCACTCGGCCGACGTCATCAGGGTGCCGCTCATATGGAAGTTGCCGGGAATGTTGTTGCCCTCGTGGGCCTGCATGGCCTCGTCGAACCCGCTGCCCTCGAGGTTGTCGCCTTCACCGTGGAAAACATCGGTGTAGCCAATACCCTGGTTGCCGTGCAGTACAAAGGCGCAGTTGGCCGCGTATGCCTTGTCCGCCGGGTAGGACGCGAGGACCACGTCCCGCGGGCCTGTGGCGGGATTCGCCGTGATGGTGATCCGCCATGGATCCGCGGAGGATGCCGAGGACAGGGTGTTTTCAGGCAACAGAAAATAGAGAGCGTCAGGATCTGAAACATTTCGCCTGGCCCCCGTCAGGGCCTTGTCCGCAACCGGAATGAAGGACATATCGTCCCGCGAAAGGACCGCTGAGTTGATGACCGAACCGGTGTGATTTTCCCTTACGGTGATATCCACCCGACCGGGACGGCCGGATTTGACAAAAGCCTGGGCCAATTGGCCGGGAACATCCTCGGTGAGGGACAGAAAACTGACTCGCAGAAAAGCCTCACCGGTGTCCTGGGACCGGTAAATCCCGACCGAAAGCAGGTCGGCCGCGGGATTCAGGCCATCGATGTCCCCCACTTTGTCAACAGCGATAACATCCACAAGTTGCAAATTGGCAGGCACTTCGGCCAGGGAAGGGATGGCGAAAATCAGAACCACATACAAAAGGAACGGGGCGAAGCGTACCAATTTCATTATGTCAGCCTTGGGCACAGGTTAACTGAGGCCACCTCTTGTGGATCCAGGATTAGACCAATTTGAGGGGGTTTATCATCAATTTACAGCAAAGCGAATCATACCACAAACCGGTCTACTCAAACAAGATTCCTATGACTTTTTAATCATTATTAATAATGTGACCTGCTTATGACCCGACCTTGGCCCTCAGGCGGGATCGGTGTACTATTCCACCAACGCAAAACGGTGATATTGATTGTCAGAGGAATACAAATGTCACAATCGGGATCCAGGAAAGTCATTTTCGCCGCCCTGGCCGGGAACGCGCTGATCGCCGTCACCAAACTCGGGGCGGCCGCCGTGACCGGCAGTTCGGCGATGTTGTCCGAAGGCATCCATTCGGTCGTCGATACCGGCAACCAGATCCTGTTGTTATTGGGGTTGTCCCGCTCCCGGCGCGCCCCCGATCCGGCCCATCCCTACGGATACGGCAAGGAAATCTATTTCTGGTCCTTCGTGGTGGCCATCCTGATCTTCGGGTTGGGCGCGGGTATTTCCATTTATGAGGGCATCAAGCACATCCAACATCCCGAACCCATGGTCAGTGTCCGGATCAACTACCTGGTCCTGGCCTTCGCCTTCCTGTTCGAGGGCGCCGCCTGGTTTTTCGCCTTCAGGGAGTTTGCCCAATTCAAGGGTAAGAGGAGCATGATCCAGGCGGTTCGTGAGAGCAAAGACCCCACCACTTTTGTCGTCCTGTTCGAGGATTCGGCGGCCATGGCGGGAATCATCGTCGCTTTTGTCGGTATATGGCTGAGCCAGTCGACCGGCCTGCACTGGATCGACGGCGCCGCCTCGGTGGTCATCGGTCTGATTCTGGCCGGAACAGCCTGGCTGCTGGCGGTGGAAACCAAGGATCTGCTGATAGGCGAAGCGGCGTCACCGGCCACGATTGCCGGGATCCGCAACCTTGCCGCCCAGATGACCGGGGTCGAAAAAGTCAACGAAGTCCTAACGCTCCACATGGGTCCGGAGTATATTCTGGTGAACATGAGTCTGGATTTCGCGGACCATTGCACCGCGGAACATATCGAGGATGAAATCGCCCGGCTGACCGGAGCCATCAAAAAGGAGTGGCCCCTGGTCAAAAAGGTATTCGTCGAGGCCGAGGAAAAAACTTCACCCTGACCAACGGATTGGTCGGGATATTGGCAAGGAGCCGTTTCGACTCCCATGTACCGAATGCACGGACGCATCATAACCTGGGTCTGCCTGTTGGCCATGATCGTTCCCGCGTCCCCTTCCTGGGCGCAGGATTGGTTGATCCACAAGGTCAAGCGCGGCCAGAATCTTACGGTCATCGCCCGCAAGCACGACGTCACCGTGCAGGAACTCCGCGACTGGAACAAGCTGCGCAGCGATGAACTGGCCATCGGCCAGCGGCTGAGAATCCCCCGCAAGGATACCGAACTCTACGTCGTCCGCCTGGGCGACACCCTGTCGGGCATCGCCGACAGGCACGACATCTCCGTTTCCCTGCTGCGCAAACTGAACGGGATCAACGGCAGCCGCATCCATGTGGGCCAACAGTTGAAACTGGAACCGACGCCCCTGGATGAAGGGGTTCACGTCGTCCGCAACGGCGAATCGCTCAGCGAGATAGGAAAACAGTTCGGGCTGACGGTAGCCCAACTGAAACGGATCAACGACCTGAAGGGGAACCGGATCTACGTCGGCCAGAAACTGCGGCTGCGCGATGCCGGCGCCACCGTTCACATCGTGGAAAGCGGCGATGCCCTCTGGGAAATCGCCAAGGGTTACGGAATTTCCGTGGCTGAGCTGAAACGCCTGAACGGATTGAAATCCGACCGGATCTACCCCGGGCAGGAATTGCGTCTCAGCAAGGCGGCCGCCAAAAGGACGTCGGTCTACAAGATTCAAAAAGGCGACAACCTGACGGAAATCGCCCGGCTGCACCAGATGAGCCTGCTCGAGTTGAGGAAATTGAACGGGATAACCGGATCGGTCATCCATCCCGGACAAAACCTTCGCGTTCGCCCGATACCCGGTTTGGGAGGCAGGAAGAGTTCCCGCCAAACCCCCGAGGGCACGGACTGGAGCATGGTCAACGTCCCGGTCAAGGGGGTGTACAGGATCCAATCCTCCAACGGTCCCTACTACTACGCGGCCCCCAAGGCCAAGTACCAGAAACACGCCACCTATTTCGAGGAGAGTTCGATATCCGCGCCTGTCGCCTACAGGCATGCCAGGATGCTGTGGGAATCCTTCGAAAAAACGGTCGCGGGCATGGGCAAAGTCAGCAACAAACTGGCCGGCTGGCATTTTGTCCTGGACCCCGGGCATGGCGGGATCGACCCCGGCACCACGGTACGGGCCAAGGACAGCGAGGGAAAAACATTCACCATCGTCGAGGATGAATACGTCTACGATATTTCTTTGCGCGTTTATGTATTGTTGAAACTCAACGGCGCCGACGTGACTTTGACCCTGCTCAGTCCAAACCATCTGTTGCGGCAGAACTCCCCCGTTTCCAATACTTTTGTTCACGACCGCAACGAGGTGTTCAACAGCGCGTCCTGGAACAAGCGGGACCGTCCCGGGGCCTGGCCCCGGAGCAACCAGAAACATCTCGACGCCCGGATCAATGTGGCCCGCACCGCCTTCAAGGGCGTGCCGGCGAATCGCCAGGTGTTTTTGAGCTTCCACGCGGACAACGTGCCCGCCCTCGGCGAAGCGGTCTCGCTTCTGTACTTCAAGAACCGCCATCGCACCGATACCGCGTCCCGGAACTTCGCCCGGAAACTGCTGCCTGCCCTGGGAGCCGGGGCCCGCATGAAAGGGCAGGATCTTGGGGTTCTGCGTTCGAATCCCGCCCGGTACAAATTGCTGGTGGAGTTGAGGAACCTGGCCTATGAGGATCACATCTGGGCCATTCGGTATGACAAGCTGCGGCAGCGGGACGCGGAGAAGGTGGTCAAGGCGTTGCTGGATGAGTTGGGGGGGTAGTTTCGGGTGGATGCTCGGCTTCTTACCCCAGGCGATCCCATTTCAACACCTCCCGGCTACAAAATGGAGCACATTCAAAAGTTGGAAATAGTCAGGCAAGATCACTATTTCAACAAAACAACTTTCCGAGACTGAACGACCCCACCAGCTTCAAGGCGCGCAAAGTACACCCCCGATGCAACTCGTCTGCCTCCGTCATCCTGGCCATGCCAAGGCACCAGATGCGTACCCGCGCCAAGATGACCTTGAAGCAGGTTCCGAACCTTCCGGCCGTCCAGGCCATAGATCGTCAACGAAACACGCGTGTCTTGGGGGATGGAAACAGGGAAAACCGTCGTCGGATTAAACGGGTTTGGCGAATTTTGAAGCAAAGCAGGCAACGCTGCACTGGGCGTTCCCACCGCACTGACCGACCCGTTGCAGGGCTCCGGGTCGAAGATCACCAGCCCGAAATTGCCATCGGCCACATAAACATTGGCGTTGGACACATGAGCGTTGGTCCTGGCCACCACGATGCCCTGAGCCAGGCCCCGTGTCTCATACGACGCCAGCAACACCGGGCTGGTCGGATCCGCCAC
Organism: Candidatus Krumholzibacteriia bacterium; assembly: GCA_030592845.1. GTDB lineage: Bacteria > Krumholzibacteriota > Krumholzibacteriia > LZORAL124-64-63 > LZORAL124-64-63 > JAGLCY01. The sequence continues at coordinate 4,501 of JAUVII010000136.1, read as the reverse complement.
GTCAATCACCTGCACGCCAGCGGCATTGGCGACATAAACCTTCGTGCCTTCAACAGCCAAATCAAAAGCGCTGCCCGACGTGTAGTACGAACCGACCTGCACCGGGTTGGCGGGGTTGCTCAGGTCGATGACCAGCATGCCGTTGGACGTGTCCCCTACGTAAGCCGTGGTGCCGACCATCTCGACATCCCAGAATTCCGCGCCCGGGGGGCTGTACGAGCCGAGCAGCACCGGAGAGGCTGGCGCACTCACATCAATTACCTGTAAGCCAAAGTCATAATCCGCCACGCAGACGATTGATCCCGCCGCCGACACACCGCCGAACGTCAAGCCAGGTGTGTTGTACGCGCCGAGCAATACAGGATTGGCCGGGTTGCTCACGTCGACAATCTGCAGCCCAGCACCCAGATCCGCCACGAAGGCCAGCGTTCCGACAACCCGGACACCCATCGCCCGCGCTGGTGTGTCCACCGAGCCGAGAAGGATTGGGGGGCCCGTCCTCGGGGTGCTGATGTCAATGATCTGCAGACCGTGCGAATCATCCGCCACATAGGCCGTTGTGCCAACGACAGTGACGTCAGTTGCAGTGCCTGGCGTGTCGTACGGGCTGAGCTGCTGAGGTCGGCTCGGATCGCTGACGTCATATAACCGCAGCCCCGCGCTGCCATCGGCGACGTAGGCGGTCGTATTTGTGACCGCAACGTTGTTGGCATAGCCAGGCGTGTTGGCCGCGCCAAGATACTCCCGGTTGAGATCAAAAATCTTGAACCCCAAATAAGTAGCGCAGACGTACGCCATCGGGCCAACAACCGTCACGCCCCAAGTATCGTTTTCGCCTATAATGTACGAGCCAACCAGGGTGGGATTGGTTGGCTCGCTCACATCAAGCACCAGAAGGCCCGTTTGTGCGCTCAGGTAAGCCCGGTCGTCTGCAATCGCAATCTGGGTGCCATTGTTTGTTGGCGCTTCGTACATGCCGAGCAGGTATGGCGCTGCCGGGTTGATCACGTCGATGATGTGAACCCCATAAGATACATCGGCGAGATACGCCGTTGTCCCCGACACCGCCACATCTCTAACTGGACCCGGGGTGTCATACGAACCCAGCAGAATGGGACTGCCTGGGTTGCTGACGTCAAACATCAATAATCCATTATTCCAATTTGCCACGTACGCTGTCGTGCCCACCACGGTGATACCAGGTGCGCTGCCGGTCATGGGGTACGAGCTTACCTGCGTCATGTTGGTCGGATCACTCACGTTGACCACTTGGAAAGATCCCGGTGTAGCGACATCGGCCAGATACGCATTGGGGCCGACTACCGCCAACCCGGTAATGAAGCCGCCGGAGCCGTACGAGCCGAGCAGTGTGGGGTTCGTGGGATCGCTCGCGTCCACCACCACCAGTCCGGCCGAGGTGCACGCGAGGTACACCCGCGTACCGACCACCACCAAATCTCGAGGCCCGGACGGTGGGATGTACGATCCAAGCAGCTGTGGATTGGCGGGATTGGTCACATCGAGGATCTGCAGATCCCCGATATCGCCGCTCACCACGTAGGCAGTGGTGCCTCTCACAACCGATCTTCGGGCTCCAATCGACATGTCATAATTAATGAGCAGCACGGGATCTTCGGCAAGGCCCGGGCAGTCCTGGGCTGTCGACTGAAGAGGTGCAAATAGTGCAAGTGATACTGCCGCAAGTCCGATAGCCCATTTCGAAATCATACCTGAACGATTTACAGAGTGGGTTAAGTGGCTTTCATTATGTTTATTGTTCATGAGTTGCCTTCTCCCTGAGACATGAGTTCATCTATCCCTTTCAATAGACCATTCGAAAAAAACCTCAGGGAAGAGACAAACTGTTTCGACTGGACTACCTTCCGCTTGTTACCTTGCGATCGCTGTCAGCGGTGTAGTCCCAGACGACCGAATCGGGTCCGGGGTCGACTAGTTCTTATCCAGTCTCTGGGCAAGAGTCGCCAGAAGAGCCTCGAATTCAGGCCTTCCGCTCAATGGCTCAAACACCGCCATGACCTCGGGGCTGAGGACGGCTTCACTGATCATACCGTTGTCGACGGCGATTTTCAGGTGTTCCAGTGCTTCGTCATAGCGGCCCTGGTGCGCTATTGTTTTGGCCACCAACCAGTGTGTTTGTTGCGTATAAGGATGCCCTTCACCGCGCAATCGCACACGCAGGGCAAGGGTTTCCCTGGCCAGAATTTCCGCTTCCCCGTATTTGCCGCGCTCATTCTTTATTTCAGCAAGATTGTGCATCGCCACCAGGGTCGAGGGATGTTCGGCTCCCTGAAGACTTTGCCGCTTCGCGAGTACTTGGGCAAACATATCTTCCGCTTTGAACAGGTCCCCTTGTTGCAGATACAAATTTCCCAGCGCCCCCTGGCATTTCAAATAGCCGGGGTGATCGAGCCCCCGGACTCGTGCCGTAATGTTAAGCGCATCCAGCAGCAGAGGTTCGGCTTCCGCGTAGCGTCCGAGCATGGTGTACGCAAAACCCAGGCTCGACATGGTCGAGAGAGTGCTTGGGGAGTCATCTCCCTGCGCCTTGCGCTGACGCCGCAAGACATCTTCCAAAATCACCGCAGATTCATCGTACTGATTCTGCACCAAATGGCAGAAGGCAAGGTTGCTCCGAATTTGAAGCAGGCCGGCATCGTCATCGCCGACCAGAAGAGTCATCATACTCAGGGTTTCCACATACAAGGATTCTGCTTCGGCGTAACGCCCCTGCCTGCGGATGACATTGGCCAGTCCTGCTTTCGTATCCAAAGCACGGAGATCCGACGTCAGGTCCAGGTTTTGCCAACCGTTGACAGCCACGGTATAAAGCGATTCCGCCGCTGCCAACCTGCCCAGGGACTTGTAGACTCCGGCCGCCTCGCCCACCGCGCTTAGCGTACCGGTGTGTTCCAATCCCTCGTTCGCGAGCCAGATGTCCATGGCAGCGACAAAAAGGCTGTCCGATTGGTCGTAGAGTCCCAGGTTTTGATAAACCGCCGCGAGAGTGCCGGTCAGTTCGGCCCTGGTCTCGTCGTCCTTCAAATCACCGACATTGAGGGCGCCGCGATCCAAAATTTCGCGAGCCGAGATCGAATTCCCCCTTGCCTCACCGGGATCGGAAACCAGAAAAATATCCACCAGAAAATCTTTCACCTGACGCGACACGACGGCTTCATGGTTTGCGCGATCACGCTCGCGAGCGATCCGTCGCGCTTGCAGGGTCATGCTGAAGGCCAAGGCCACCAGCGCGCACACGATGGTGACGGCAACGCCCACACCCACCGAATGCCTGCGCGAAAATTTCCCCAATGAATACCACATACTCGCCGGCCGCGCGGTCACCGGTCGGTTGACCAGATAGCGATCGAGATCAGCGGCCAACTCGGCCACGGTGGAATAGCGTCTCTCCGGATCCTTCTCCAGGGCTTTGAGGACGATCCAATCCAAGTCGCCGCGCAAAGTGCGCGCCAAGGCGCGTGGTTCAACATTGCGGCAGGCGGCCACCGTCGTAGCTGTGCCGTCCAGAGAGCTGACTCGCGTACTCGGACGCTGGGGGTCCTTTTCACGTATCAGTTCCATCATCGCCCGAAATCCGGACCGGCGCAGTGTCCTGGCGTCGATGGGCAGCACGCCGGCCAACAGTTCATAAAGCACCGCGCCCAGGGAGTAGACGTCGGTCCGCGTGTCAACAGGGGCGGCGTCCGCCTGCTCGGGACTCATGTACTCGGGGGTGCCCAAAAGCTGTCCTTGCTGCGTGAAAATCGTTTCCTCCGACAACTCCAGTTGCAACGCCTTGGCGACGCCGAAATCGATCACTTTTGGTTGAGCCACACCATCGACATCGACCACCAGGATATTCATCGGTTTGAGATCACGATGAATGATGCCCTTTCGGTGCGCATACTGCACACCGCGACACAGCTGGATGAACAGGACGATGCGTTCGCGCGGTGTGAGTTTGTGATCATCGCAGTAGGTCGTGATGGCTTGGCCCGGAATGTATTCCATCACAAAATATGGTCGCCAGGCGGCGGTCGTGCCGGCGTCGTAAATCCGCGCGATATTGGGATGTTCAAGACTCGCCAGAACTTGTCGTTCGGTTTCGAACCGGGTCAGAATTTCGCGTGAATCCAAGCCCAGTTTAAGAATCTTCAAAGCTACCGTGCGGGCCACCGGTGTGGTCTGTTCAGCAAGATAGACCACACCCATACCACCCTCACCCAGCACCTCTTTCAGCTGGTAGGGGCCAATGGTGTCAGTCGACTGAAAATCAGCGCCTTCAGCGGCGGGGCTTTGCATGAATTCAGACGGCGCGGCTTCATAGTGCTTGATCAGCAGACGAACCTCGACAGCAAGGGGGGCATTCCCGACACATTCCCTGGCGATGAGAGCTTCCCGTTCCGCCGCGGGCAGCCCCAGGGCCAATTCAAACACTTCTTCGGCGCGACGCTGTTCTTCAGGAGTCAGCATCGCCGGGCTC
>JAUVII010000093.1 GCA_030592845.1 Candidatus Krumholzibacteriia bacterium | reverse complement strand
CTGATCGCGGTTGTGGGCAAATTCGGGGTGCAGACCGCCAGCTTCGTGGCCATTCTCGGTGCCGCCGGTTTTGCCGTAGGCATGGCCCTTCAGGGTCCTTTGGGTAACTTCTCTTCGGGCGTCATGCTGCTGCTGTTCCGGCCCTTCACGGCCGGGGATGTCATCGAGGCCGCCGGCGTCAAGGGCAAGGTGGTGGATATCGCCATCTTCTCGACGACCATCTGCACACCCGACAACGTGAAGATCATCGTGCCCAACGGAGCCATTTTCGGGGGTACCATCCAGAACTTCAACGGCTACGACACACGCCGGGTGGATATGGTCATGGGCATCGGCTACGGCTCGGATCATAACCAGGCCATGCAGATCCTGGCCGATCTGGCCAAGAACGACAGCCGGGTCCTCGGCGACCCCGAAACGACCATCGCGGTGAGCGAGCTGGCCGATTCCAGCGTGAACATCATTTTCCGTCCCTGGGTGAATTCCGCCGACTACTGGGGCGTTTATCTGGACATGCACAAGGCCGTGAAGGAAGCCTTCGACGCCAACGGCATCGACATTCCCTTCCCCCAGACGGTCGTACACCTGCAAAAGACGGAAGCTTAGGTTGCCGCGAACCACAAGGAGTAAGGTCCATGTTTGATGTGAAGCGATGGGTGGCTTTGGGACTGGTCATGGTTCTGGCGACCGGTTTTGCCGGGGTGGTTGCGGCTCAGGATGCCGCCGAAGAGGAATCCAAGATCGGATTCTGGCAGAAGGAAATCGACATCAGCCTGAACATTCTGCAAAGCGCCTATTCCAACAACTGGAATGGCGGGGACAAGGGATCCGCCGTCTGGAACGGCCAGTTCAGCGCCAGGCTGGAAAAACAGTTTACCGAGAAGACCAACTGGAGAAACATCCTGAAACTGGCCTACGGGCAGACCCACAGCCAGGAACGGGATGCCAACGGCGACCTGTACTGGAAAAGGCCGGACAAAACGGACGATATCATCGACCTCGATTCGATGTTTCGTTGGACCGTCGGCAAACACTGGGATCCCTACGTGTCCTTCAAATTCCAGTCGATGTTCGAGGACCTGAGCGACATTGAAGAGAGGGCCCTGACCTTCAACCCCCTGTCCTTCAAGGAAGCGGTGGGTATTTCCAGGACCTTCTTCAAGGAAGACGAACGTGAATTTATAACCCGGGTTGGTGTGGCTTTGATCCAGAACAGCCGCCAGTACTACCTGGGTCCGTCACCGGTGGATGAGATCGGGCGGGATGCCACCTATGAGGCGGCCGCAGAATGGATTACCGAATACCGTGTGGGCGCCCTGGACGGCCGGGTGGACTGGGAGTCGAAGTTGACCTTCATCCTGCCCTTCGTCTATTCGGGCAAGAGCACCTTCGAGGACGGGTTCAACACCGTGGACCCCTTACCCGATGATGTGGCAAGTTATTCCACCACTGTCGATGTGGACTTTGAAAACACCTTCACGGCGAATATCACCAAGGTCATCTCCGTGAAGCTGTATGTGCGTTGGGTCTACGACAAGTACGACAACACCGTTGGTCCGGTGGTTGATGAGAACAACGATCTTGTCAACGAAGCTGCGGTGCATCAAGCGATCAGGAAGTCAGGGCAGTTCAAGCAGACTCTGGCTCTGGGCTTCGGGTATAAATGGGACTAGTGTGACTCGCCTTGATTTTTGGGACGAAGGGCCGCCACTTCCTGTGGCGGCCCTTCTCGGTTTACGGGCTCCTCCGCCATCCATGGCTCCGGAACCCTCCAAACGCCCATAAATCAAGGCGAGCCACACTAGTCCCATTTATGCCCTAAGCTCAGGACCTACTCTTTTAGTAGCGGAGCGGCCTTTTTGAATTGCACGGTGCCGGCTTTTTTCAGGATTTCGAACATCAGCATCTGCACACCCATGCTCTGGACGCCTATTTCCGACATGCGCTTGAGGCCGATCTCGCGATCGGAAAGGGAGCAGGAGCTAACGGCATCGACGGCCACGGCTACCTGTTTTCCCCGGTGCATCAAGTCGAAGGCGGTTTGGTAGATGCAGACGTGGGTTTCTATGCCGCAGAGAATGATCTGGTCGCGGTTCAGCTTTCGCAACTTCTCGTTGAACTCGTCGCTGCCGCAGCAGCTGAAATTAATCTTTTCGACACAATTGAAGGGCTTGAACAGGCGCCGGATATCGGACTGGGTCACACCCAGGCCCCGGGGGTAGTGCTCCGTTACCACAATGGGAATGTCCAGTATCTGGCAGAAACGGATCAGGCGCGAGGACCCGGTCACCACCTGGTCCATGCCGTGAATCAGATCGCGGAATTTTTCCTGAATGTCGACCACCACCAGGGCGGTCCGGTTCGCATCGAAGCGGGGGGGGAGATCCTTGCCGTACATCGGTGTTCCTTTCGGGTCAGTTGCGTTTGGGCGGTGCGTATTCGACGGCCGGATCGACGGTCTCGGCGTAGGGACCACGCCAGCTCAGGTTGAAAAAGCGGTCGGGGTCCCGGGTGGCGCCCCGGCCGCGGAAAAACAGGCTGATGTTGCGTGATTCGAAAAAGTACCCCCGGGACCAGTTGGAAGTTCCGATCCACAGCGCGTTGCCGTCGACGGTCAGGTACTTGGCGTGCTCGACCCTGGCAAAGGGAATGAACCCCTTGGAATATTCGGGGATGTTTGTAAACCGGATCTCCACGTGGGGCAGTACGGCCAGGCTTTTGATCCAGGGAACGCTGTAGCGTGATTTGGACCAGTTGGAAAGTAGGATCCGCACCTCGACACCGCGGACAGAGGCGCGCCTGAGGGCACTGTCCAGGTCATCAAATAGGCGTTTTTCCCGGTCGGTCACACCGTAGGAAAGCAGTTGCAGGTGGACCGAGTCACGGGCAGAATCGATCATTTCCACCATCAGGGGCAGATCCCACAAAATCCCTTCAGGCAGGGCCTTGGCGGGGCTGGCGGCCAAAAGAACGCTCACGGTGTCGCCGGCCGAAGTGGTGACCGCATAGCCGGGCAGATCATTCAGGTGGGCCTGGGGGAGGTCACTCACCTCTTCCGTGGGATGCGGGGGCGCTTCGGTGCCGGCCAGCTCCCAGTCCATGTCGTAGATTCGCCCCAGGTCGGCAGCCAAACGCGGATGCCGCACCAGAACACCCAACTCGTGGATCTGATCCAGGGCCCGCCAGTCCCAGTTCTGGCTGCCCACGAAAATCAGGTCGTCGTCGCTGATGAAATACTTGGCGTGCAGGACGCCGCCCCAGTGACCGTTGGCATCCAGGATGCGGGACTCCGCGCCGGGCAGGTTGGAAAACCAGGCAGGAACTTCGGGGTACGTCTTCCGGAATTTACTGTCGGCCATCATTTGCACGCGGACGCCACCACCAGCGGCCACGGCCAGCTTTTCCAGGATGGGGGCCATGAAATCGGGTGTGCCGGCCGGAGCTGCGGCATCTTCACCGTCACCAATACGGCTGTAATAGAAGCTGGCAACCCGGAAGCGATCGGTCGTCTGTTCGATGACCCGCGTCCAGACATCGGCGGCCTCTTCGAGGTCGGCCAGGTCGAGGGGTGTCTCGGCGGGGAAACTTTCCACGAACTGGACGGTGCCGGTTTCTTCAGCGACCGCGCACCCGGTCAGAAGGACCAGCAAACAAAAGGCCGTCAACAGGCCGGGATGTGTTCCCTGCTGCGAGATGGAATTCATGGCAAGGCATTCCCTTCGGCAGACCAACGAGTCTTGCGGATCGAAACCGGACTGCTACAGCATACCCTGCCCGGATGCGGGGAACAATTCCCGTCTTGTGGGCCGTCGCTCTTGCTGGAATTTGAAAATCCACTATCTTAATCGATCTACACGCGCATTGGTCATCGGACAACCGGCCTGACCCTAATACTGATGCCGTCGAGGTCGGGGTGGTGACACTTAAAATTGTTAAGGGCAGCGAACGAAGCGTTCCCCCGTGGCGTTGCTCCCAACAGCTGGCGAAATCCCCGCTGAGACGGAAACCGGCCCCCGCTTTCGAGCGGGGGCCGGCTGTTTTTGACGAACCCTGGAACCTGGATCAGCCGCGGGCCGAGCCCAGCATGTGTTCCAGTTCCTTCATCCGCATCTGCCAGTCCTCGGCAAAGGCGATCACGCCGTTGGCCAGGGAATCGGCGTCCAGGCCCGCGCTTTCACAGACCTCGTCCAATGAGCCTCCGGGGCGCCACATGTCGTCCCAGTCGCTGCTCATGGCGTAACGGTCGGCCAGGGGGTTGAAGATCCAGTCGGTCATGGAACGCCGCGCCCGGTTGGTGATGTAGGTGCTGTTGAGCATGTCACCGGTGGTCAGCACGTTGTTCTGGTATTCCTCCGACTGCAGGTTGAACAGTTGGGGGCTGGGGACCGCCACGATCTTGACGTTCACACCGGCGGCGTCGATGGCCGGCAGCGCGTTGATCAGGTTGTACGTGCTCATCGTCCCCTGAACCATGATGACGCCCTGCTGGGGCATGTCGTCCTTGTAGTCCCTCAGGATGTAGGCGCCCTTGGCGGCATCCTTGTAAGAACCCAGGCCAAGAGCCTCGCGGTCGGGGATCTCCACGCCGGGTCGTGTCAGGTGCAGCGCAATGATGGGCCTGTCGGTCTTCATGGCAGCGGCCAGCATGACCGGCACCTCGTTGAATTCCCAGGGATGGATGTCGATGACATGGCCATCGGGGAACAGCTGGGTCGCCGAGGGGCTGAAAATACCGAAGTGGGTCCGGCTGTCCTCGGCGGTTTCGGGACCGCTGTGGCCCGCCACCCAGATGGTCTTGCCCAGCTTCAGCTCGCAGTCCTGGGCCATCTGGCTGTACAGGCGCATGGCCCCGTATTTCAGATAGCTGAAGGATCCGTAGGTGCTGCTGGCGGTATAGTACCCGTTGAAGTCGTTCTCGGGATCGGTGGACATGTTCACCGAAGCCGCGCCCACCATGATGCCGGCATTGGTGAATTCGGTGATGCCCTGGGGCAGAATCACACCCTCGGTATTGGTTTCACGGTTGTACCAGCCGGTGTTTTTCATGTCGCCGAAGTCGGCGCCGAAGCCCGCGATGTTGGTCGAACCCGCCAGATCCGCGGAACAGACCAGGAACAGCGGCCGCCCGTATTTTTCCAGGCAGTAGCTGTTGATGTAGCTGCCCCACTTGGCGAATCCCGCGCGGTTGGGCTGCTTGGTGCCGGGTTTGGCCCACATCTCTTCGGGATAGCTTTCGATGTCGAACAGACCGGGGTCATTCAGGGGATTTTTGGCCACGGGCAGATTGAAGGTGGAAATTTCCTCAGGCACGCTGTCGCCGAGTTCGACCAGGCGATCGGCCAGGTAGGTCAGCAACTCTTCGTTGCCGCGCAGGACATCGAGGGCCACGTTCATGTTGTCGGCGAACTGCTGGGCCTGGGCCTCCTTGTCGGCGGGAGCCTCCTTGCCGGTCCCGTGCCAGGTGACGCCGTACTTCTCGGTGAAATCGGCGCGGCATTTCCAGAACAGGTCGCTGTTCAGCGCGTGGGGGGCGCCGTGGCTGGGGGCGTCGTACTTGTAGTAGCCCCGGCCCTTGCGGGTCTTGCCGAACATCATTTTGGGGCGGCCGGGAGTGCAGTCACCGTCGGTCATTTCCAGGATGGCTCTGGTGACGTTGTCCCAGTCGCTGCCGTCCGCCGCTTCGTGGACATCCCAGCCGTAAGGGGCGAACCAGTCACGGGGCGTGCCGTGCACGATGGAACTGGTGGGGTGGTTGTCGATCCCGAAATCGTTCCAGTCGATGATCATGTGCAGGTTGTCCAAACCCAGGCCGTAGCTCGAATTCTTGGTCTCGTGCCAGCAGCCGGCGGTGTGCCCGCCTTCTCCCTCTATTCCAAAAACCTTGACGCCTGCGGCGCCGGCGTGTTTGAGAGCCATGGCCTCGCCCGCGCAGACGGGAGCGCCGTGGCCGCTGGGTCCGGTGTTGAACTTCACGAAGAGGTTTTTCTCCGCCATTTCCACGTGGCCGGGCAGGCCGCCGACGTTACGGAAGCCCAGCAGGTCTTCCCAGGTCATCATGCGTTCGGCGCCGCCGTTGACGAGATATTTGTCGTCGCCGGTTTTTTCGTGCATGACGCGCAGGGCTTCGTTGAAAACCGACAAGGTGGCGTAGACCAAAGGAGCGGTGTGTCCGGCCACCAGGATGAACCTGTCACCGAATCTTTTTTCGGGATTCCGGATGTCCCAGCGCATGGCTCCGCTCAACAGCAGGCTGATAAAATAATGCGCCTTGGAGCGGCTGCCCCCGGGATGCCCGCTTTGACGATGGTTGAGCATCAGGTCGATCTGCTGATCGATGATGTCCTTGATGATCTCCCATTTGGCGAAATTGCCTTTCTGGGCCTCGTAGATTTTGGCGGCGTCGGACACGGCATCTCCTCTCGGAATGATTGGCGGCAACAGGTGTCCGCGGACACGGTCTGTATCTTGCGAAAATGGTCGAAGGGGCCCCATGATTCAAGCGGAATCGGGATTGGAAAGGGTGGTCCGCCAAGGGGAGTGGTGGTAATGTCGGGTAATCAGGAACTGTTACAGACAACTTTTTGGGGAGGTCGGCGCTTTGCAGGAAATGACCAATGATACCGGTGGGGGTCCCCCCGTCAATAACATGGGATTGGGATTCGAACGAACCCTGGGGGATATGCGCTTCATGGGCTGGGTCAGCCTCATCTACGGTATTCTGACCTGCCTGTCCATCGTCGGCGCCGTTTTGGGGGTGCCGCTGATCATCGCCTCGCACCGGTTCATCGAGGGTGTCAACCGCTTCGATCTATTCCGGCAGACCGGCACCCATGATGAACTCCAGGCCGGGTTCTACGAGCTGGGCCGCAGCTTTCGCGTCCTGAAGATCCTGACGATCATCTACCTGGTTCTGATCGTCCTTTATCTGGCTTTCCTGTTCCTGATGGGCGGCCTGAGTCTGCTGGCGGGCCTGATGGATTCCTGACAGTCGCCTTATTGGTCGAAAGTGATGACGCCCACCTTGCTCCTGGGGATGAAGGTGGGCGTTTCCATACCCTCTTCGAAGACCAGCAGGCCGGCGTGTTTTTGGCCGGTATCCTGGCTGTTGCCCAGGTCGAGGGTCCGTCCCGAGGTCAGGATCACCCGGCACGATTCGTCGCCCAGGTTTTCGATGGAATTTATCAAATAAAATGGAATGTCGAAATCCAGGTCCCGCAGCGAGCCGTTGAAAAGGTCGCGGGTCCAGGCCTCATCCAGGTCATAAACGATGCGTCCGGTCCAGGTCTCTCCGTCTGCCCCGGCGACCGTCCCTTTTAAGGGTGCGATGGCGGGGAACTCATCCCTGCCGCCGCCGCTCCCCTTGCCTTCGACAAAAGTGATCGATACAAACCGTTTCCAGGCCACGGTAACGCGACCCCACTCGGGATTTTCCACCATTACGCCTCGATTGCCCCGGCCCACGTCGTTGGACCCGGACATGGGAAAGGCACTGCCGTCCTTGAGCACGATGTCGGAATTGTTTTTCCGGTTTTTGGTGATGGAACGGATATCGCCCATGGGAATCTCGTGATCGTTCCCGTCGAGAACGTCGATGGAAGTGCATTCAGACTGATCCCACTGGATGAAACCTTCATACACGCCCTCGGTGGATTCCACTTTACCGTAAAGACGTTGGGCGTAGGGCACTGCGTCGATGGGAGCTTCAGAAAATTCGATCCCCGAGAGGTCGTCCCAATCCACTTCCACGGGCTCACCTTCGGCGGGATGGACCATGAGGTCGGAACTGACATCGTTGGAATAGCCGTGAACAGGAACGCGTTCCCCGCCCCTGATGATGGCCGTGACATTTTCCTTAGCATCAATTTCGATGCCGTCCAGGTCGCCGAACCGACAGATGAACAGCCGGGAAAGATGGGGATCGTTTCCCTTGTTGTTCAGGGTCCACATGACCCGGTCGAACATCCCGTGGGTTTCGAAGTAAAGCCGCCGGCGTTCGGCCTGCAGTTCTGCCATGTCCACGTATTCGACCCAAGGGAGTTCGTTTTGCCGGGAGTGGAACAGGTCGTCCCAGAAGGCTTCCTCGTCTTCCCAGCGAATGAATCCGGTGTGGGTGTCGCCGTCCTGCAAGGTCACCGTTCCGTAGATGAAGCCTTGGTTTTCGGCGGCGGTTACATGATTACCGGTAATTGTGAGACCCACCAGGATGGTTAGCAGAAGAACGCGAGGCATGGAGTTCCTTTCCAATCGGGTTTTCACACATGGTAGGCGACCGTCCATGAGACGCAAATTGGATGGATTTGGTTTCATCGGGGAGGGAATGCCGAGTTTCGTTTGCGGATTAATCAGGTTATCCGAGGTTGACCTCGGGTTTTGTGATGAAATAACAAAACACAAGGATCAGGTTTCAATCCAGCGCGCGCCCCAGATGATGGATCTGCAGCACCGCGGCGGCCGCCTTGGCGTCCTCGACGGCACGATGGGCCTTGAAGCGGTTGCCCAGATCCATTTTTTCGAGGATCGAATTCAAAGTCAGTCCGCTGGTGCGGTGGTTGTTGGTCGCCAGCCAGGCGGTCGCCACGGCCCGCAGGTCAAAAGCGCCGCCCGCGATATGGGTGCGGTAGTCGATGCCGTACCGTCCGCACTCCTTCCGCAACAGGGGAATGTCGTAGTAGGCGCCGAAGGCGGCGATGATGGCCTTGTTGCGCGGCCCATACCAATCCATGAACCGCTGTCCAACCTCGAGAAAAGTGTCCTTGCCCTTCACCATGTCCGGGGCGATGCCCGTGATGTCGGTAATGAAAGGTACGATGGGATAGTCTTCGGGCCGGACCAGCTCGCTGAATTCCCGGGTGATTTCGAGGCTGCGCCTGTCCAGCCTCACAGCCCCGATCTCGATGATGCTGCTGCGCTCCACCGAATTGTTTCCCTGGTCCTCGGCCGGGCAGGTGGCCTCCAGGTCGATGACGACGATGTCGGTGGTGTAGCGCATGAACCAGCTTTCCGGTGGTGGCGGTCAGGACGAGGGCAGGGCGTCGCCTTTTTCCCCGTCTTCGAACAGGTGGATGTGATCGGGTCTGAAAGCCAGCTGAAGGTCCTGGTCGATGCCCGCGGAAAGCTGGCCGCTCCCACGCACGGTGAACTGTCCGCCTCCGAGTTGGAAGTAGATCAGGGTTTCGTTTCCCAGATTTTCCAGCACCTGGACCGGAGCGTGGACCCCGGTTGCCCGGCCGCCCTCGACAACATCGACGTGTTCGGGGCGGATGCCCATGATCACGGGGGTGTCCAGCAGGCTGGCCGCCGGGGCGAAGCCCTCGGGCAGGGGGATGGGTTTATCTTCTCCGTCGAGGGCGAACCGCAGTCCTTCTTCCCTGATGATCCGTCCGCCCAGAAAATTCATGGCGGGCGAGCCGATGAATCCGGCCACGAACCGGTTGGCGGGGTGATCGTAAAGCTCCATCGGGGGGGCGACCTGCTGCACGAGGCCGTCCTTCATGACGACGATGCGCTGGCCCAGGGTCATGGCCTCGGTCTGGTCGTGGGTGACGTAGATCATGGTGGCGCCGAGCCGGTGGTGCAGGCGGGCGATTTCTGTGCGCATCTGGACACGCATCTTGGCGTCGAGGTTGCTTAAGGGTTCATCGAAGAGAAAAACTTCCGGGTCGCGGACGATGGCGCGCCCGAGGGCCACGCGTTGCCGCTGGCCGCCCGAAAGTGCCGCCGGTTTGCGGTGGAGAAGATCGTCGATGCCGAGGACGCGGGCGGCATCGCCCACTCGCGAAGTGATTTCATCGCGCGACAATTTTCGCATTTTCAGGCCGAAGGCGAGGTTGGCTTCCACCGTCATGTGGGGGTACAGGGCATAGCTCTGGAAGACCATGGCGATGTTCCGGTCACGGGGCTCGACGTCGTTGACCACGCGATCACCGATCCGGATGGTGCCGGTGGTTGCTTCTTCCAATCCGGCGACCATGCGCAGAGTGGTGGACTTGCCGCATCCCGAAGGTCCCACCAGAACGGTGAACTCCCCGTGGGCGATATCCAGATCCATCGGGGCGACCGCCTGCACGTCTCCCGGGTAGACCTTGCTCACATCTTCCAATTGAACTCTGGCCACAGCGCGCCTCCACTCGGCAAATTCCGAAAATACCACGGAAATTTTTCTCATTGTTTTCCGCAGGGAGGTTATCATAGGCGTCGCGTGACTTCCACGGCTTTCCAGACACCGGATCCAGATTATAAGGTGATGCAATGAAGAAATTCCGTCACGCCCGCATCCTGACCACGGTCATGGTGGCCTTCCTGCTGGCTGGATGCGCGGCGGACCCCGATGAGTTGTCGTTTGCCCTGGAGGATGTCAACGTCCTAATGATCGTCGTAGACACCATGGGGGCCGGTCACGTGGGAGCCTGGACCAAGGGGCTGGATACTTCGCCCAACATGGACGCCCTGGCCGCGGGCGGGGTCAAATTCAGCAAGGCATATTCTCCCGCGCCCTGGACCCAGCCCGCCGTGGCTTCGCTGATGACGGGGCAGACCCCCTCGCGGCATCAGGTGCTTCACATCCTGGACAATCTTCCCGATGGCAGTTTCACGCTGGCCCGTGCCCTGAAAAAGCGGGGATTTAAAACTTCCGGGGTGATCTCCCATTTCCTGATCAATACCAAACACGGCTATGCACAGGGTTTTGACCGGTACAATGAAAACGCCGTGGCCGGTCACCAGGATTTGACGTCCCAGGCGGTTACACGAAACGCCATCATGGAAATGCGCCGGTTGAAGGATGAACGGTTTTTCCTGTTCGTGCATTATTTCGATCCGCACAGTGAATACGTCCATCATCAACAGTTTGACCGGACCAGCGAATACCCCGGAAAAATCCGGACCATGAAAAGGGATATCCTGTCTCTGCGGGCTAATCGCCATCTGATGGACAGCCGGGACGTGGACTTTCTGGTGGGGCTGTACCGGGAGGAAATCGAGTACACCGATCTGTATGTCGGCAAGCTCCTGGCGGAGCTGGAAACGCTGGGCCTGAAAGAAAACACATTGGTGATTCTGACCGCCGATCACGGCGAGGAATTCATGGAGCACGACTGGATCGGCCACACCAGGTATCTTTACGACACCCTTCTGCACGTGCCCATGGTTTTCAGCCTGCCGGGGCGTTTAAAGCCCGGGGTGGTTGATGAACCTGTTTCCCTGAACGATGTCATGCCCACCCTGATGGACCTTTCGCGCACGCCCGTTGCCGATTCTTCCTGGGACGGACGTTCGCTGATGGGTTTACTTGGCGGCGCCAAGGGAAAGTGGGACCGGCCGCTGTTTTCCGAAGTCAGTTATCTGGCTCCGGCGGATGAACAGGGGACTCCCACCGCCGAAAAAGAGGCCTTCCTGGCGGCCGCCGGCCTGGGGGACTGGAAACTGATCCATGACCTGGAAAAAAATCAGTGGACCCTGTTCGACCGCGGGTCCGATCCCCTGGAGATGCGTGACCTCTTCAGCCCCGACCACAAGCAGGTTCAACTTCTGCAGCCCCTGTTGCTGGAATGGGAAGAAGGCAAGGTCGAGACCTGGGGCCGCGCATTCGAGGATCTCGAGCAGATGAGTGAAGAGGACCGCAAACGTTTGCGGTCCTTCGGGTACGTGCGCTGAAATAAAGTCCTGACCAGACGATCAGGG
>JAUVII010000184.1 GCA_030592845.1 Candidatus Krumholzibacteriia bacterium | reverse complement strand
CACGATAACCGCCACCGCGATCAGGGCACCGATCCAGAAAACCCGTGACGTTTCCCGGGCCGCGGCAGGTTCGGCCAAAGGTTCGGCAATAGTCTCTTCGACGTCCTTGATATCCAACCCGGATGAATCCTCGTCAGGCTCCAGGGCCGCTTCCTGTTCCAGGGGCAGATCCCTCCACCCTGAATCGTCCGCTGAATCTTCCGCTGACTCCTCCGCAACCGTGATTTCCTCTTCGACTTCGGGAGGATCGGCAGGTGTCGGTTCATCCTCTTGTTCGATGGGCTCCGCAGGTTCGACTGGCTCCTGAATGACTTTCACCTCGGCCAACACGTCGTCGACCAGCTTCTCAGCGGCAACCCCGCCTTCCTGGAAGGTGACCACCGCAGTCAGGGGGCAGCCGGCCTGTTCAAATCTTTCAGCCACCTCTCCGGCCTTTTCCGGGGAAACCGTCTGCCGGTCCCAGCAGAGAATGCGGATGGCCGAGCCCGGCGCCCAGAGCAGACCCGTCGAATCCGACGGAGCCACCAGCAGCAGATCATCCCCCTGCCGGCGCAGGCGGGTCAAAAGTGTATCGACTTCCTTGCCCGTCACATCGGTCGGAGCGAAGGACCCGACACCAAGCAGGTAGCCGCGGCGCCCGACAAAAGGCATGGGCATTCCGGAGGTCAGCACCGAGGTGCCGTATCTGGCCAGATCGATCCAACCTTCGGCCTCCACCCGGCCGGCCCAGCGGGTCAGGGCCTGATCCTGGTCATCGCAATCGAGCACCAGGGCGGCCTGATCCCGAAAGGCGAGTTCGCGTGCGAAACTCATGGCCACCGCGGCACTCAATTCCCCGCGGCCGGGTTCGTGAAGAAACAGCCAGATCCGGGGTGAAGGTTTCCCGTGTATGGCCATGTCCAGGCCCCGGGTCATTTCTCCCTTGACCGCGATCTGCTCAATTCGCTCCCAGAATCCCTCGCCGGGAACCAGGTCGATCTGCCCGCTCTCCAAACCCGAAGGTATGGTCGGTAAAGCACCCGGAAATCCGTTTTGATTTTCCATGACCTTCAATCTCCCGCGGCAAGAGGTAAGTCGGTCCAGGCGGCGCGAAAAGCCGCTGCGACCAGAGGAAATTCCTCTTCAGTGATGGTCCTAACATCGACGGCCAGGCCGTCCTGGTTCATGCGGCCGACCAGGGCGGGATCACCCGCTCGTAAACGCTGGTGACAGGTCTCCAACTGCTTCTTGTCGGCTTGCCATTGCACGAGACGCGATTCGATACTGGCGGTGGAAAAAGAACCGCCCCCAACACTCGACCGCCCGGGCACCACCGCTCCGCTCCACCCCTCGGGTGCCGACGCTGCCAATTCGACCAACAGGCGCTCCGCCTTTTCCTGCAGATATTCCAACGAAGCCGCCAATTGGTCAAGTGTCGGAACAGGAGGCCGGTCCTCGGCCGCCAGATATTCCGTCAGGACCGCGTCCAGGGCCGCCAGTGTCGTCTTGTCCACCCTGAAAGCCCGGCGCATGGGATGATTTCTCAATTCAGAAACCAACTCGTGGCTGCCGTACAGAATACCGGCCTGGCAACCGCCCAGCAGTTTGTCTCCGCTGCAGGTGACCAGGTCCGGTCCGGCGGCCAGGTCCTCGGTCAACAGGGTTTCTCCCGCCGGCAGACCCAGATCCTCGTAGGGATAAAATGCACCGCTGCCCGCGTCGTAGATCAGCGGACAATCCGCCTCGCGACACACGGCGGACAATTCCGCCAGGGTCACGTCCTCGGTAAAACCCTCCACCACGAAATTGCTCCGGTGGACTTTCAATACCGTTGTGCCCGGCTGAAGCGCCTTGCGGTAATCTTCCAGGCCGGTCCGGTTGGTCGTGCCCACCTCCACCAGGGTGCAGCCGGTTTCCGCCAGGATCTCGTGCATGCGGAATGATCCGCCGATGGCCACCACTTCGCCGCGGGAAAGAATCACACGCCCCCCCTTGCTGAGGTGACGGACAGCCAGCCAGACGGCCGCGGCGTTGTTGTTGACCACCAGGGCATCGGCCGCACCCGCAAGCAGGGCGGCTTTTTCTTCCACGGCGCGGCCCCGGTGTCCCCGGGTACCCGAACCCAGGTCAAATTCCAGGTCCGAATTGAAAAGGGCCACTTCACTGGCGGCGGCAGCGGCGGCGGCGGGAAAACAGGACCGCCCCAGATTGGTGTGGACCACAACTCCGGTGCCGTTCAATACACGGGTCCATGACTTGCGGGTCAGGGCCCGATACCTGCCCAGGACGCGCTCCACCGCGGCTTCAAGCAACTCCGGACGTTTCTTTACCTGTCCCGAGGCCTGCTTCAACTCCTGACGGAAATCGTCAACCACACCCTGGATGATCCGGGTCATCCAAGCGCGGCGGCGACCGGTCAAAAGGGGAGCAAGGCGCTCATCCTCAAAAAGGGCGCTTACTTGTGGGAGTTCCCTGAGACGGGACTGAAGATCGGACATATCGTTATTGATCCTCAAAGACCGGGCATGGCTAGATCAGGAACAAGAAGGGCCGCAGGCGTGCGGCCCGGAAATCCGGTCCAGGACAGGAAATCCACGCGGTTGATAAGGTATCAGAAGGATTCCCCCATGTCCAGATGACAACGGCCGGGCGACCCTGTTTACAACCGGTGGTTCCGGGGTTTGCAGGAAGTGGGTCTTGGGGTACCATCAGGCCGTGCCGAAACCGGGCCGGAATATACTGGCCATCCACCCCACCTCAGCAGGGAACCGGAAGCTTGAAACGATATCTTCCCTTGATTCTCACCGTGACCGCCTGCCTTTGGGCCGCCGGCTGCGGAAGCCCCCCGCCGCACCCCTCGGAGGTTGAAATCCCCGGTTATACGGCCCTCCAGGAACAGTTCAGCGGGCGAGACATGTCTCCATTGCGGGGCCGCAGGATCGTTCTGGACCCTGGCCACGGCGGTTTTTTCAAGGGAGCCGTGGGCCCCGGAGGCCTGACCGAAGCCGAGGTCAATCTCGGAGTGGCCCTGTATTTGAGGGGATTGCTCGAGTGGTCCGGCGCCCAGGTCTACATGACCCGGACCGCCGATTACGACTTTCTCACCGTCAACGACTCCACCCTGACCAGGGACCTCGCCTTCAGGTCTTCCTTTGCCGACTCCCTGCAACCTGATGTATTTTTGTCACTTCACCACAACAGTGTTGCTTCACTAGACCGCACCGTCAACGAGACTCAGACCTACTATCCCCTCAACGCGGACGGGGCCTCGCTGGACCTGGCCCGGGCCATCCACCGCCATCTGGTGTTGAACCTGGAAATTTCCCCGGCCAAAATCCTGCCCGGCAATTTCCACGTGCTGCGCAAAGCCACGGTCCCGGCGGTTCTCGGGGAGCCCGCGATGATCTCACACCCGGTGATCGAAGGGCGCCTGAGCCTGGCCTCCAGCCACCGACTGGAAGCCGAGGCCTATTTTCTGGGCCTGCTGGACTATTTTTCCCAGGGCGCGCCCAACTGGTCAGGGGCTGGTCAGGACACGGTCATCGTGGAACCGGGCACCCCACGGACCGGGATCGCCTGGACCTTCGTCGGCGAAGACTCCCTGCATGGGACGGGCCCGGGACCCGATCCCGGCACCATCGAACTGACCCTGAACGGCCTCAAGACTCCCTTTCACGTTACCGGCCCGGGCCTCATCGTCCATTGGTCACCAACGGACCCCGGGCTGGAACTGCCCGCGGTCCTTGAATTGAGGGCGCGGAATCTGCTGGGCCGCGCAACACCGGTGCGCCGCACGGTGCTGATGCCACCCGGTGCAGGCCGGGTGGAACTCGCATTCATCTCCGAGACCGGGGATGGCGATGGCCTTGCCATCCGCTGGAGAGTGGCGGGGAGCGCATTGCTGCCCGCGGGCCGTTTTGAATTTGCCGATGGCCGGACCCTTCCCGTCCCTGGCGGAAATTCCGGCACCGCCCTGTGGCCGGCCCCCGCCGAAATTCCCACCGGGGCCCGGTACCGTCCGGCCGGCCCTGGGCTGTCGGACCTGACCTGCGATATCACCATGGCGGAATTGCCATCGCCCTGGCGTTGGCGGCTCCTGACCGGCGGAGAAGCCAAATCCTTCGGCCCCTGGTCTTCGCGGAACTGGCCTCTCGAGGGGTATCCCCCGGACGCGACGGATCAAACCACCTCTTTGGTTCCCTACCAACCAGACCACCCCCTCTGGATAACGGCACCGGGAATTTTACCCCTGATCGATCCGGCCCCCGGCAACCCCGACACCGCGCGCACGGTGGAGGCCCATGACATTTACTGGCCCGCCGTCCCCATCGCGGCCGGCCTGTTGGGTAAGGTCATCGTTTTGGATCCGGCCGGAGGCGGCAGTGATACCGACGGCACCGGTCCGCTGGGGACACGGGGCGCCACCCTGAATCTGGAAACCGCTTGGCTGGCCGCAGACCTGCTGTCCGGATGCGGGGCCGTGGTTCATCTCACCCGGCATGGGGAAACCACTCTCCCCGCCGAAGAGAAGGTTCGCCTGGCCGGGAACGTCGGCGCCGATTTTTTCATCACCATCGGCCGCAGCAGCCTGCCGGGAACCACGACCGCCAGCCACCACCCCGGCAGCAGAACCGGGAAGCGTTGGGCTGATTTGTTCGTGCGGGCAGCAACCGCCCTCGCCGACACCGGAGATTCCCTGGCCGTGACGCCATCCTATGATTACCTGCTGCGCCATACCGCCTGCCCCGCCCTGGAAATCCGGCTTCCGGGACCGGCAACTTCCCACCGGGAAATGCGTCTTCTGGACCGGGGATGGCAAAGGGCCGAAGCACGGGCGGTATTGCTCTCCGTTCTTTCGCTGTTCCAGCAGAATGGCGACCTCGTCCCCACACTGGATGTGGCCGCGGTCATCGCCGGTCTCGATGGTGGCATCCCCCTGGAAGAGGTGGATTGGGCCAGACTGGATGGCAATCTCATCTGGTCCCCGATGCCCCGACTTTCCACTCCGGTGGCTTTTTCCCTAGATTCAAGTCATGGACCCGGGCTGCCGGCCCTCGGCGACCGGCACACGCTGGAAGTCCATGCCGGATCAAAATGGGAGATGTGGCTGTTGGAAAAAACCGGCTCCGGGTTTGAAGCCCGCCTGATGATGATCAACCCCTGAGGTTACCTTGGTCCCATCCGAAAAAATCACTCCCCCTGAGTCGACCCGCTCCTCCTTTACCACGGATGTCCAGGCGGGGTCCCACCGCGGCGGCCGTAAAAGAATGCTCTGGGCGGGACTGGTGGCGGTGGCGGGTTTGATCCTGCTGGTGCTGCTGGGACCGAACGAACAGGCGATCAAGGAGCGGTTCGAATATTACGGCGCCCCGGGTGACCTGCGGATCATGCCGGAAATTTCCATCGAAGAGGGGGAACAGAACCTCCATCAGATCCCGAAATCGCTGCAGGTCAACCCGCCGCCGGCGAATATCGAAGTCGAAAAGGAAGAGCCCACCGACAAAGGGACCGTGGAAATCCCGCCGGTCAACATCCAGGATCCCAACAGGATGGAAATCGTCAGCGATGCCCCGAGTCTGGATTCCGAACTGGCCTCGGAACCCCAGGTCGAAATGGCCCTGCCCATGCAGTCGAATCCCGACTACTACATCCTGCACATGGTGCGCCCGGAGTACCCCCCGGACGCCAGCGAGTCCGAACGCCGCACGGCCGTGATTTTTGTCAACGTGGTGATTTTTGTCGGACCCGACGGACTGGTGACCGATGCCTGGGTCAACAACACCAACGGTAGCCGCCGGTTTGTCGAGGCCACCCTCAAGGCGGTCAGGCAGTGGAAATTCGGCTGGAGGATTGATCCGGGCATCGGCCGGCAGTACGTCATTCCCTGGCGGTTCAAAAGCCCCTACTTCATCCCTGAAAACAAACAGCGCTAAGCAGACCGCAATTTACCGGCTGTCGTTTTCCGGCAACCCGGACTCGGGAAGCACCAATACCGAATCGGCATCGGCGCCCTCGGTCAGTTGCCATGCTTCGGCAAACCGTCCCCCGGGAAACGGAACGATCTCCTGGTTGCTGAACATTCGAACCGTTCCGGCGAAGGACTCCGGACCTTCGGATTCGAAATCGCGGCTTGCGAGACGGTTCCGCAACGCATGGGTCAGCTGGAGACGGCTGGTGGCCCCGCTTTTGGCCATCGTGTCGAGAAGCATGCGGGTGGCCTGATAGGATTTCAGGGCCAGGACGGTGGCTTCCCGGGGATAGTTGTCCCCGTTCCAGCGGGACCGGAATTCAGCCGTCCACTCTTCCGGAAAAAGGGCCAGATCATTGGGGAAAACCGCTCGTTCCAGGAGCGAGCCGGATTTTTCGCGCAGTTTCTCACTGTTCCAGTTGCTCAATCCCATGATCAGGGAACCGGCGTGATAAAAATCCAACTGTGGTCCCAGCAGGACCATCTGGTCCACCGATGCGGGCACGAAAATTACCTCGGGACGATCCCGGCGAATATCCAGGATGGAATCCTTGAAGTCCGTGGTGCGGGCGGAGAACGCTGCCTGGGCAACGACCCTCCCGCCCAAACCTTCCACCTCGGCCCGGAACACCTCGGCGTAACCCCGGCCCTCGGGAGTGTCGGGATACAACAGGCCAAAGCGCTTTTTCAGCATGACCATCGTAGCCAGGTTTGCCATCAGGCGTGTCTCGTACAGCCCTGTCAAATT
>JAUVII010000304.1 GCA_030592845.1 Candidatus Krumholzibacteriia bacterium | reverse complement strand
TCTGTTTGCGGCCGCGCGCCCGAGTATCCATCCCGGAGGCATCATTCCATGTCCGATAACCAGGAAAACAAAACCTACGCCCCCAACCCCGACGTGGCGGCCACCAGCCACATCGGAAGCATGGAGGAGTACCATCGGCTTTACCGCCTGTCCCTCGACGATCCGGAGACCTTCTGGGGCAAACAGGCCGAAAGCCTTTCCTGGTTCGTTCCGCCACGCATGGTCTTCGACCACGACTACGACAACGTCGATTTCAGCTGGTATCTGGGTGGGCGCCTGAACGCCTGCTACAACTGCGTGGATCGTCATCTGAAGGACAAAGGCGACCAGGACGCGATCATCTGGGTGAAGGACGAACCGGGTGAATACGAACACATCACCTACCGCCAGCTCAAACACGAGGTCGCCAAGGTGGCCAACGTGCTGAAGGCCCACGGTGTGCGCAAGGGCGACCGCATCGCCATCTACATGCCGATGATCCCCGAACTGGCCTATACCATGCTGGCCTGCGCGCGGTTGGGCGCCATTCATTCGATCATCTTCGGTGGCTTCAGCGCCGACGCCATCCGCGATCGCGTGTTGGACGCCCGCTGCAAGCTGGTCGTCACGGCCAACGAGGGACTGCGCGGGGGCAAGAAGATCAAGCTGAAGGACACCGTGGACCGGGCGGTCGATGGCCTGGATATGGTTGAAACGGTGCTGGTGGCCCGCCGCACCGATACCGAGACGAACATGAAACCCGGCCGCGATTTCTGGCTGGACGAAGAAGTGCGCAAACAGCGCTCGACCTGCACGGTGGAGTGGATGGGTGCGGAGGATCCGCTGTTCATCCTCTACACTTCCGGCTCGACGGGCCAGCCCAAGGGCGTGATGCACACCACCGGCGGCTACATGGTCTACGCGTCCATGACGCACAGGATTGTCTTCAACTACCAGCCCAAAGATGTCTATTTCTGTGCCGCGGACATCGGCTGGATCACCGGGCACAGCTACATCATCTACGGGCCGCTGGCCAACGGGGCGACCACGGTGATGTTCGAGTCGATCCCCACCTATCCCGACGCCGGTCGCTACTGGCAGATCGTGGATGACTTGAAGGTGAACATCTTCTACACCGCGCCCACGGCCATCAGGGCCATCGCTCGCGAGGGAGACAAGTTTCTGGAGAAGTCATCGCGCGAATCGCTCAAGGTGCTTGGCACTGTCGGCGAACCGATCAATCCCGATACCTGGAAGTGGTACCTGGAAAAGGTCGGCAAGGATAATTGCTGCATCGTGGACACCTGGTGGCAGACCGAGACCGGCGGCATCATGATCACGCCGCTACCGGGAGTTACGCCCCTCAAACCGGGGTCGGCCACGCTGCCGTTTTTCGGCGTCAAACCGTTGCTGGTGGACGAGGAAGGAAAAATCCTCGAAGGCAACGGCGTTTCGGGCAACCTGTGCAT
The DNA here is from genome assembly GCA_030592845.1 of Candidatus Krumholzibacteriia bacterium. Classification (GTDB taxonomy): domain Bacteria; phylum Krumholzibacteriota; class Krumholzibacteriia; order LZORAL124-64-63; family LZORAL124-64-63; genus JAGLCY01. The sequence goes on along the minus strand of JAUVII010000304.1, from coordinate 1,578 downwards.
CGAAAAAACCTGGCCCGGTCAGGCGCGCACCGTGTGGGGCGATCACCACCGCTTCTACGAAACCTACTTTTCCCAGTACCCGGGTCTTTATTTCACGGGTGACGGTTGTCGACGCGACGAAGACGGCTATTACTGGATCACCGGGCGCGTCGACGACGTGATCAACGTCTCGGGGCACCGCATGGGCACCGCCGAGGTGGAAAGCGCCCTGGTCGCCCACGAAGCGGTGGCCGAGGCGGCCGTGGTCGGTTTCCCTCACGAGATCAAGGGCCAAGGCATCTTCGCCTATGTCATCCTGGGGGTGGCCAGTAACGGGTCCACCCCCGCAGAGTTGGTGGGCGCGCTCAAGGAGCAGGTGCGGCACGTGATTGGGCCCATCGCCACGCCGGACCGGATCATGATCGTGCCCGGTCTGCCCAAGACGCGCAGCGGCAAGATCATGCGGCGCATCCTGCGCAACATTGCCGCGGGCGAGTATACCGACCTGGGCGATATCAGTACGCTGGCTGATCCGACCGTGGTGGAAAAACTGATCGAGGGGCACAAGGAGTTGGGCGGATAGGAATCCCGCATAAAAAAGCCCCGGACAATGGCCCGGGGCTTTTTTGTCGATTTTGACTAGAACTTGAACAGGGCTCCAAAGGTAATGGAGTTCACATCGTCGGACTCCACACCTTCGAGGTCCGACCATTTCTGGAAGCGGTAGGAAGTAAAAACATCCAGCATGGCAAATTTGACCCCAGCCCGAAGGGCGTAGAAGGGATCATCAAGCCATTTGCCATCGTAATTTCCTATCCCGATTCCCACTCCACCGTAGATGAAACCCCCGACAAAGGCATAGGCCGACGGCTCCCACAGGTCTTTGCCGAAGGCGTAGTTGGGGACCCACTCCAGGTCCGCTTCGAAGTTGATCAACCCCACGCCCATGGAATACACGCCCAGGAAACCGAGGGCGCTCGAGTCGAAATCCGGGTGGTCTTTGATATCACCGAGAGTGTTCAGGTAGTGCACTCCAAGGCCCAGTCCCGCCTGGGAATCCGTGGCGCCGGCGCCCAGGATAACCAGCGGAATAACGACGGCCAAAAGTAAAATTCGTTTCACGATGACTCCTTTCAGTAAAAAGGCAGAGCTGGAAAAAGGTCTCTGCATCATTTCAAACGGATTCCAAACAAGAATGATCCTATAACCTGGACAAAATTCAGGTCAAGCTCGGATTTTACGGATTCATCGCAGTGGATCATTGATCAGGTAGATGGCCGTATTGTGATCGACCAGGTCGTATTCAAAAAGTTTTATCAGGGTGACCTTGTCGGCCAGATTGGGTCGCAGGGGTTTCTCCAGGAGGGGGTCCAGCCCCCTGGCCAGATGGTGGGCCACCTTGACGTTGACCACCATGAACCTGGCTCCATGATTTCGGGCCCAAACGACCAGTTCGACCGCGTCCATGTTCCCGGGATACTTAATGAAGCCGCAACCCGCCCAGAAACTGGCGTAGGGTTTGTAGGCGGCGATCACGGTGTCGCGGTCGGTTTTATCCTTCAGCCAGCTGCCGGCGTCCTTCAGGCCGTAGAAAGCCTC
>JAUVII010000328.1 GCA_030592845.1 Candidatus Krumholzibacteriia bacterium | reverse complement strand
CCGATCTGCCGGGACGGATCGTCGTCGGCATCAACGGCCTGCTGAGTCAGGTGCCCCCCTTCTGGGGATGGGCAGCCTGGGGGGCGCTGGCGGGATTCCTGCTGCCCCGTCCGTCATTGCGGTCACTCCTGCCGGTGGTGGCGGGACTCGGTTTTTTCATTGCCAACCTGTTGGTGTCGCGTCCTGTCGATCCGCAGGCCTTCTATCACCTGCGCTATGTGCTGCCGGCGGTTCCCATCCTAACGGTCGCCGTCTGCGTGGGCGCCCACCGGTTGGGCGAACGGTTACCCCTGAAGGCCGGATCAGGACCGTCGCTGGCCCTGCTGGCTCTGGCACTCGTCGGGGGAGCCTGGACCCTGGTCCCGGTGAGCCGCCACTACCACAACGACGTGCGCAACATCAATGAGGTTCAGGTGGAGATGGGCAGGTGGCTGGGAATCAATACTCCGCGGGACGCCTGGCTCGCCGCCACCGACGCGGGCGCTGTTCGCTACTTCAGCCGCAGGCCCGTGGTGGACCTGATAGGGCTGAATACTCCGGAATTCTACTGGGACCGTGACCGTTATGTCCGAGAGCACCCGGTGGACGCCCTGGCGGTGATGCTGGACATAGCCATTCCCACCGATCTCACCTGGATACGAACCTACGCCGTCATGGAGACCAAGGATTATACCGTCACCTCTTTTGGGAGCATGGGCAAGCAGACGATTCTCGGTATCGAAATGGGTGACTCGATCCGGTCCGTGGAATTCAAAGGGGCGCGGCACGAGTTCCACGTGAATGTGCGACCTGGCAGGATTCGCTAGGATTGGGCTGGTCAGGTCCGTTGGATCTGGTTTAGGTTGAATGTCTGTTGGAATAACAAGTTTCAAATGGAAAGTAGGGATGATGATTTCAACCACAAAACATTATTGCCGGTTCTCCTTCATCGGGATCTGTTTGATACTGATGACGGCGCTTCCCGCAGCAGCCAAGGACGGCGACCCCTTGGCCGAGGGTCGGGAACGTCATCTGAACGGGCACGGTTTTTTGCCCTCCTTCTATGTTGATGACCCCTTCGTGTCATCCAATTTTCAGACCCATGTGGGCGCCGGCATGGCCATTGGCCTGAAAACGCCCTTCACGGATCTGGACGGCAATGAACTGTATGTCCTCGAGGGGGATCTGGTTGTCGCCAGCCTGGGGCTGGGATACCAGCAGAAGTTTGGGCAGAAATGGGCAGTGGGAATACAAATGGCGGCTTTGGTGCGAGCGGGGACTACGGCCGAATCCTTCCTGACCGAAGGCGCGGACCTGAATCGCCAGGGAGGCCTGTGGGCCAAGTATCGGTTGAAAAGGAGCGACAAGTGCCAACTGACGGTTGGTCTTGACTGGAGCTATACCCAGGTCATCTTTTTCACGCCCAAGGACTTCGCCCGGCACATCGCCGACGGCGGTTCCCTGGAAGACGCTCCCCTTGTCCTGAAAAACAAGGTTTGGACTTCCCGGATCACGGCCAACTGGGCCCGCGGCTTTTCACCGGTGTTCGGCGTGAGGGTCAATGCCGGTTTCGGGCTCTATGAAGATCCGGTGACTCCCGGCGTGTCCAAGGGGAGCCATCGTGTGGGCATTCTCGGTGAAATGGATCTCAAACACACCAAGGTCCACCTGCCCATCGGGGTCACCCTGGGCTACACCCAGGCCCTGCCGGATAATGATCCCTACGCCGGACAATCGGGAACCCTGCTCGGATTCTGGTATACGGGAAAAACCGATTTCGTGGTGGGGGTGGAAACCGGATTCATGAAGCTGCCGGTGGCCAACCAGGTTACCGACAAGGTGGACGCCCTGTTCGGGATTTTCACCATCCGGTACTACTTCTAGCGGGAAGGTCAGTCGACCTTTACGATCTCGGGCTTGTTCAGTTCGGCGATCACCAACGTGGTGAGGCTGCCGGCCACCAGGCAGGACAGGAAAATCACGACCCAGATCCAGGGGTTGTCGTACAGCCATTTCCGCATGAATAATCCTCTATTGCTTGTCGCGCGGGGGGCTGTCACGGCCCCCTGAAGCGTACCTTGATGTTCTGAACGTTTCCGCTGGCCGAATCGGTGACCGCGAAGTGGAAATCCTCGGGCAGAACGTAGCTTGATTTGGACATCATCGCGAACAGCGTCAACTGCCGGTCGCCAAGCCGCTTCAACTCCACCCTGGCCTGGGGAATAATGTAGTCCACGCCCTCGTGGCCCGCCAAAGCGTCGTCCGCCGGGGCGATGAAATAAACCCGCGATTCATCGGACTTGTTCTGCAGATGCAGGGTGTAGAGGTTGCGGATCACGCCGTCCTCTATGGTGTAGGGGATACCCTGGGAACGCAGCACCGTGACGTGGAATGATTCCCGGTCGGTGGCGCGGGCCACGAACAGGGCTCCCATCAATAGTATGATGACCGAATAGACGAAAAAGCGGGGCCGAAACAGCTTGGATTTGCCGGTCTCGAAACCGCGCGAGGAATCGAAGCGGACCAGGCCCCTGGGCTTGCCGATCTTGTCCATGATGTCGTCGCAGGCGTCGATGCAGGCGGTGCAGCCGATACACTCGAGTTGCAGCCCGTTGCGGATGTCGAT
>JAUVII010000189.1 GCA_030592845.1 Candidatus Krumholzibacteriia bacterium | reverse complement strand
ACCTTCGACGCCACCGTCGCAGCCCAGAAACTTCTCTCCTGCGTGGCCCGCACCGGCCAGCGCTTTGGGGCCAACTATGTGATCGACGTTTTGCTGGGCAGTGACCACGAGCGCATCTTCCGTTTCGGGCACGACGGTTTGAGCACCTACGGAATCGGCACCGAGCTGGATCGAAACGAATGGCGCGCCGTTCTCCGGCAGTTGATGGCGCGGGGAATCCTCACCACCGACACCGAGGGAATCGGATCGCTGATATTGACCGAAAAATCTCGTGAGGTCCTTAACGGCGAACTTACCCTTGAACTGCGGAAAAATCCGTTGAACAAGCCCGGTGGTCGCCGCAAATCGTCCAAAAAATCCGTGCCCGCGGCGCTGCTGGCCGAGGACGGAGCCCTGGCCGACCCCGAGGCGGCCGCGCGGTTCGAACGGTTGCGGGAACTGAGGTTGAAGCTGGCCAAGGAAGCCGAGGTGCCGCCCTATGTGGTCTTCCACGACAAGACCCGGGCGGCCATGGCGGCGCTCAGGCCCAGAGACGAATCGGAACTGTTGGCCATCAGTGGAGTCGGCGAAGCGAAGCTGGAGCGTTGGGGAGCAGCATTTTTAGCTGCTCTGGCGGAAGATGGGGGGCCCTTGGAAGGGTGACCTCAGAATATTAACTCATTTGCTGTCAACAGGTTGGCGTCACAAAGTGCCCCCGAGGGCACTTTTTCGCAATGATATTTTATATCCCTGCAACCAATTATTCCCTCTCCCGCCGGATCTTCGCCCCCAAGGCAGCCAGCCGCACTTCGATCCGCTCATACCCGCGGTCGATGTGGTAGACCCGGTTCACGGTGGTGATGCCCTCGGCGGCGCAACCGGCGATCACCAGGGCCGCCGAAGCCCGCAGGTCCGTGGCCATCACCGGCGCTCCCTGCAACCGGTCCACCCCAAATACCGCCGCGCGCGCGCCGTCCAGACGGATGTCCGCCCCCAGGCGCTGCAGTTCGGCCACGTGGGTGAAACGATCGGTGTAAATGGTCTCGGTGATGAAGCTGGTGCCGTCGGCCAGGCAACAGGCGGCCATGACCTGGGCCTGCATGTCGGTGGGGAAACCCGGGTAGGGGCGCGTGACCACTTCCACGGAACGCGGCCGCCCACTCGCCTCGACGGTCAACAGGTCACCGTCGGCCGTGATCTCGCAACCCATGTCCGTAAGCACGGAAGTCACCGGGCTCAGGTGTTCGGGATCGACCCCCGTCAAAGTGACCCGGCCCGAAGTCAGGGCCACTCCGGCCATGAAGGTGCCGGCTTCGATGCGGTCGGCCATTACGCGGTGGGCCAGGGGGGCGATCTCCGCAACCCCGGTCACCTTCAGGGTGCCGGTGCCCATCCCTTCGATACGGGCGCCGGCGGCAACCATCGCCTCCACCAGTTGGGTCACCTCGGGTTCGATGGCGCAGTTTTCCAGGACCGACTCGCCCTCCGCCAGAACGGCGGCCATCAGCACGTTGCAGGTGCCGCCCACGGACGAGGGTTCGAAACGGAAGCGGCCGCCTTTCATTTTCCCGGCGCACCGGCCGCTGATATAACCTTCATCAAGGGTGAACTCGGCGCCCAAAGCGGTCATGCCTTCGATGTGCAGGTTCACCGGCCGCGGCCCCCAGGCACACCCCCCGGGCATGGAAACCCGGGCCTCACCCAGTGAACCCAGCAATGGTCCCAGCACGTAGATGCTCGCCCGCATCTTGCGCACCAGATCGTAGGGTGCTTCAGGATTGTTCACACCGGTGGTATCGATGGCCAGACGATGATCCTCGAAACGGCACTTCGCCCCCAGACCTTCCAGAATGGTGGCAAAAAAACGGACATCCTGCAGATCAGGCACGTTGTCGATCACCGATTCACCCCGGGCCAAAAGGGCCGCGGCCATCAGGGGCAGCACGGCGTTCTTGGCTCCGCCGACCTTGAGCTCGCCCTCCAGGGGCGTGGGACCTTCGATGACGAATTTATCCACGGTTTTCCTCCGCTGCTGCGGACCTTGCGGTCACGACCCGATCCCGATCGGCGTAATCCCTGATCACCCTGATGTCCTCCAGGCCGGAGGCGGCAAAGATGTCTTCCACATCCTGCCCCTGTTCGTCACCGATTTCCACTGCTACATGGCCCCCCGGCCGCAACCATGCTCCCACGGTCGAAGCCAGCGCCCGATAAAACACCAGGCCGTCTTCTCCCCCATCCAGCGCCTCGATGGGATCATGCACTGAAACTTCGGTGGCCAGGCCGGGAATTTCCGCCGCCCTGACATAAGGCGGATTGCTGACGACCAGGTCCACTGTTCCCTTCAAATGGGACGGCAACGGGTCGAATCGGTTGCCCTCCCGCACCATGACCCTGGCCTCGGCCCCCAGGGTGTGGGCGTTGTGTTTCGTCAGGTTGACGGCCGCGGGATTGATGTCGGTGGCGTGAACGATCAGGCGGGGCACTTCCAGGGCCAGGGAAATCCCGATGATTCCCGTGCCGCAACCGATTTCCACCGCCACCGGGGCCAGCAGCCGCCGGTCCGGAGGAGCGACCAGGTTCACCGCCTCTTCAACCAGCCGCTCGGTCTCCGGCCGGGGAATGAACACTCCCGGTTCCACCTTGAAGGTCCGGGAATAGAACTCGGTCTCGCCCAGGATCTGCTGGAGGGGTTCGCCCTGCGCGCGTCTGCGGACCAAAATACGAAACTGATCGAGTTCGGCGCCCAGGACCGGGCGGTCATGCTGAAAAAAAAGTTCGATGCGCGACAGCCCCAACACGTCGGCCAGCAGCCGTTCGGTGTTCAGCTTGGCCGACTCCACGCCTTTGCCCTCCAGGTACTCGGTGGTGACCCGGATCAGCTCCCGAATGGTTTTGTTGGGGCCGGCATTTTTCATGGATGTTCCACAAACGGGGTTGTCAAAGGGTGCGGGTGGCGGCCAGGGCCTCCTCGCGCCGGTAAGCCAGGATGGCGTTTACCACTTCGTCGAGATCGCCGGCCATGATGGCATCCAGGCTGTGAACGGTCAACCCGATGCGGTGATCGGTGACCCGGCTCTGGGGAAAGTTGTAGGTGCGGATCTTGGCGCTGCGGTCCCCGGTGCCCACCTGGCTTTTGCGCTCGGCGGCGATTTCCGCCTCCTGCTCGGCGATGGCCGCCTCTAGGATCCTCGATCGCAGCACGTTCAGAGCCTTGGCCTTGTTCTTGTGCTGGGATTTCTCGTCCTGGCACTGGGCCACGATTCCGGTGGGAAGATGGGTGACGCGCACGGCGCTGTCGGTGGTGTTCACCGACTGGCCGCCGGGACCCTGGGCGCGGTAGACGTCTATCTTAAGATCCGCGTCCTTGATCTCCACGTCCACCTCTTCGGCCTCGGGCAGCACAGCCACCGTCACGGCCGAGGTGTGGATACGGCCCTGGCTTTCGGTGGCCGGCACCCGTTGCACGCGGTGCACGCCGCTTTCCCAGCGCATCATGCCGAAGGCCCCCTCGCCGCGCACGGCGTAGATGACTTCCTTGAAACCACCGGAGGTACCTTCGGTGGCGTCGATCAATTCGGTCTTCCAGCCCTGTTTTTCAGAGTAACGCAGATACATCCGGGAAATTTCCTCGGCGAACAGGGCCGCCTCGTCGCCGCCGGTGCCGGCGCGAACTTCAAGAATGGCATCGCGGTCGTCGTTGGGATCGTGCGGCAGCAGTGCGGTTTCCAGATCGGCTGCGGCCTGCTCGAAGGCTGGCTCCAGGGTGGCGAGCTCTTCCTTGATCATCTCGACCATGTCGGGATCGGATTCGGTCTTCAGCAATTCGTTGTTGTCGGCGACCTGCTCCTTGAGCTCCAGCCACTTGTTCCCGATTTCCAGCTGTTTGCGCACACGGGAATGTTCCCGGGTCAATTTCCGGTACTCGGTCTGATCCTTGAGCACTTCGGGATCGGACAGCTTTTCACCCAACTGGGCATACTGGTCACGCAGGGTCAGGACGTTGGCTTTCAAGCCGTCGCTCCTTCGTTTTCCACCACGATGTCTTCGGGCATCTCGTAATACGTCCGCTCCTTGAAATCATCCGCTTCCGGAGTCAGCACGGCCTTCAGGGCGGCCATGCCCACGGTCAACTGGTCGTCGTCCGGCTCGCTGGTGGTGATCTTCTGCATCATCAGGCCGGGGAATATGAACGGTTTGATCAGCCAGGACTTGGCGTATTTTCCCGACATCTTGATGGCTTCGTAGGCCAGCCCGCCGATCAACGGCACGAAGGCCAGCCTCTCGAGGCGGTCGGCAATGGACTCGGGCCGCCCCAGGAACGAAAACACCACGATGGAGATCAGCATGACGAAAAACAGGAAGCTGGTGCCGCACCGGGGATGAAGGGTGGTAAAGGGACGCGCGCCGTCAGCGTCGAGGGTGCAGCCGTTTTCAAAGGCGTGGATGCTTTTGTGCTCGGCGCCGTGGTATTCGAACACCCGCGCCATGTCCGGCAACTTGCTGATGAAAAACAGGTAGAGGACAAACATGAGCACCCGGAAAAAACCGTCCACGATGTTCCACACAACGCTGCCCTCGCCCTCGGCGACCACCAGGTCCGTCAGCAGGATGGGAATGTAAAAGAACAGCCCCATGCTCAGGACAAAGGAAAAGGCCACCGTGACCCACATCAGCACCGTGTCCCAGAACGACGATTTTTTCTGGTCCACCCGGTCTTCGCTGGTGGCCTGGTCGGCCGAGAACATCAGGGCGTCGATACCCAGGGCCATGCTCTCGATCAAGTGGATGCCCCCGCGGAGCACCGGGATGTTCAAAAACGGAAGTTTCCGCATGACGCTCTTGAAGGTCTTCTTGCGGATCACGATTCGTTTGTCGGGGGTACGCACGGCCATGGCCATGTAGGCGGGGCTGCGCATCATCACGCCTTCGATGAGGGCCTGACCGCCGACGGCCAGATCCATCTGCCGGGCCTCGGCCGCCTCTACCTTGTCCGGGGATACTGAATCACTCATGAAGTCACTTTCAAGGTTGTCCCCCGTACCGGAGGTTTCCCGCCCACTTCGATTGGGCTACAGGATAATTGAAAAAGGACGCCGGGACATCATCCCGGCGCCCTTTCTGGACTTTTTTTGGATTTTTCCGGAATTCCGGCTTCCAGCCCGCCCACCGGGCCAATCTATTCAGAAAAGCCTACTTCTTGTTGTATTCGGCTTTTTCATAGCGTTTGCGGAAGCGTTCGACGCGTCCGGCGGTATCGACAATCTTCTGCTGTCCCGTAAAGAATGGGTGGCAGTTGGAGCAGATTTCGACGCTAAGCTTGTCCTTGGTCGAACGGGTCTGGATCACGTTGCCGCACAGGCAGGTGATCGTACAGTCCACGTATTTCGGATGGATGTTGTTCTTCATTGTTCTCGCTGCCTCAATTTCGGACATCTACAAGCAATAAGTCGTCTGACTTGATGGGGTCAGGTTGAGGGCAAAAAGAAATAAGGAAAGCCGCTTTTAGCAAGAAATTTTCCTGTTTCCGCCCTGTCCCTGCTCCCTGTCAGGCGTTCATAGCCCCCAGGAACTGCTCGTTATCCTTGGTTTTGCTCAATTTATCGATGAGAAACTCCATCGCCTCGATGGGGTTGTAATCGCTCAGGTACTTGCGCAGAACCCATATCTTGGCCAAATCCTTTGGCTCGATGAGCAGATCTTCCTTACGGGTGCCCGATTTGAAGATATCGATGGCCGGGTAGACCCGGCGTTCGGCGATCTTCCGGTCCAGGACCAATTCCATGTTGCCGGTGCCCTTGAACTCCTCGAAGATCACTTCGTCCATACGGCTGCCTGTCTCGATCAGGGCCGTGGCGATGATGGTCAGCGAGCCGCCGTCCTCGATGTTCCGCGCCGCGCCGAAGAACCGCTTGGGCTTCTGCAGGGCGTTCGAGTCGACACCACCTGAAAGGATCTTGCCCGAGTGCGGCACCACCGCGTTGTGGGCCCGCGCCAGACGCGTGATGGAATCCAGCAGGATCACCACGTCCATGCCGTTTTCAACCAGACGCCTCGATTTGGCCAGCACCATGTTGGCCACCTGCACGTGGCGTTCGGCGGGCTCGTCGAAAGTCGAACTGACAACCTCGCCGTTCACCGACCGCGCCATGTCGGTCACTTCCTCCGGCCGTTCATCGATCAGCAGAACGATCAGATGCACCTCGGGATGATTCGTGGTCATGGCATTGGCGATCTTCTGCAGGATAATCGTCTTGCCCGCCCGCGGCGGTGACACGATCAGACCTCGCTGCCCCTTGCCGATGGGGCTGAGCAGATTGATCAACCGCGTGGTCAGGTTCTTGGCTTCGTGCTCGAGGTTGAGTATATCTTCCGGATACAGGGGGGTCAGGTTGTCGACGAGGGTGACCTTTTTGGCGGTCTCGGGGTCGTTGTAATTGAACGACTCCACCTTCAACAGGGCAAAATAGCGTTCGTTGTCCTTGGGGGGGCGCACCTGGCCGGAGATGGT
>JAUVII010000118.1 GCA_030592845.1 Candidatus Krumholzibacteriia bacterium | reverse complement strand
GTTCAATCACGGCACCATCACCGCCATGATGTTCCTTTGCGTGGGCGTGGTCTACGACCGGGCCCATACCCGCGAGATCAACGGTTTCGGCGGCCTCGGATTGCAGATGCCGATCTACTTCAGCGTATTCAGCTTCGCCCTGTTCGGCGCCCTGGGCCTGCCGGGTCTGAGCGGCTTCATCAGTGAAGCGATGATCTTCATGGGCGTCTTCCCGGTCTATCGCACGGTGGCCATCATTTCGGCCCTGGGCATCGTCATCGGCGCGGCCTACGTGCTGTGGATGCTGCAGCGCGTGTTCCTCGGCCCGAAAAACGAGAAGTGGGACGACCTGCCCGACATTAATCCCCGCGAAATGTTCACCCTGGTGCCCATCGGCATCGTGGTGCTGCTGCTGGGTATTTATCCCATGCCGGTGCTGGATCTGATGAAGGTGACCCTGAACAATCTGATCAAGGTGGTGGCCGGCTAGCCGGCCCTGCGACAGGAGTGTTCCTCGATGGAACTGTTGAACGTGAACATCCCCAGCTGGTCGGACATGGGAAACTGGATTCCCGAGGCCGTGCTGTGCGCCGGTTTCCTGGTCGCGCTGCTCGGGGATCTGGTGGTCAGGGGCCGCAAGCCCGCGGTGCCTTTCGCGATTTCGGTCTTCACCCTGATCACCGCCGGCTCCTACGCCATAGCGAGCCTGAATGATCCGGGCCTGGCGGCCGGATATCCCATCATGGGCGATCTGGTGGTGGTCGATGGTCTGGCGGCCTTCTTCCGCATCCTGTTCATCTTCGCCGGCCTGGCCACGGTGCTGTTCGCCTGGACCAGTGAAGAGATCATGGGCTCGAGGCGCGAGAACAAGGGTGAGTTCTACGCCCTGACCCTGATGCTGACCGCCGCGATGATGGTCATGGCCGAAGCCCGCGACATCCTGATGCTGTTCCTGTCCATGGAAGCGGTCGGCCTGGTGAGCTACGTGATGGCCGGCTACATGCGGACCAGCCTGCGTTCGACCGAAGCCTCGTTGAAATACGTGCTCTTCGGCGCCGTCAGCAGCGCCATCATGCTCTACGGACTTTCCCTGCTGTACGGCATGACCGGCGCGATGGACTTCGCCGGCATCCGCGCGTCCCTGGTCACCGGCCCGGTGAATCCTTTTGCCCTGCTCGTGGTCACGGTTCTGATCATGGCGGGCATGAGCTACAAGATTGCCGCGGTGCCTTTCCATTACTGGTGCCCGGATGTCTACGAAGGCGCGCCCACCCCGGTGAGCGCCATCTTCTCGGTGGGCCCCAAGGCCGCCGGTTTCGCCCTGATGATCCGTTTCTTCTACACGACGTTGGCCGCCGGTCCGGACGCCGCCGCCAGCGTGAACATCACCAATATCATCAACTGGCCGCTTTTGATCGGCGCGATCTCGGCCGTGACCATGACCTACGGCAACCTGGTCGCGCTCCGGCAGTCCAACGTCAAACGTATGCTCGCCTATTCGAGCATCGCCCACGTAGGTTACATTCTGATGGGCTTCGTGCTGCTGACGCCCGCCGGCCTGCAGGCGATCCTGTTCTACCTGGCGGTCTACACGCTGATGAACCTGGGCGCCTTCTTCTTCGTGGTGGCGATCAACAACCACCTCAAGAGCGAAGAGCTGGAAGATTACATCGGCCTTGGTTTCCGCGCCCCGTGGGCCGGTGTGATGATGGTGATCTTCCTGGCCTCGCTGACGGGCATCCCGCCCTTCGCCGGGTTCATCGGAAAGTTCTACCTGTTCACCGCCGTGCTGGACAAGGAATGGTTCTGGCTGGCCATCGTCGCCGCGCTGAACTCGGTCGTGGGTCTGTACTACTACTTCAAGGTCGTCAAGGCGATGTACTTTACCACGCCCGCCGAAGGCGCCGACACCTCGCCGCTGAAGCTGCACTGGCTGCAGTACGCGGTGCTGGCGGTGCTGGCTGTTCCGACGCTGGTTCTGGGTCTGTACTGGGGCCCGTTGAAGGATATGGCCGACCAGGCGATTGTCGCGATGACCGTGGGGTTTTAGCGGGGCCTTAATTGAGGAATGATTTCAACCCCCGGGGCCTGGTGCCTCGGGGGTTTTGATTTGTTGGCCGAAAATCCGAGGTTGACCTCGGATTTCCTGATGATTTATCAATTCCCAAAGGCCCCCCGGGGAGCCTTCCAAATCCTATTCCTGCTGGTCTTCAAGCGCTTCGATATCCGCCAGATCCTGGCCTCTTCCGGTGGCACGCTTGTTGTTCAACAAGGCCTCGCGCCCAACCACCGACGATCACATACTCGACCTTATGAGCGTTGAACAACGCGAAAAACTCTTTGAAGTCTTTCTGAATTTCCATGCATCCGCCTGCGTAGGATTTCGACGGCTTCCACGCGCTCTTCGGGGGAGCGGCCAAGCCAGTATTCCCGGGCCGTTCTATCCGCCGCGGGGTCACCCAGTTTGAACCGTTTGACGACTTTCTTGATCATGGTCCCATTTTAACACAAGAGAAGAGTGGCCATACCTTGTCTTGCCTGTCAAAGCGAACAAAACCGGCCCCGGACCTGCGTCCGGGGCCGTCCAAAAAACCAATCTTCCAACCCCTACTTCAAAAGCATCATCTTCCGGTGCTGCACACCAGCGACGGTTTCCATTCGCAGGTAATACACACCGCTGGCAACCGGCCGGCCGCCCTCGTCGCGGCCCTGCCAGACCACCGAGTGCGGTCCCGACTCAAGGTGTCCGTCGTGGATGGTTTTCACCCGGCGACCGGTGACGTCGAAGATCGCCAACCGGGCCTGGCCCGGCTGCGAAAGTTCAAAACGGATCTCGGTCTGGGGATTGAAGGGATTGGGCGCGTTGGGCAGGATCCGGGTCACGGCCGGTGTTCCGGCGTTGGCCGACCCGGAGCCCGAGCGGTCGCCCGTGGACTTCGCCATATCATTGATGATGGCCACCACCGGATTTCCGTCCACCGGGAACATGGGTTTCAGTTCCGAGACGTTGTCCGACGAAAGCCAGACCATCATGCCGGGCAAAGATGAAATGAACCGGGGGTTGAGTGAAAGCTCCACGGTTTCATCCGGGTAACCCAGCTTCACCAGCTGGAACGAAGCCATCAGGACCGCGGGTGAGTAGGGCAGGGGATCCCCGCCGATACCCACAATGAAATCGTTGCCGGTGCCGACGTTGATGGCATTGCCCTCGATTGCCGACGATATGATGGCGGCCTGTCCTTCCAGGCCGATCCGCAATTCCCACCCGGCAATCCCGGTAGTATTCGACGGGTTATTCATGGCCAGATAGAAATTCACGACCTCGTAGCTGACCGTTGTCGTGGTCCGGTTCTGGGTCAGGCCCTCGTCGAAATAAAGCCCGACGTTGTCCTGGGTGGGATCGAAGCCCTGGGTCGGCAATCCGGTGCATTCGATCGGAGCGCAGAATTCCGTGCCCAGGTCGACCTGAGCGGTGAAGGTTCCCCAGCTCAGGGGCGTGTACGTTACCAGAACGATCCAGGATTGCCCCGGCCCCAGTTCCGTGGAGTTGTTGGTTACGGTAAAGTTGGGGTCATTGACGCTGGGGCTGATCGACAAGGGAATATTCCCCGTATTGGTAATTCGCAGGGGCTTTGCCTCTGTCTGTCCCGGAGAAAGGGGACCAAACACAAGATGGTCGGGTGAGACAACGCAGGCTCCGAAGGCTTCAACGCCGGAGCCGGTCACCTCCAGGCGTGGGAGGCCCGCTCCGAGGTAAAGCATGGTTGCGGCCGGGCCGACCACTGTCGGCGTGTAATCCATGGTCAAGTACGCGAACGTGCCGGGAGCCAGGGAGTAGCCCCCCAATCCGGGCGCGATGGTGAAATCCGTGGAATCATCGGCCAGACGCGGTGCCAGGGAAAAAGCATCGACCCCGGTATTGGTGATTTTCAGGTGCAGGGTGTTCGAATTGCCGAGAATGACTTCGCCGAATTCGAGAGCCGCCATGTTGAGTTCGATATCGGTGATGAAGGGCCCGCCGATTCCCATCAGGGGAATACCGGGCACCTGATTGCCGAATTCGAGTATGCAGTCATAATCACCTTGCTCCAGTGGCGAGAAGACCACGGGGACCTCCACCGATTCACCACGCGCGAGATGATGGATGCGTTGGCCTCCGGGAAGGAAAAACCCTTCGCATCGCGCGGAAAGGTCAATTTTCAGGGGTATGGTTCCGGGGCTGTTGTTGGTGACGATGACGGACATTTCGCTGAGGCCGAAAGTTCCGATTTCCCCGAAGTCGAGCTCGGTCACCGAGAGCTCGAATCGCGGATGAATGGGATGCGGCCGGTCGTCCCAGCCCACCGTCGGCGGGGCCTTGATGGCCAGTTCCTGGGCCGCGGCCGGCAGCACCAGGAAACAAAGCAGGACCAGCAAGAAAATCACCGGTTTCAGAGCCGGTGAAAAAAAGGACGGTTTTTGGTAATAGCGCAATTGGTTGGACATGATATTCCCCCGATCAAAAAAGTTACAACTTGATTGAGTCGCAATGACAAAGCTCCCCATCGCTCCCTTCGATGGGGGGACTGTATTTCCTTTATCTCCCAATAAAATGTTAGTAAAATTCACCAGAGGACGCCGTGTTTTCTTCTCTATCATATAAAAAATCAAAAATAATGATTGTTTTCGTATAATGAAGTCTAGTATAATTACAGATGTAAGCGGAACCGGAGTCCACCCAACAGCTTGCCAAGGATTGGGCTGATGAGAAAAGCGATTCATCGCTTGGTTATCCAACTGATTGCGGCGGTGTGTGTATGGCACGCGCCGATTTTTGCTATTGCCCAAATATCGGACGATTTCAGCAGTTTAGAGCTCAATCCGGCCATCTGGGCCAAGGTCGATCCCGCCAATTCTTCCAGTTTCGAGGTCCGCAATGGTTGGTTGACCATCGGTCTGCCTGCCGGCACGGGCCATGATATCCGCCAAGGGCTGAATCGCAGCGCCCGCCTGGTTCAGCCCGTCTCCAACGGCGATTTCGAGATCGAGGCCCGGTTTCAGTCGATCCCCAGCGAGGATTCCCAGGCCCAGGGCCTGCTGGTGGAATATGACGCCACCCACTTTCTGCACTTGGATTTCCGCCGCGCCGGTCCGGACCTGAAGCTGTCCTGCGCCACGGTGAACGGCGGGGTCACAAAGATCCGGGGCGAATTCAATCTCGATACGCAAGGCCCGGTTTGGTTGCGGCTTGGTCGTTTGGAAAACACCTGGACCGGACTCTATTCCCTGGACGGCGACAACTGGATCGAGGCCTTCACTTTTGACTACGTGATGAACGTCTTGAACGTGGGTATTTTCGCGGCCAATGCGGGGACCGGCAGCGGCGACTCGGACCGGGATCCGGATGACCCGGTCAGCGACAAGAGTCTGGACGGAAGCCCGGCTCCGGCTTTCAACGTGATGGTGGATTATTTTTTCGACACCGCCAACCCCATCGATCCCGAGGATGGCGACATCCAGAACGGCGTGCGGGTGATCGATGATCTGCAGGCTCTCTATTTTTTCAGCGCCGGGTCCGGGGATGTCGTTTTTGATTATTCCACGGCCATGCCCAAACTGGACCTGGCCATCGCCGACACCAATGCGGCGGTCTGGCTGCCCGGCGGCGGCCTGGATCTCACGGCGGCTTCGCTTATTTCATCGGCGGGGCCTGCCGAAAAAATCATCGACGCCTGCATGGCCTCCTCCGCGATAACCATGGAGGCATGGGTTAATCCCGTGACCACCATCCAGTCGGGACCGGCGCGCATTCTTACGGTGTCCGCCGATCCGAGCAATCGCAACGCCACCCTGGCCCACGGCCAATGGGGTTCGCTGCCGTCCGACGTGTTTGACGCCCGTTTGCGCACCACCGAAACCTCGGTCAACGGTCAGCCTGAAACCGTTTCACCGGCTGGAAGCATGACCGGCGATCTGCAGCACGTGGTCTACACCAGGGATGCGGAAGGCAACGCGCGCATCTATGTCGATGGCGCCGAAACCGTGGTCGAAAACATCGGCGGCACCCTGGACAACTGGGACGGTTCCTACCGCCTGGGTATCGGAGCCGAGATGGACGGGACCCGTTTCTGGCTGGGCTCGATCCACCTGGCGGCGGTCTACAGCAGGGCACTTTCCGCCAGGGATGTGGAAATCAATTTCGGGGCGGGGTCCGATGGGGGAATTTTGGCCGATTCTCCTCCGGTCATCACGCTGTACGGATTATCCCCGGGCCAGGAATTCAGCTTTACCGAAGCGGTAAATCTGTCGGCCGTGGCCGGCGACGTGGACGGCGTAGTCAGCCGGGTCGAGTTTTTCGCGGGCGGTGTTTTGCTGGATGTCGATGACACCGCGCCCTTCGAGTTCAGTTGGGACCCACCTGCGGTGGGCAGCCACCAGATCCGGGCGGTGGCCACCGACGACCAGGGCAACCAGACGACGTCGGAAGTCATCCCGATCCTGGTTACGGTTCCGGTTTCCTTTCGATCGGCCCTGTTCCTGTCGGACGATTTTCACGACACGGACTTCGGCGAACCCTGGACGGTGACCGACGGCACGGCCGGATCCGCCGTGAGTCAAAACGGCGGCCATGTGATCATTGATTTGCCGGCGGTGACCCAGGATCCCTGGTTGGCAGGTGCAGAGGTCTTCTTCGCCCACCAACCCGAGGCCGACGGGGACATCGCCCTGGAACTGAAACTCGCCACATCCGACATCAGCGGTGACATCTTTGGTGGACTCAAATTTACAGGCTCGGGCGCCGAAACGGTGCAGTTGCTGGGTGAACATTCAGGCGGAAACTGGACGGTCGGTTGGGGAACTTCCACCGGCGGCACTTTCACCGACCTGGGCTCGATGCCGGTGTCCGACGTTACGGACGGATTGTGGCTGCAGGTCCGGCGCCAGGCGGGCGCATGGTCGTGCCTGTATTCGACCGACGGCTACCTGTGGCAGCAGGCCGCCTCCCTGAACCGATCGATGACCCTGGACCATTGCGGTTGGATCGCCGGGGGCCTGGACTCCGGCAACGGTCCCCAGACAGTGGCGTTCGACTACGCGTTCAACCTGGCCAGTCCGATCCATCCCGAGGATGGCGGATCGGGCAGCGACTACACCGGGCCGGTCATCAGCGAGATCGCGGTGGTCACGACCCTGGACCAGGCGTCCCTTTCCTGGCAGACGGATGAACCCGCGTTCTACCGCGTGGCCTACGGTCTGACCACCGGTTACGAACTGGGTCTTTTGCAGGGACAAACCTTCCTTACTGAACACGAGGTCGATATCACGGGGCTGGACGCGGGCGGCCATTACCACTTCAAGGTGACCTGTGTCGATACGGCGGGAAATTTTTCCTCCACCGATGACCTGATGATCCACACGGACCTGGAACCCTCCCTCGCCGCGGGTCCCGGAGCGGGGGACGTCTATCGGGAAACCCGGATGTCCATCTACGCCGGCGACGACTGGCGGGTCACCGATCCCGATGCCCTCAATCCCGGCGCGGCCGCCTTTTTGCCCAACCCGGTTCTGGAGATCGAGGTGCCGGACCTGACCGGCGCCGTGCGGGTCGAGATGATCATCGACCGCTGGGGCGGTCACCCGGGCACATCGAACAAGATGATTCGCCTGGCCGGCAGGTCGTGGCTGTATCTTCCCGAACTGGCGACGATCCCCTCGTCCAGTCCCGAGTGCTATATGTATGAAGACAACCTGATGTTCGACATCCCCCTGGATCAACTGGCAACCGGCACCGTCACCCTGGAGGGATCCGCCGACCGGCAGATCTGCAACAGCTTCGACTGGGGACAGTGGGGTTGGTACGGCGTGGTGGTGCGCGTTTATTACGATGGCTCGGCCGCCCACCCAACCGGAAGCATTCTGAGTCCGGCGGCCGGCGATACCATCGTCGATGCGGTGGACATAACCGTGGACGCCGCGGCGGCAGGCACCGTGGAAGAGGTCCAGGTCCTGGCCTACTACGAAGGTTACGACACCGACGGCGATGGTGTGTTCGCGGAGTGGCACCGCAGCTTCTACCGGCCGAAGTACGCGAGTTCGATTTCCATCGGCGGCATCGTGGGCACCATGACCACCGCGCCCTACGACATAAACTGGGACGTCGACTGGATCCCCGACCAGCAGCCGGGATCGGTAAAACTCCAGGCGCGGATTCTCGACGATTCCGGCATGTGGTACGTCACCGACCTGGTGGAGGATCTTTCGCTGCGCCACAGCGACGGTGTGGTGAAGATGCACACCATGGACAGTCTGCCCACCGCCTTCTGGGTGCGTGACGGCCGTTCCAAGTCGGCCGAGTTCACCATCCCGCCTGAAGATGATCTGACTACGGCCACCAGCGCGCGCATGATCGTCAGCACCTGGAACGGATCGGACACCGGAAAAATCGACGTCAACGGTTTGTGGCAGACGACCGATATCGGGACCATCCATCACTATGCCGTGGATGAGTTTTCGCTGTCCGTTTCGGATTTGACCCAGGGGGTCAATACCCTCACGATTTCGGCTACCACCCCGGACCACGGGATGGAAGTGCTGTGGCCGGGGCCGGTGTTTTTCGTGCGCTACGGCTTGGCCGCTGCGGTGCCTGCGACCGTCGTGACCGGCGATGTCGATGCTGACGGGACGGTGGATCAGACAGACGCGAGGATGGTCCTCGAGCATTGCGTGGGGACGATCAGGCTGTCGGCGGCTCAGGCAGTGCGCGGCGACCTGTCGGGCGATGGCGCGCTCGACCCCTGGGACGCGGCGTTGATCAGCGGAGCCGCTCCGGGAAAATCGGATCCCAATGAACCGACCGCAACCGCTGCCTGGGGTGAAGCCCAGGGTCGCTATGGCCGCCTGGCTTTACCATTGGAAACTGCGGGCGGGACGGCTCATTCATTTTGGCTGGAGGTCACCGCGTCGGGTATGGGAAATCTGGTCGAGGATGTCGCCACGGACCTGTCCGAAGCGGGGTTGTTCGTTTGGAAGGCTTCCGGCGACAAGCTGAGGGTCGCGTTTGCGAGTGACGAACCGGTCGAGCTACCGGACCGTCTGCTCGAGATCGTGATGAACACTTCGGACGGAAAATCCGGGACTGCCCTTCGCGCTATCCTGGCTGTCGACGGTGGCGACGCCTTTGATCTTCAGGACACCGACCTGGCGAGTGTCCCGGTCCGCTTCAGTCTGGGAGACAACTATCCCAACCCCTTCAATCCGGCCACGAAGATTTCCTTCGACCTGCCTGCGTCGGGCCGGGTGGCACTACGCATCTACGATGTCCGGGGGAATGAAATCCGTACCCTGGTGTCGGGCGTGATGCCCTTCGGTTCCCACACCGTCACCTGGAACGGGATCGATGACGGGGGTCGCGCAGTGTCGAGTGGAGTTTATTTCTACCGGATCGAAGCGGAGGGGTTCGCCGCCACCCATAAAATGATGTTGTTGAAATAGTTAAAGTAAATAATAACCATCTTTAAAGCTGTCAGATCTCATTTGTGTCCAGAAAACCCATCAAAATATGTTGCATTTTCCTTGGTTTGTGTGTAGGTTAATTATGTCTTATAAAACCATCTTTAATGATGATAATAATCTTAAAGACAAGGAAAGACATCATAATGGCGATTTATGGAATGAGTGATCAGGCCATCCTTGAGGAGATTGGCGGGCGCCTGAAGCAGCGGCGCCTGAACCGGAATCTTACCCAGCAGGATGTGGCCGACCAGGCCGGCCTGACTCGCACGACTATCGGGGAATTCGAGCGGGGGGCATCCAGCAGTATGCTGACACTGATCCGGATTCTTCGCGTGCTCGAGGCGCTTGAGGAACTGGAAAACTTCCTGCCCGACACAGGTCCCAGCCCCCTGCAACTGGCCAAGCTCCAGGGCCGGCAGCGTCAGCGGGCCTCGCGCAAGAGGTCGGATTCCGATTCCGACCCTGATCGGGAGGATCCCCAATGGTAGCCAAGGTTGACACCGCCCTGGTCCGGATGTGGGGCAAACTGGTCGGCGCGGTGGCGTGGAACGACGAGCGTCGGTTGGCCACCTTCGAATTCGATCCCGATTTTTTGGACGAGGGTCTGGACCTGGCGCCTTTGAAAATGCCCTGGGCCCAGGCGCGGCGGTCGCAGGCTAGGTTCAATTTCCCGGCCCTGGGTTTTGAAACATTCCGCGGAATGCCCGGCCTGCTGGCCGATGCACTGCCCGACCAGTTCGGCAACAGCATCATCGACGCCTGGCTGGCCCGACAGGGCCGCACCGCCGAGAGTTTCAGTCCGGTCGAGCGGCTTTGCTACACGGGACGAAGGGCCATGGGCGCCCTTGAGTTCGAACCCGCGGTGGTCGGCGCCCTGGACGAATCGGTTCCCGTGGAAGTGGGCGAACTGGTG
>JAUVII010000355.1 GCA_030592845.1 Candidatus Krumholzibacteriia bacterium | reverse complement strand
GCAGTTCCTGGATGTCCACGTTCGCCATGCCCGAATGCTGGGTACGTACGAAGCCCAACAGGCTGTGGGTAATGGTGGTCACCCGCTGAACCTGGTGATGGAGTCTTTCCATCGCCTTGCTCAAAATCTTTCTGGTTTCCGGCTTGAGCGCTTCGCCTTCCTCTTCCAGGGTTTCTTCGACCAGCCCGGCGATGGTGTCGATCACTGCCAGCGGGTTGTTGATTTCGTGGGCGACACCCGAGGCCATCTGCCCGACGGCAGCCAGGCGTTCGGAACGGATCAGGTCGTTTTTCAGGCGCAGGCGCGTGGTCAGGTCGCGGCACAGGCACACCACTTCCAGGGGTTTGCCGTCGGGACCGTCGATCAGGGTCAGGCTGATATTGCAGATCACCGGCCGCCGGTCCTTGCTGCGGAATTCGGCCTCATAGCTTACGGCGTGGCCTTCGCGCAAGGCCGCGGTGAACAGCTTCTCGAAGTTGCCGGGATTGGCGCAGAGCTGGTGGGCCGGGGTTCCGACAACGTCGTCCATGGAAAATCCCAGCGAGGTCTCGGCCCCGCTGTTGAAGGTCAGGATGTTTCCCTTGGGGTCGGTCAGGAAAATGATGTCCCGGCTGTTCTCCAGAACTTCGCGCAGGTATTTCTGGGTCTCGTTGAGCTGTTCATCGACCTCGTGGCGTTTTTGCTCGCTCTGAAAAAGTTCGGTCGTGTCCTCGATCAGACCGTAGAGGCCTTCCACCCGACCGTTTTCGATGACGGGAAACAACGTGACCTGCACGTGCATCATCCGGCCCTGCACAGGCAGAACTCCGGTGGCGTGCAGGGTGCGCCGGTTGTTCAGCGTTTCCTGTTCCACCTTCTGCAGCCAGCGCGCGCCGCCTTCGGGGAAAACAAGGCTGTCCCGTTTGCCCACCAGATCGGATTCGCGAATACCCAGAATCCGTTGGGCGTGTTCGTTGATCTTCCGGAACCGCAGTTCGGTGTCCTTGATGTAGATGGACAAAGGCGCGGTCTCGACGAAGATGTTCAGCCGGAGCCGCGTTTCCTTCAGGCGGCGGCTGTCGGCGCGCAGCGCCCGGTTGTCCTCGGCCAGGCGAATGGCGCCCTGGATGATCTTGTGGGCCTCCGGACCCAGGACTGGAATATGGGGAAACAGGCCGGTGCGCAGGGCGGCGGCAACATCGTGATTGTCGGAGCCGAGAATTACGAGGTCGAGGTCCTCGCGGGTCAGGATGTCGTTGATGTCGGTGGATATCCTCTTGATGGCGGTGCCCTCGAACAGGGCCAGATCCGGACTGTCGGGCCCCGGGTCGAGATCGACCACCGCGACAATATTCAACCGCAACAGGGGGGAGCGGGTAACCAGACCCGCGAGCAGGTCGGTCAGTTGGCGGCCTTCGGCAACCAGTGCGGTGTTAATCCTGTTCGTACTCACTGCGTAGTTTTTCGCTCTCTTCGATCAGATCCCGGGGACTGGTGGTGCCGGCCATCAGTTCGTTCAGTTTGTCTTCGAATTCCTTCTGCATACGCCGACGCCGGTGTTCGGCGGCCGTGATGATGAGGTCGTGGAGCTCTTCGAAATCATAGGGTTTCAGGATGTAGCGATAGGCCTGCAGACGTCCGGCTTCCCAGGCGGAGTCGTGACTGCCGTGGCCGGTGAGCATGATCACTTCGATGAAGGGCTGCAGACTCTTGAGCTGCTCGATGACGGTGATGCCGTCCATGTCGGGCATCTTCAGATCAACCACCGCCACGTCGAACATCATTTGTGCTCCGGCGGAAACGGCTTCGGATCCACTGACGGCCATGGTGACGTCCAGGCCGCGCTTGCGCAGACGGTGTGACAGGAAGGTGACCAGGTCCTCTTCATCGTCGGCGATGAGAAGGCGGATGGGTTTGGAACTTTCCTCGGTCATGAG